>CAWKMH010000057.1:0-46362 GCA_963850515.1 uncultured beta proteobacterium
GGATAACGCACTCATAGTTTGTCACGGTGGATCCAATATCACGCCTGGAACGCTCCCGCCCGGCTGTTTGCCTGGAACTCGATCGCTTCTCCAAGGTTTCTGACATCAGGCTATGCATGCGTTCTGCGGTAGACGTCCAGAATTGGCTGATACGATGTTTCGGGTTATTTCCACCCGATTTTTTTCTCGTCCGGTTTTTCATCCAACGCCCGCTCACATGCCGAAATGAATTCGGCCCTGCTGGAGGCAATGGTAACCGCCTTCCCATAGAGTTCCACCACGTCTGCAATATTGGTGCTTATTACCGGCAGCTCGGCCACCATATATTCCAGCGTTTTGGTAGGGCTGATGAAACGGGTGGATTCGTTGAGCGCGAAGGGAAGCAGACATAAATCCCAACTGGCCAGGAACTTCGGTAGAGATTCATATGACTGCTGGCCCAGGTAATGAATATTCGACCGCTTAGGCAGATCCGCTACATTGATTTTCACAATCGGGCCGACCAGCACGATCTGCCATTCGGGATGCGCATCCGCCAGCTCTGCAATGAGCTCGATATCAACGCGCTCATCAATCACCCCGTAATACCCCAGCCGTGGCCGAGGCATGTCCGGGTATAAGGCGTCACCGGCTGCGCGGTCCAGTGCCTGCGCAAAGTGGGCAATATCCACGCTGCTCGGAAAACAGTGAACATCAGGATGGCGTTCACGCTTCGCCCGGAACAGGCCAGGGCCGCCGGTAAAGACAATATCGGCCACTTTGAATAAAGCATTTTCGCGCTGTAGTAATTGTTTAGGCGCGTTTTTGAAAGCGGCCAGTTCATCCATGCAGTCATATACGATCAGGCAGGGATCCAGTTCCGCCAGCAGCGGTAAAGCCATGGGTGTGTAAAACCAGGCGATATGGCTTTTGTGATCCGAAACCAGTTGACGCAGCAGCGGCTTGAGATAGGGCAACTGGTCATCGTGAAAGCCGGCTGCTTTTACCGGCGTATGTGGACGGCACACCATTACGTTTGGATGGGGCGTGGAAACTACGACAAGATGCTCTCTTTCATGGAACTTCGGTTCCTCGAAGAAAAGAATCTTGTAGTGCTCCGCCAGGCGGGACAGAAGATGCTGCGGGCGTTGATAGACAAAGTCCCAACGCAGGTGTGACAGCACGATAAGAGTTTGCATCGGGTCATCCTAAACTCATCAGTTAAATCGAGACCAGGCTCGGGTGATTGAATTTATGAGGCTTATCCTTGGCTTCAAGCGCTCGCTGTTGCTCCATTCATCAGAGCTCATTACTAACCGGGTCTTTAGTTGCAGGATAAAAGATTCCACCATTGCCCTTTATTGATGGTTGCATGCTTAATGTAGATATTAACCTCAGCGAGCGATCGATTCTGTTCGGTAGCCCACATGCCGTCCGTGTGGCACGTATGGCTGGGCAATAATTTTGGACGGGTGGAAAAATCAAATCCTGAGTTATGTATACTTTCGAACCGAGAGGTGAATTTTGGTTCTTAGCATGTGGCCATTCTCTACTTTTGCAAGCCAGTCGAAAAAAGTTTCCAACTGCAGCAATATTCAAGCAAGTAGGTGGCGAACCGATTTTAAGCTGTTCGGCACTTCTTCCCAAGCAAGGAAGCGGAAACTCAGCCCGGCAGTTGGGTAGTGTCATATAACTTCAACTCACCAGGTATAAAGCGCGTTATTATCATGAGGAGAACAAAATGGCGCTAGATTTATTTCAATAAATTTGATTAAAACCACCGTCTTTAGACGGTGACTTTGACTTTAAATGTGTTGACTCATGCGCGTTTAACTTGATGCGGTTAGTCGACTTTAGTCGTCTGCATCAAGTTGCGCTAACCCACCTACTTTCAGTAGGTGGTAGTTTAGTTGAAGACGAAGGCTGCGCGCCCAGGAAGCGGTAGTTGACGTGCGGCAGTGATTCACTAGTCCAGCCTGGCGCTACAGGCGGACGGAAATCCGGAAGACCGGCAGGAATATTATCGGAGAAATCTTTTTTGATTTTCACACGATGCCTGATTCCGGCAACAAATTGGAACAAGTAAGATGGGCTTATTCCTACTCTGAGCGGGCACCGCACTTGAGAGTTGACCGAGGTAATTGGAACGAAATTGCTTAAGGTAAAATTTGCATGAACGAGAAAGAAGGCCGAGCTTTCGCGGAAGAGGTGGTGCTATGGGGGGGCCTTGAATGCACGGTAAACCGCGTAGCAAATCAGTATTTCAGCCAGATGGATCGTAACGGGCATGCCGGACGGATATGCGATCTTGAGCGATTTGCGTCCCTTGGTATTCGCGCGATACGTTACCCGGTTTTGTGGGAGCATACGGCTCCCGATGGGCTTGACGAGGCTGACTGGTCCTGGCCGGATGCCCGATTACCAGAGTTGCAAGCACGCGGCATTACTCCTATTGTAGGGCTAATGCATCACGGAAGCGGCCCAATACATACCAGCTTGACCGACCCCGATTTTGCAGGGCAACTTGCCGCCTTTGCCGGTGCCGTAGCCCAGCGCTACCCTTGGGTGGAGTATTACACGCCGATTAATGAACCGTTGACTACGGCGCGCTTTAGCGGATTATATGGCTTGTGGTACCCGCATGGGCGCGACGAGCGGACATTTATCCGGGCATTGCTGAACCAGTGCCGCGCGATCGTGTTATCGATGCGAGCTATCCGTCAAGTTAACTCCCATGCCAAGCTTGTTCAGACAGATGATCTGGGCAAGACCTATAGCACTCCTGAAATGGCCGAGCTGGCAAGTTTTTATAACGCTCGCCGCTGGCTGGCGTGGGATTTGCTATGCGGAAAAGTGGAGCAAGAACATCCCCTGTGGGAATACCTGATCAGCACGGGAATCGATCCTTCCGAATTCCTTTGGTTTAAGGAAAATAGCTGTCCGCCCGAAATCATTGGCATCAACTACTATATTACCAGCGACCGTTGGCTGGATCAGCGCGTTGAGCGGTATCCCGCGCATTGTATTAGTACTTACCGGGGTTTTCGCTTTGCCGATATCGAACCAGTGCGGGTGCTTGCTACCCCAATGACTGGTGTCGGGCCCTTGCTTGAGGAAGCTTGGGAACGATATCGATTGCCACTGGCGATCACCGAAGCACACTTAGGTGCAGGCCGGGAAGATCAGATGCGATGGCTTCTCGAAATCTGGCAAGCCGCCAGGCAGGCACGGCAGCAGGGAGTAGACATACGCGCTGTTACAGTATGGGCACTTTTGGGTTCTTACGACTGGAATTGCCTGGTTACCGAATGTAGAGGTTACTATGAGCCCGGACCATTCGATGTACGCTCCATTACGCCGCGTGCCACCGCGGTTGCAACCCTGATGCAGGAACTGGCTGCCGGTCGCGCCCCTTCTCATCCCGTGTTGAAAGGGCTGGGCTGGTGGCGCCGGGCAGGGCGCTTTACCTGCAAGCCGGTCGCATCACGCACAGGCGTCGCCTCTCTTCATGCCAAATACCATAGCGCGAGAAACGGAGCCATGCAGCCGATTCTTATCGCGGGAGCAACCGGTACGCTGGGCAGGGCATTTGCAAAAGTTTGCGAGCAGCGCAACCTGACGTGTAAATTGCTAAGCCGTAAGGAAATGGATATCGCAGTGAGGTCTTCGGTCGAGGGAGCTGTCAACCGGCATCAACCGTGGGCTGTTGTCAACGCAAGTGGCTATGTCCATGTCGACAACGCGGAAAGTGATGTGAGTCGCTGTTTCCGCGAGAACGCTACCGGACCATCCGTTCTGGCGGATATTTGCGCGGCCCAAGGCATCCAGTTGTTGACGTTCTCCAGTGATCTTGTATTTGACGGGAGGCAACAGTTTCCCTATCTGGAAAGTGATACGGTCGCGCCTCTGAATAACTATGGCAGAAGCAAGGCCGAGGCCGAGCGCAGGGTCCTCGACCTGTGTCCTGAAGCTTTGATAGTGCGCACCAGCGCATTTTTTGGACCATGGGACACTTACAACTTCGTTACCCTTGCCCTTGAAGCCTTAGCCCAGGGTAATCCATTTACCGCCTCAAGAGATGTTACCGTTTCTCCCACCTACGTGCCGGATCTCGTGGATGCCAGTCTTGACCTGCTTATCGATAGGGAGGCAGGGATCTGGCATTTGACCAATGGCGAACCTCTAACCTGGGCGGATTTCGCCCTCAAGATCGCTGCAAAGGCATGTATTGACCCCGGCAGCCTGAAGGCACTTACACGCTACGAGATGGGCTTTCTGCGCCCCCCGCCCCGCTTATAGCGCGTTGTCCAGTGAACGGGGGATTCTTTTACCCACCTTAGAGGACGCAATGGATCGTTATATCGAATCGAAGCGGCACGAAATCGCACCTGACTATTCGGGAATGGCGTCTGTGACAGGCGGGAATCGAACAATGACATAGCCGCCTGTCGGACTTAAAGGAAATCGGCTGCAAAAGCGTCTGGCTGCTTCATATTTCGCCGCTTTTTCGGCCAATAGAATAACTCTTGGCCTTCAAAATCCACCAAATCCGTCTCCTCCAGTCACTTTTTCGCTGCGATTCTTCAAGTCCGACAGGCGCTAGTTCTAATCCCCATTTAATCCCGCCATATCTCTGCCATATATCCGGATGCCGATGGAAAAATCAGCTATGCGTTTAAGCGTGAAGTACTTCGGAAAGGCCGATCCGCTAAATTCTATCGGCTCCCGCTTGCCCCGAATTAGGCAGCGAGGTACAGTATGCAGGAGCCGCAGACATTTGCTTGCGTCATTCTTCCATCAAAACCTCTTTCCGTTCGGCTATTTCCAAGCCGATTTCCTCGAGGTCCATTTTCGACTTCTGTACTTTGGGAAACATTTCGCCCTCCTCTTCTTCCACATGATGGTTGATATATTCACTGAGGACACTGACTGTTGCGTCGTACATGGGGTCGGAAACTTCCATCGATTGAATCTGGGCGATCAGATCCTTGGCTGATGCGTGCTCAACCATCGCCTCGTTCATCAGGTCGTCGTCGTCGATTGCCTCTCGAGCAGCGGGATAAAATATTTCCTCCTCCAACTGTGCGTGTACCGTCAGTTCCTTGCAAATTTGTTCCACCAGCTCTTCCTTTCCTTCCTCCTCATTCTTCTTGCATAGTTTCTCGAACTCCTTGAACATTTTTTTTACCTTGGCATGATCGTCGGCCAGCAACTTGATGGCGTCGTGCTTGGATCTGCGCGTAGTCGTTCGCGGTACCGGGCTTTTTCTGGTCGTAGTACTGTGCGGGGTGGGCATGATTATCTCCAATATGATAAATGTATGATTTCCGGTTGGAAGGTCTTCTCGAATTCAAACAAACTTGCATTACGTGTTTCAGGAAGATACCCCGTGGTTTTCGGCCGTTCTGTTCGTTAGCCCACATTTTCGCCGATTGCCTGCGGCCAATTCGCGCTGCCGGTTCCTTGAACAAGCCTTCATGGTCGACCAGGGCTGGGGGCAGCAGGCTCCGTCGTATTTGGTTTGTGCGTCAACGTACGGAACGCTCCGACATTCTGAGTAGTATTTCAATTCAGCAATTCCGCTGGCAAAGGAGATAATTATCATGGAAAATATTCTTATGCTGAAAAAAACGGCCCGCTCTGTAGTTTTTGCGGGTGTTGTCATCTTTGGTGCTACTGGTGCGGCTTATGCCGCAGGCGCGGGAGACCAGACAGGACAGTATGGCGATATGTCCGGGCAGGGCGGGCCGGTGGACAAGACAGGTTCCTCGGCAGGGCAGTCCGGACAAGGCGCTTCTTCAGGTCAAGGCAGCGACAGGCCTCGGAGCTCTACCTCGGGGCAAAGGCGGATCGAGTCGAGACGGGTCTTCGTCTGGAGGGTCATCCATGGGGCAGGGGGCAGGTTCGTCCGGCTCATCGGGCCAGGGAGCGGGCTCCTCCGGGGAATCAGGCCAAGGAGCGGGCTCCTCCGGCCAATCGGGTGGATCAGGAGGGGGCTACTAATTTCTTTAGTGGAAGAGTGGCTGAGGCAGATCTGGACCTTTCGCTATGGTTTCCGGTGGCTCCAGTTTAGCTAGAGGCACGGCTACAACCTGATCCAATCTGGGTAATAGTCGAAGCGGGCTATAATCCCAAGGGTCGCACGAGCTTGCTGTATGTGGTTCGATGATGGCAGTCTTCGATTTTCGCATGGAAGGTCCGATCAGCCCCTTAATAGTGCAATACCAGCACAACTTCCGAGTTGTTACATGCAGGGGGAGACCAGGCAAAACGATACGACTTGGCCTCCTTCCGTTTTTAGCTTCAATACTTTTATTTCAATTTTGCCTGGATTTTCTGGGCGTGCTCAAGGTGGGAGACAAGCGTGGGACGTACCTTTAGGAGCAAGGCTTTCAGCTCTTCGTTCTTGACGTTGGCCAAGTTATTATTGTCTGCCACATCGATTACTTTCTTGTGGAGGTCGACTTCGCCGTCAATGTAGGCTTTGTCGAAATCCTTGCCGCTCAGGCCCTCTAACTTTTCAAGATTCTTCTTGCCATCTTCCTTCAAGCTCTTGCTGATCGGGTTATCCTGGGGCGTCACCTTGAGCTTGGCAGCCAATTCCTTCGCTTCCTTGTTGACGTCGGTGTGCTCGCCAACCATACGATGGGCGTAGGCATGGACATCTTCGTTAGATGCTTTTTTCTTGGCAAGATTGCCGGCATCGATA
The DNA here is from genome assembly GCA_963850515.1 of uncultured beta proteobacterium. Classification (GTDB taxonomy): domain Bacteria; phylum Pseudomonadota; class Gammaproteobacteria; order Burkholderiales; family Nitrosomonadaceae; genus Nitrosospira. The sequence goes on from CAWKMH010000057.1 coordinate 6,689, forward strand.
TCAACCTGGTTGGCGGTAACCACGATATGGGCAATTTCAGCATCATTCAGGTCGCCTTTCTTGCTTGTTTCCGCGTGGGCTGCAAACGCGGGAAGCATCAAAGCAATCGTCAGCATGAGTAAATTTTTCATCGGTTTCTTCTCCTTAATGTTCGATTTATACGAAATGATTGCCACGTCAATAAAAAGGTGGCTCGACAATAATGGGGATGCGCCGCGCAAAACTCTGTTCGATAGCAAACATAAGAATCCACTGTATCTGCATGGTTTTTATTGTCTTTATTGCGGCGGTAATGCTGAATAGCCGGGGCTGTGCGCTATCGCACGGAACTTGCGCTCGCGCTTCAGGAAAATCAAAAATGTCGCAGCTTTGGCGAAATTAATTTTAATGCAGGAGAGACATTCATGGAAAAGTCGAAAAAAACAAAGGTGATGAATTAAAGGCAGATGAGCCAGTGGATCAACTGCCTGAGGAATCGGATGAAGGTATTCTCGTCAGCGAAGAAACCCGTGGGAATCGAGTCGAAGAGAAAATAGAGAATCGCGCCAACAAAAAACAAGAGACGCACAAGGAGGCGAACTCCGTCACCGGATCTGAACCGCATCACGATACCAGAAACGAACACCCGGATTCCGGACCTGCTCCTCTCGACCGGTATTAGCCAAGGTCTTCTAGAAGATAATCACCGCATGAACCTGACGGTTTAAATGAAACAGGCACCAAGCAAGCCTCCCGCTCCCGATGCCAGAGACGCGACCCTGGCGGCTTATCGCAGGCATAAAATGTCCTGTTCCGTGCATGCTTTTGTCAGGGGCAATACGGCTCAATTTTATGAGTGGCTGAGCGGTGCCAAAGGGCGCGCGCTGCCCCAAGGCCCGCCTGTCTGGATTGCAGGTGATTGTCATGTAGGCAATCTGGGTCCGATCGGAAATATCGAAGGCAAAATCAACGTACAGATAAGGGATTTGGATCAGACTGTAATCGGAAACCCGGCGCATGACTTGATACGGCTTGGCCTGTCTCTTGCAACCGCTGCCCGGGATTCTGATTTGTCGGGGGTTGTAACTACACAGATGATCGAGCAGTTAATGGCGGGCTACGAGGACTGCTTTGACGAAAATAAGGAAAAAGACGAATCTCCTCGACCTCAAATGGTCAAGATGACGGTGAAAGAGGCCGCAAGCCGGTCCTGGAAGGACCTGGCCAAGGAACGGATTGAAGATCTTAGGCCGAACATTCCGCTGGGAGAGAAATTCTGGCCGATTTCAAAAGAAGAAAAAAAGACTATCGAAAAGATCTTCGAGAAGAAAAACGTATTTTGTCATATCACCCCGACCGGCACGAAAAACGAAGACACTGCCGCCAAAGTTCTTGATGCGGCCTATTGGATAAAAGGCTGTAGCTCGCTCGGACAACTACGCTATGCCGTTCTACTGGATATTAAAAACGGTAAAAACGGGAAAACAGGCCGCTGCCTGATAGATATCAAGGAGGCGGTCAAAGCCGTTGCGCCTGCGTATCCTGGCAGCAGCATGCCGGAGGGAAATGGCGAACGGGTGCTCGAAGGGGCGCGTCGCCTGTCGCCATATCTCGGTGATCGCATGGTCGCGGCCCAGATTTTGGGGCGTTCTGTCTTTATACGCGAGTTGCTTCCGCAAGATATGAAAATCCAGATAAAACAGTTGACTCAAGATGAAGCCCGAAAGCTGGCACGATATCTCGCCGCTATAGTAGGCAAGGCCCATGCACGGCAGATGAGCGTTGCCACACAGAAGCTGTGGAAAAAAGAGCTTCAGCATAACCGGGCAAAAAGTCTGGATGCACCCTCCTGGCTATGGTCTAGTATCGTAGAACTTGTCGCGAACCACGCCGGAAGTTATCTGGAGCACTGCCGGAAATACAGCCATGAAGGCTGCCTATTGATCAACCACGGCTGAGTTATGGGATTTTTCTTACGTGAATGGATCGGAAAGGGGGCGGTAGTTGCTCAGCCAGGGTCGAAAGGCCATAAGCCGCTGGTGGCAACGCTTTCGCCTTGAATGTTGGATGTTTGCCTAAAGGCATAAACGCACCCTCGTGATTTCGCTCGGCCCATCGGCACTGCTCTGCGCGGTTGCATTCCGCATCGTTGCGCCTTGCTCCGCACTCTAAAAACCGCTCACTCCACCCCCCCCGATTGTCAGATTCAGGTTGAAGGGCTGAAGGAAGAACACAACATCCTGACGTCGCTCGAACCCGTCCGGCATCGATCTCATCGGTGCTCCCATGCTGCTGTATGGCATCAACGAAACAGGAGCGTCTTCTGCAGTCCGGATCGCTTGGCCTCCTGGTGGCTTTCACGCCCTCTTGACTATCGATAGGTGTACTTTAGTCCAATTGGACTTTGCCTTGGAATGAGTATGATGCATCCCTATCGTTCGAACCAAATGATCAGTCAGTGAAATTCTGCATGGTTTTGAATGGCGAAACGATGAATACGCCTAATAGACGAGGTTTCCGCGTTTACGGAATAAAAAGGGCCGATGGATGCAGGTGCGTGGTCGAGGAAGCCAATGGAATAAAGTGTTTCCATCCATATGACATATTATTTTAATGAGGACATGATGAGATTGATATCAGTATTCAGGAAGTTTTGCAGACCACTTGTATTGGCCGGCGTTTTAATGGCGGCGCATCCCGTCTACGCCAGTATTTACCATGAAGTGGAAGATGTAGGGACGACACCGGATACGGCTGCATACATTTCCTGGGATACGACAACCATATTCGGCGCGATTCACGATAACGATGGCGCTGATGTCTATGGTTTTGAATGGGGAGGCGGGTTCTTTTTTGCAGATACCTTAGGTTCCGATTTCGATACCATGCTGTCGCTTTTTGATGAAGCAGGTAAGTTGCTTGCATTCAACGACGACTTCGACCAACCGCTGTTCTCTCAACTTTCACTAGAACTCGACCCTGGTAATTATTTCCTGGGGATAACGTATTATGACAACAACTACAGGGGAAATATGAGGTATTACGTGGAGAAGGGTATAGAGGGTTCTTATCAAATCCAGAAAAGCATATCACAGCTTATGCCAGCGCCGCTGCCGATTGTAGGAGAGGACGTAACATAACGTTCCTGAACCTGCAACGCTTGCACTGGTTGCCATCGGGTTTTGGGCGTCTTACTCAATCGTCGCCGGAAGCATGCCTTATAAGGGTCATGTTTTTGATCACCAGCATGAACTTTGGCGGATGCGAATTTTTCCTGGTGAAGGGTAGAAAGGCGCTTTGATCATACCCTGTAATATCTTACAGGTAGTCAGGGCGCGCTTTTACGGTTAAATTTCTCGCCACTACAGGCCTGTTATTCAAAAGCGAAGGGTATGCAGATATTCGCTTTATTTCCCGCCGAAGTTTTTGTCTTCGCAAAAATACGGCACCCTCTCAGGCGCCAGTCAGCGATTGCATAACTTCAGCATAACTCCAGCTTCACATGATGGGATAGGTGACAGGTTGAGGGCCTTGGCAGCGAATCCCGCTCCTGGCAGCAGTCCTATGCACGCGGAATAATGCCCGCGTTTGCTCCCATCATGTCGAATCCGATTCTCCGGAAATTAGAACTATTTCATATAGCACTGGAACGATGACAAAAAAAAAGAACCACCTTTCTCTACATATGCGATTCGCCGTAACACTACTGGCAATTCCGGCTTTAATGCAAACGGCTTATGGCGAGCAGAATCTTACCTGGGACGCCAATGGCGCGGCGACAGGCACAGGCGGTTCCGGGAACTGGGACACGAGTTCTTCAAACTGGTTCAACGGCACTGGCTCTCAGCCATGGCAAACCGGCCTTCGACAATGCGATCTTCGGCGGAACACCGGGCAGCGTTACGTTGAATACGCCCCGTAAACGTGCTACAATATTACCTATAGTACGAGCGACTATGTCATCAATGGCAGCATGCTGATCCTTGGCGGCGATAGCCCCAGCATTATTGTCAACGGGCCAATGGCGACGATCAACTCAAATCTCGGCGGAAGCAGCGGCTTGTAGGAAGAGTGGCACAGGTACGCTGATCCTGACCGCTGATAATCTGGGCTTCAGCGGCGTGACAATGGTCACTGCCGGCACGCTACGCGTGGACAATGCTAATGCTCTCGGTGCCTCGACCGCAGCTTCCGACCTAGTGTTGAACAAGAATTCAACCTTCTTTTTCAATACTAACTTCACGCACGATTTTACGCTGATGGGTGGCACGGTAAGTGTGCAAGGCGGAGAGGACGCCACATGGAACGGCTCTCCGACGCTGACCTTATCGACCATCATGAATTTGAATGGAACAAACGGCACATTATCGGGCAACCTGGCTAATACCGGCGCCCATGTGCTTTCTCTGACAAGGGACGGCATGGGCCGCATGACGTTGTCGGGGAACAATACTTATACGGGTGCGACTACGGTAACCCAGGGCATTCTGCAACTGGGTAGTGCGAATGCGCTCTCGTCCGGCAGCAACCTGGTATTCAACGGCGCGATTGGCACGGGTGGCTCAATTGAACTGACCGGTGCGTCGGGCGATTTTACGCGGAATCTTGGCACGGACGCCGGGCAGGTACGATGGGTCGGAGATGGCGGTTTTCAATCCTCCGGATCGAATCGGACTGTTAATATTGGTGGCGCCGGTGCCACGCTGACGTGGGGAAGCGGCAGTTTTGTGCCTACCGGTAACCGGCTCATCCTGGGTACTTCCGGCAATGCCATGCTCGATTTCCAGAATGGAATAGATCTTGGCGGCGCGCTCCGCACGGTTCAGGTCGAGGGTGGCACCAGCAGTGGCCATGCTCGGATCAATGGTATCTTGTCGGGAGCCGGTGGGCTCAATGTTGCCGGAAATGGCCCGTCTTTATTGGAATTGACAGCTGCCAACACCTACACGGGCGGCACGGTTTTGACCTCCAGCACGCTATTGGTGAGCTCGGACGAAAACCTCGGCGCTGCTTCGGGTACGTTTACCTTCAATGGAGGCACACTGGTAAACACAGCGGCTTTCTCGACAGGACGCAGCATGATGCTCAACACGACCAATGATACCTTCCAGACCGACGCGGATCTGGTTGCCAACGGTGTGATAAGCGGCAGCGGCAGCCTGAACAAGACCGGATCAGGCGCGCTCATTCTGACCGGTGCCAATACCTATGCGGGGGGCACGACAATTACCGACGGTACCTTGCGGGTGGGAAACGGCGGCACAACGGGCAATTTCTCAGGCGATGTGGTGAATAACGCGGTGTTGACCTTCAACCGTTCCGACAACATCAGCTATGGCGGCATTATCTCCGGTACAGGTTTGCTGAATAAAGAGGGAGCCGGTGTGCTGGCACTGACCGGTGACTCAAGCGGATTTGGCGGACATATGTACGTCAATGACGGCACACTCGCGATAAGCGGGACGCTGGGCGGAACGCTGGATGTGCTGGCGGGTGGCCGTCTGCAAAGCACCGGCACGACTGGAACAACCATTACAGCCGGTACAATCGCGCCAGGAAACTCGATCGGCACGCTAACTGTCAACGGCGACTACACCCAGCTTCCCGGTTCCACTTATGAGGTGGAGGTTGAGCCGGGTGGCCGCAGCGACCAAATTATCGTCAAGGGGGTGGCAGATATTAAAGGGGGCACGGTTTCCGTTATCCACGCGACCGGCTACTACGCACCTGGCAGCCGCTATACTATTCTGACAGCCGACGGTGGCTTGACGGGCCAGTTCGATAGGCTCGCTCAGAATTTACCGCTCATTAATCTCGGCCTGGTCTATGATCCAACCCATGTTTATCTTGATGTGCTCCGGTTTTGCGCTATGGCTGGCACTCGCAATCAGTGTGCTGCCGGAAACGGTGCGGAGAGTCTGGGACCCGGCAATCCGATCTATAGCGCCATTGTTGGCTTACCCGATCAGGAGAGCGTGCGACGGGCATTCAACAATCTCTCCGGCGAAGGTCACGCGAGTGAAAAAGCTGCAATAATCGAGGACAGCCGCTTCGTGCGTGAAGCCGTTTCCGATCGGGTGAGGCAGGCTTTCAGCACGGACGCCGCGTTTGCCCAGGAAATGCCGGGTCAGACGCTACAGCGAAATCCGACCACGGGACGTGCCTTTTGGAGCCGTGCCTTCGGCTCTTTCGGTCATCGCAATGGGGACGGCAATGCCAGCCGTATCGGCCGCAATATCGGCGGGATCTTCATTGGGGGGGATATGCTGATTGCGGATAAATTCCTCATCGGTGTTGCCGGCGGCTACAGCAATGCTTCATATAACGTCAGCCAGCTATTGGCGAGCTCCAGCGATAATTATCATATCTCCGTTTATGGCGGCACACGGTGGGGCCCCCTTGGGCTACGCGTCGGCGCCGCTTACGCATGGCATGACCTTGAAACCAACCGGAACATCGCCTTCGCCGGCTTCTCCGACCATGCGAAGGCGAATTACACCGCCCATACCGCCCAGGTATTTGGCGAAGTAGGTTACAGCCTGCCATTTACCATAATATCGCTTGAGCCATTTGGCAGAATTGCTTATGTCAACCTTGATGCGAATAGTTTTCAGGAACGCGGCGGACCCGCAGCCCTGCGCAGCAAGAAGGATAACCAGGGCACTGCTTATACGACTGTTGGTCTCAACGCAGCGAAGATATTCTCAAGCTCTGACAGGATGACTACCACATTGCGCGGCTCGCTCGGCTGGCGCCATGCCTTTGGCGAGATGACACCTATCTCGAGCTTCGCCCTTCCCGGAGGATCTTCCTTTACCACCGCCGGCGTACCGATCGCGGGCAATGCCGTCGTCATGGTCGCGGGCATGGATGTAAATATTATCAAAGCAGCCACCTTCGGCATTTATTACAACGGTCAGGTATTGCACAATATCGTGGATAACGGTGTCCGTGCGAATCTCAGCTGGAAATTCTGAGCGGGTATTGCCGGGTTAGGCTGTGCTAGGCCCTGCTCGTGCTGAGTGGACTGAGTGGAAGCGGAAGGATCAATGTTGCGGTTGCCCCGATAGTATGTCTTCAAGTTAGGCGCAACTTTTCTTTCTCCTATAGAATTCTCTTCTATAATAAGATAGCAAAAGACTCTCGCTATCCCCCAATGAATCGCGCGAAGCGCATGAATTCGGTTCTCAACAAGCAATATGATCTATGAGGAGGCGCGGTATGAGGAAAACAAGACCAGAAGGCTCAGCTGTCGGTTTTATGCTCGCAATGATAGTCACTGCTGGACTCTTCGCCAATGCTGCGTGGGCAGCGCCCGAGAAAGTTCCCGCGTCAGGGTTTGCGTGGAAAGATGGCGCCGAAGTCTATACCAAGGTTTGCGCTTATTGTCATGAAGGTGGTCTTGTGGGGCCACAGATTCGCGGTCGTGAGCTTCCTGCAGTTTATATCCGGACGGTGGTGAGAAACGGATTCCGAGCGATGCCTGCTTTTAGGGCTTCCGAGATTGACGACGAGTCGCTGGCAAAATTGGCTGAATATATCTCGAAAAATTGAATCGACCCGGCAGTAACCGATAAGCGCAGGGAGGCTGAACAATGGACGTTAACAGACGTAATCTTATGAAAGGTGCGCTTACGGGCGGGACACTGCTGGCGTTGGGCATTCCTGCGGGCGCGTTTGCAATCCCCCCGAGAAGGGCAGAAAGATTCGGACTGCTGCTGGGAAACACACCCGTGGACGCCGCGTTTGCCGCTGGTTTCCGCTCGGCCGCTCAATACTCTGCCAAGGGTGGTGGAGTGATGGCGGCAGGTGCGGGAGAAGGTAACGGCTCACCGCAAGTGGTAAAGCTAAAAGGCGGACTACTCAGCGATTATGAGATAGCGGCACGGTTGCTGGAAAAGTCCCGCGGAACACGTTGGGTTGCCGTGATGGATTATGGCAGCGCAGCGGTCTTCACGGAACTGGTGCGGAATGCCGGTGCCAGGTTGCTCTTGCTGGGCTCGCATGTTTCCTCCGGTTATGACCCCTCCATGCAAGGCATTTTCCCTGATATTCCCAGGCTTCGCCATGTATGGGCGGCGGCCTCGCCTGCGCACAGCGCGGGAGGCATTCTTGCTTCCCAGCTCATTGGGAATCAGGGCAGTTTTTCCATAACAGAGAATTTTTTCTCCGCAGAGCATTCTGCCGCGCAGGCGCAGACCGATAGCGCAACGACAGACGGATTTGTCCCCGGTTTCCTGAGCTATCGGCTTGATGGACCGGATGCGATTCATCTTCATTGCTCCGGCCTTTCGCTCTCGAATGGTTGCGAATCGCTTGGCTGGAGTAGCGCGGGAAGATGGGCGCCTGTTTCGCAGCAGGCCTCCATGCATGGAACCGTCATGGGGACCGGGCAGCCGCGATCCGCAGGCTGGGTGGAATCGGTAGGATATGCGGTAATGGCTGCGGCGCTGGGTACGGGTGCGCTTCAGGAATCTTGCTCCAGTCGCGCGTTCGTGCATCGGTCAGCTGCGGGAAACCGGGGCGAGCGGATCGATGCGGCGGAGTTTACGTCATTCGTAATCGATATTTAGCGTAGCGCCGAGGAGAACAGGCTATGGCCAGCAAATATATTGCACTGCCCAACGGTGTATCCGAAAATACTTTCGATGCCGCCATAAATGAGTTTCGCGCTGTTCTGGGCGAGGCTTCCGTACTCACCAGCGCGGCGCAACTCGCGCCCTACATCAAGACCATGATGCCGGTGCCGGATGCGGAGCATGCGCCTTCGGCGGCGCTGCTGGCGACGACGGTGGAACAGATCCAGAAGATCGTGGGCATCTGCAACAAGTATAAAGTGCCCGTATGGACCATCTCGACCGGAAAGAATCTGGGCTATGGCTCTGCGGCGCCGGCCGAGCGTGGCCAGGTCGTGCTCGATCTCAAGGGCATGAACCGTATTCTCGAAGTCGATAAGGATCTGGCTTATGCTCTGGTCGAGCCAGGCGTGACTTACAAGCAGCTCTACGACTACATTGCCGAACGCAAGCTGGGTTTGTGGTTGTCCTTTCCGGCTCCTTCCGCGATTGCAGGACCGATCGGCAATACGCTGGACCGCGGAGTCGGGTATACGCCCTATGGCGAGCATTTCATGTATGCCTGCGGCATGGAGGTGGTTCTGGCCAATGGCGAGGTGTTGCGCACGGGGATGGGCTCCATGCCGAATTCCAATACCTGGCAGGTATTCAAGTGGGGTTACGGCCCTTACCTGGACGGTATTTTTACCCAGTCCAATTACGGCATTGTCACCAAGTTCGGCTTCTGGCTGATGCCGGCGCCTCCGGCTTTCAAGCCGTTCGTCATTCAGTACCAGAATGAGGAAGACATCGTGGAGATCGTCGAAACGATCCGCCCGCTGCGCATCAATGGTGTGATACCCAACGCAGTGGTCATTGCCCACGCATTGTATGAAGCGCCGGTGAAGGCCCGGCGAAGCGACTATGTAACAGGACCAGGTTCGATTCCGGATGAGGCGGTGCGCCGGATCACCAAGGATCACAATCTGGGGATATGGAACGTTTATGCCGCGCTCTACGGCACGCCGGAACAGATCGAGGTGAACTGGAAGATCGTGACGCAGGCATTCGGCAAATCCGGCAAGGCGAAAATCCTGACCGAGGAGGAGGCGGCGGACGATCCTGCATTTGGGTATCGGGCCGAGCTCATGCGCGGCGGCATGACACTTCAGGAATTTTCCTTGTACAACTGGCGCGGGGGCGGTGGCTCCATGTGGTTTGCGCCGGTTTCCCAGGCTCGCGGAAGCGAGACGCTCAAGCAGATGGCCTTGACCAAGCAGATTCTCGGCAAGCACGGACTGGACTACTCCGGGGAATTCATCGTCGGCATGCGAGACATGCATCATATCGTCGATGTGCTCTACGACCGGACAAACCCGGAGCAGGTGAAGGCGGCATACCAGTGCTTCGATGAACTGGTGACGACGTTTTCCGCGCAGGGATATGGAATTATCGCGTCAATACCGCGTTCATGGACAAGGTGGCTGATACCTACGGTCCGGTGCAGCGCAATGTCAACAAGATTCTCAAAAAAGCGCTGGATCCCAATGGCATCCTCGCGCCGGGGAAATCCGGCATCCGGTAAATGCATGAGTAGCCATGGGCCGTTCAAGAATCGGGGCAGCTCGCTGCCATTTAACTGCGGGCGCGGAACCTGATCACATCCCCTCACACTGTCAGGCAGTCATGTAATACGGGATAAGGAGACGCTACAGGCCATGAGAGAGATCAAGGCGGCGACAATTCGCAGGAAGGGCGGTCCCTTCAAGGTGGAAACCCTGATACTGGATGAGCCTCGTCCCGACGAGGTACTTGTCAGGATCGTGGCAACCGGGATGTGCCACACCGATATGGTGGCACGCGACCAGCTCTATGACGTACCCATGCCGGTTGTGCTCGGGCATGAAGGCGCGGGCGTAGTGGAGAAAATCGGCACCAGCGTCAAAAAGGTGGCGCCGGGCGATCACGTCGTACTGACCTACATGTGGTGCGGCCACTGCAAGCCCTGCCTGCGCGGCGACCTGACCTATTGCGCAGAATTTTTACCCGCTGAATTTTGGCGGTGCGCGGGAGGACGGTAGCACCTCCACCTATGAAGCGCAGCTCACGGTAAGCAGAGCGGGCGCGTCCGTTCACGACCATTTCTTCGGGCAGTCGTCATTTGGCACTTTTGCCCTTGTGCATGAGCGCAACGTGATCAAGGTGCCCGAGTAATGCGCCGCTGGAATTGCTCGGTCCACTCGGCTGCGGCATTCAAACCGGCGCGGGAGCGGTGATGAACTGCGCTGAAGGTTGAACCCCGGCAGCAGCTTCGCGGCATTCGGCGGTGGCGCGGTGGGCTTGAGCGCCGTCATGGCGGCGCGCGTGGCGGGAGCGACGACCATTATCGCCGCTGACGTGGTGCCGTCGCGCCTGGCGCTGGCCATGGAACTTGGAGCGACCCATGCCGTAAACAGCCGCGAAACAGATCCTGTCGAGGCCGTGCGTGAAATTACCGGCGGGGGCGCCGATTTCACGCTCGAGTCGAGCGGTCGTCCGGCGGTGCTGCGCCAGGCCATCGATGCGCTGGCGATCGCGCGGCACCTGTGGCATTGTCGGAGCGCCAGCGTTGGGCACCGAAGCCAGTTTCGATGTGAATGGCGTGATGACGACCGGCAAGCGCATCATCGGAATTATCGAAGGCGACAGCATTCCCGATCTTTTTATTCCCGCGCTGGTCGAGCTATACATGCAGGGGCGTTTCCCTTTCGACAAACTGGTGAAATTCTACACGCTGGACCAGATCAATCAGGCGGCCGAAGACAGCGAGAAGGGCATCACCATTAAACCTATCATCCGCCTGGAATCCTGAACTGCCGCGTCAACGGGCAATGTTGATATGAGATCAACGGTCGGCGGCCGTGAAAATGAAACCGCAGCAGCCATTCAGCTTCCCGCCCAAACCCCAATTCAACTGGGGTTTAGGCGCTCGTCAAACTCAAATTCTTCGGCTTCTTGCTGATGCCCATCCAACCAGCATAAGCCCTGCAAGCATCATCGCGTAAGTGGCAGGCTCAGGAACCGGAGCGGTCCACCCTCGCAAGAAGATTGACTCGAGCGATGGTGGACGGGCTGAATGCAAGGCCCTCGACATTGATAAACAGCTCATTTCCAGCGAACCGAACATCCGATGGTTGCAGACCGAGAGTCGTCACGCTGTTATCGATCTGTGCACCGGTGATGTCGCTGGCAGCAGCGCTATCGAAGCGGAAAACATAGGTGTTTTCAAAGGCCGAGGCAAATCTTGTGAAAGGGGCCGAGTTATGAAAATCGATCGTGATGTGATCGCTGGCGACATCGATCGCCACGTCAACGAGACTATGCGCAAACCCGGATGGGCCTTGCGTAGCCGGGTTGAAGAGATCGGCCACATCAGGATATTCGATACCTGAACCGATCACCCTGGCGTGCTCGAAGGACGTAACGACGGGAGTACTTGACGGCGTGGCCTGCGCAAGCGTTCGAAGACTGACCTCTGTACCATCTAATCCCGCATAAGCAGGCATGCTCAGCAGCAGCGCTGCTGTAAGAACAAGTTTCTTCATCTATATCGCTCCGGTTAGTATTATTGACCATCAGAGTTTGCGAGATAAAACGATCCTGCTTGATGCTTGAGTTGACTGGCTATGTATCAGTCGCAAGGGCGGCGTAAAATTCGCCAGCAGGGTAAGATGCTGGCAATTAGAATTCTATAGCTGAATCCGTGCATTAGGTAATTTTTTTTGGAGTAAATCGGCAAAATTTGGGCGTGCTGGGGACATTTGAAGATATCGCACGCCGGCGCATATCCCGCTTCGCCGGCGACAGCTCAAGTTTATGCTTTTATTATACAAACCGAGCTGATAAAATCAGTAATAAGCAGAAAAATGTTCACGCGGGCTTATGTAGACATTTCTCGGGGATACCAATGAAACTCAAGCTTCATACCATCATCTGCAGCACACGGCCCGGTCGTATCGGTCCATCCATCGCCAAATGGTTTCATGATCTCGCCGTGCAACACGAGAAGTTTGAAGCGGTGCTGGTCGACCTCGCCGAATTCAATTTACCGGTTTACGATGAGCCCGAGCATCCCATCCGTCAGAACTACCAACATGAACATACAAAAAAATGGGCTGCGAGTGTGAATGCCGCGGATGCTTACGTATTCGTGACCCCCGAATACAATTATGGGCCGCCGCCCTCTCTTTTGAATGCGCTGGATTATGTGTACAAGGAGTGGAATTACAAGCCTGCGCGCCTGTCAGCTATGGTGGTATCTCGGGTGGCTTGCGCGCGGCGCAGATGGAAAAGCTGACCTTCACCACATTAAAAATGATGCCGATACTGGAGGCTGTCGTTATTCAGAATGCTGCCGGGCATTTCGATGACAACGATAATTTTCTGCCGAGTGATGTTCATAAAACGTCAGGCATATCATTGCTGAACGAACTGCACCGGTGGGCGGAGGCGTTGAAAACGATGAGGAAATGAACTTTTTCCTCGAAGGAAGGCTATCATGATCAACTTCATTATCGCCAGTTGAATGCCACGAACTGGTGCTTTGCTCTTGTTGTCGCGCCAGCATCATACATCGCTGGTGGTTGCGCGTGATGCGCGGCGAGCAGCGAATGAGAAAGACGCAGACTGCATTGTCCAGGGCGATTCCAGGTATTGAAGCTCATTGGCACGCCGTGATGGCTGCGCACTTTGATGAGGAGGAGCGATTGATTCGAGATTGCGGAGCATACGCTTGAGGCGCAAGCGGTTGCACGTATTCTCGCCGAGCACGTCGAACTGAGGATGCTTGCCTGCGGGCCATGCTTACTTGAGCCAGCCGTGCGATTGCGCAGGTTTGCCGACCTTATCGTAACCCACGTGCGTTTCGAGGAGCGCGTGTTTTTCCCCCGGTTGCAGTCGCACCCTTGCGTTGCCAATGCTGATCGGCTTAGGTTTCGCCACGGTCTATTCAACTAACCCATAAGGAAGAGATTCGCATGAATTATCCTGATTTTTATGAACAGGCTCCGGTCGTTCGTACCCGCGATCCATTCGCCGAGATGCTGGGCGCTGCGCGAGATGGCGTGCTTGAATATCATTATGCCGACGCCGTGCGCTTGGCTGGACATTCCTGCCCTACCGTCGCGGGCGCGTTTCTGATGGGACGAGCCGCGCTGGCTGCGCTCTTTCCGGATGAGCCTGCCGAACGCGGCGCCATTGCCATACACATGCCGGCGCCAGAAAGCGAAGGCACCACCGGCGTGACGGCACAAGTGCTGACTTTGCTTACCGGGGCCGCCTCGGACAACGGCTTTCACGGCATCCAGGGGCGCTTCAGACGCAAGGGATTACTCAGCTTTGCTGAACGCAAAGAGGGCGAAGCCATCAGCTTCAAGCGGCTCGACACCGGGGCGGGCGTTACGGTAAGCCTGGACGTTTCTCCTGTTCCGGGCGACCCTGCCCAAGGCGCGCGCATGGCCGCCATTCTGTATGGCAACGCGGACGATGAGCAGCGGGTCGCCTTCGCCAATGCCTGGCAGGAACGCGTGCGGCGGCTGCTGCTTGAGTTTGCCGACGATCCAAGAGTGATACGCGTCACCCCCGTGCAATAGCGCATGGTAAAAATCTGCATTTTTTAAGATGCTGCGGTTCCCCGCGGGACATCCGGTTTCAGTTCGTCAGCCCTACGCCAGCAGTGAAGTCGTTGTTGAATATCTTCCGCACTGCTGCGCTTTCGAGCAACGTCTCGCGGCTGGCAAGCCAATGGTCGACGGAGACGTCCCCATAGCAATTACGTACACGATCAGGCGTAAGGAATGCATTATATTTCCCCCAATGCAAGGTGAAGGGAATACCTGCCGCATCCAGGGCTTCCCAGACCTTGTTGTAGAATGCGCGAGTTTCCGGGGTGTTCACCGCATCCATTTCCAGGACTGCCGTGATGTCGAAGCGGGTGAATCCGAGCAGTGCCTGTGTGCCTTTGACAAAACGGTGCGAGAGTATCAGCGGCAGGACGACGTTTGCGTCTTTGTATATCCTGAAAGCGATTTCCATTGCCTCGATCGCACGGGAGACGGGCATTCCGACACCGCAGCCGAGAGTCTTGCCCAAAGTTTTCTCGCCTCGGAAGAGATCGCGGATGATCGCCTTTTTGAAATAAGGCGAGAACTCCGCCTCTACCTGGCTGTTGAGCAATGGCAGGGCCAGCTTGTTTATCGGACTGGGAATTTTCCCCACCAGCGCGCCCATTATGTCAAGGCCGGAGGCGCCCAGGCCGGGCTCTCCGGCATTCCATTCCGGCGGTGTGTAATTATCCGGATCATAGGCTGATTCGTACATTACGAGAACGATGGCTTCGGCAGGGGGTGTGCCCTCGTTGGGGTTGAAGAATATTTCAAAATGGTAGGGATTGTCTTTGGGCACGGCGTTGGCTATCGCCGGCAGGGGAATCAGAGTCGGGTTGCAGGCGGCGATCGCGGCCTTGAGCGTGGCGTCATACGGATGCCGGAATCGGACCGCATTCAGAATGAAAAGCGCACGCGTCTCGATCATGATGCCGTGAATAATGCCGAAGGAGCCCAGGCTCACCAGCGCGGCGTTGAAAAGGGTATCGTCCTGTATGAAATCGGCGCCTATGCTCTCCGCAAAGGCGGGTTGCATCACGGGATATGACTTCCGCTCCAGATAGACTTGCTTGTTCGGTCCGGTGATAAGGTGCAACCCGACGACCATCTCCTGCATCGCGCCAAAGTTGTAAGCGCCACCATGGGTTCCCGTCGAGACCGCGCCAGCGACGGTCTGGCCGTTGTTGGAGCCGCAACCTTTGATCGACAAGCCGCTGGCAAAGAGATATTCGTTCAGCGCGGCAACCGAGTTGCCGCATTCGATGAAGCGCAGTTTCGCGGCATCGCCTGCATACCCCGAATCGGTCAGCGCATGCGGGACCTCGAACGCCAGCCGCAACGCTGTGTTGTCTATCAGGCGGCCATTCGTGACGGCGACGGTACTCAGCGACCACAGGCTGCCATGCGCGCGCAGAGACTTGCCATCCCGAACGCAAGCCTGAATGATGCCCTGCAATCCCTTTGTCGCTTCATTGTAAGTGTCGAAAGGCGGCTTGCCGCCCCGGTCGATGCGAAAGACGTATTCTCCCTCGATCGTCTGCCTGAAAGAGTCGTGCCGTCCGGTTTCGAGGATGGTGGGGCGAAAAAAGATTCGTTCATCCGAGCTGTTTTCGTGTCGTCCGTTTGGCATATTCTTGCTTCCTTATGGTCTGGCAGCCTGTTGGACTTAAAGGAAATCGGCTGCGAAAGCGCCCGGCTGGCTCATATCTCGCCGCTTTTTCGGCCAGTAGAATAACTATTGGCCTTCAAAATCCTCAATATTTGTCCTCACCGAGTCACTTTTTCGCTGCGATTCTTCAAGTCCGACAGGCTGCCGGCTGATACTTATCAAGAAACGTTCCGTGATCTTTTTCGCGGTACAGGGAGCGTGCCCGGCCTTGTCGGCGGCGCTTTGCAGCGGAAGTGCACCTCCGTCGGCATCCAAAGACCCAGGGTGATAACACCGGCAAGATCATGCGCCAGCGTACGGTAGATTACGACATCGTTGATACCCTGGCCATGGCATTCCGCTGCAAAAACCTGGGGATCCAGCAGCAATCCCCAAAAATACGCGTGCATAGTCCTGCTTTGGTAACCCTCAGTATAACCTTCAGACTTTATAGGGTCCGAATCCGGCACACTGACCTGAAAACTTGCGCAGCCGGACAGGAAAAAAAGGCCCATGCAGGCAGCAACACACCAGGAGCGAAATTCCTTACCTGTGCCGCGCTTTCTCATGCTTGCGGTTCCCATTACCGCTCTCCTTATCGCATAATTTTTGGTGCGTTCAGGCTCGGAGGCCTGGTTGTAGCGGTGTGGCTTTGTTGTTTTGCGATCTCGCCGTTTACCGTATAGACCGGACAAGGCTGCTGATGGCCAGGCGCCGCCAAGGGTCGTGTTGACGTGATTTTGACCAAACGCCGCGCTGGTGCGGTTGTCGTGGCTTCGGCCGCCGCCGCTTCCTCAGCCAGATCAGGCGGATCGCAAACCACATAACCATTAACTTTGTGAAGAGGCGTGTCCCGCGGCATATAACTGCCGGGATACTGGAACCCCTGCATGGTGTTATAGCCCGAACCACCGCCCATCGGGGGCATGGGCAATACCACGACCGGCCCGCCAAGTGAAGATCGATCAAGGCGCTGAGCCTGTTTATGCGACGCCCCCAAAGGCACAAGCGGGTTACTCATCGCCGGGGGATAAATGAACGGGTTGTCCTGCACCATCTCCGCAGGGGGATTGGCTGCGGCGTTCTGGTTTGCAGCCCCCCATTCCTGTGCTGGCGCCTGGCCCGAATATGCCAGACCGAATATGAAGAGCACTATGAAAGGTTTGATCACGGATATCTCAAGAAAGTGTGAGTATCGAAGCAAGGGTCCGCTGAATCATTATACCGCACCGCCCCGGCCGCTTTTATTTATAGCAGCCGGCGGCAAAAAATCAATTTTCATTGTAGCTGAGTCGAATTTTTCTCCGGTTGAAAACAATTTCCGCCAGCGCTTCTATGGCAAACCGAATACCGCAATATAGCGGTTTTCCATTCTATACCTCTTAACGTAGAAACCTCTTGACAACGACCGGTAACGCTGTATAATTCGCTTCCATATTGTGGATTTCCGTGCACGATCACTAAAACTAAAAACCCCGCTACAGTGGGGTTCACATCCACCCGCCTTTCGCGGGTTTTTTATTGACCGCTTTTTAGCGGCTTTTTTTTGCCTGCCCTCCAGGAAGCAATAATATTTGAAGAAATTCTTGTACGCCCATACGGCGCAATGCGCTTTGCTTAATCAACGCCTACGTCCTATGAAATAGGATCTGCGTTTACGCAGTATCCTGACTACTAGCCAACCCGCCTCATGCGGGTTTTTTATTGCCCGCTCTCAACAGCTTTATAGGCAAACGTAAATGATCAGCAGTCCAGCGATTATAGCAATCGTCCTCGCAATTTTTGTCGCTCTTGCCTTTAGTGGCGGTTTTGCAGTCAGCAATTGGCGGTCCGCGTCGGAGATACAGCGGCTCAGCTCCAGTAACGCCGTGCTATCGGCAGCGAACGACAAATGCGCGACGGATATTCAATCCGTGCGCAGCGCAATGGATGCGCTGGAGGCAGCCTCAGCCATGCGAGATAAAAACGCGGCGGTGGCGATGCGACGCGCAGAGTCGGTTGCTGCGAAACACACAAACCACGCAAAAAAAATAATCTCTCTTCCGCCAGTAGCATTGGAATATCAATGTGAGGTATTGGCCCACGAGCAGATAGAGTACGTAAAAAGCCGCCGCCAAAATAACTAGATTGGCATCAGGCTGTGTTGCTCGGCGTTGCATAGATTAACTATGCGCCTTCTCGCGCCTTGCCTGATGCCAATCGAATTGGCGCTCATGCGGCGTACCCGTTGTTGCATAGAGCAACTATGCGCCTTCTGCGCTTTGCCTGATATCAGTCGAGATTGGCGTCATGCTGCGTTCCCCATCGTTGCATAGCGTAACTATGAGCTCCTCACGCCCTGCCTGATGCCTATCGGTCCGCGTCATGCTCGTTGCTCTCCGTTACATAGGAATAGCTATGCGCTTTCTCGCGCATTGCCTGGCGCTAATCAAGGACGCTTCGCCCGTTGATTTAGCGGTAACCCACGTCTTTTTGCATGCTGCCGAGGTGCTGGCGGAGGCCGTCGAGTGCCGTGTTGCTGCGTTCGACATCAAGTGATTTTTAATCCTTATTCATTCAGGTATGTCTATATGCAATTGATGACGCGCTACGCCCGCCTCGCGCTGGTGTCGGTATTTGTAACGCTGCTGGCCGGTTGCGCTGGCAAACCGGTAATTCAGACGCAGGTAATCGAAAAACAAATTGCTGTGCCGTGTCTGGTTGAGACTCCATCTGAATGTAAATCAGCCTATGCGGTTGATCGTACTTCGGCAAAAGATGATGCAGTCACCATCAACAGGGCGCTGCGTGCTGAAATCGAGGAGAGATGGGCATGTGAGGTTAAATTACTCGCAGCCATGAAAGGCTGTAACAAAGAGACAAAAAAAGAGGGTGCGATGAGCGCTGAAAAAGCCGGATCATGAGTGAATTTGAACGTGAAGTGCTTTCAATAAAAGCGGCAAAGAATCAAGCAGGCGCGACAGTATCTGGAAGAAAAAAGGGCGCATCGACAATTAAAACACCTGAACTGCTGGACGCGATTTTTGCCGGTATTTCACTTGGCAAATCGGCCCGGGCAATGTGCGTGGAAGTCGGCATCAGCCAAAGCGTCTTATGGAACTGGTTGGCGTGCGATGAAGATCTCATGCGGCAATATCTGCGCGCAAAAGAACTTTGCGTGGATGCTTATGCTGAAGAAATCATCGAAATTTCCGACGACGGATCAAAAGATACTTATATCGATGAAAAGGGCAAGCAAGTGATAGATCGAGAGGTTATCGCACGCGCCCAATTGCGCATCGATGCGCGCAAATGGTATGCCGCGAGGCTGGCGCCAAGAAAATACGGCGACAAACTTCCAGTAACGCACGAGGCGGGGGATACAAAAAGACAGGCGATGCAAAGCGTCGAGGTGGCTTTTGTCTCTACAACCGATGCCGGCAAACAGGTCATATAAAAACATATGGGACCGAGATACAGGGCATCAAGGACCTCATGCTATGGCCGCGCATAGGGCGGAGTTTCCGGCAAAGCTCCGGTTCCTGTTCGAGCCGGCTCGATACAAGGTTCTGTACGGTGGCCGCGGCGGCGCAAAAAGCTGGGGTGTAGCGAGGGCATTACTGATACAGGCGGCTGCTACCCCATTGCGCATCCTGTGCGCGAGAGAGTTCCAGAACTCTATCGTTGAATCTGTGCATCACCTGTTGCAGGCGCAGATCGAGGCAACGGGACTGGGACTGTTTTTATGAGGTGCAAAACAGCCTGATTCGGGGAGCCAATGGTTCCGAATTCATATTTGCCGGGCTGCGCAATAATGTGACCAAGATCAAATCGTTTGAAGGCGTTGATCGGGTCTGGGTTGAAGAGGCGCAGACGGTCAGCAAATCGAGCTGGGATACGCTTATTCCGACTATTCGTAAAGACAGATCGGAAATATGGGTTACTTACAACCCGGAACTGGAAACGGACGAGACGCATCAGCGGTTTGTCGTCATTCCCCCGCCTGGCGCCGTCGTGGTGAAGATCAACTGGAATGACAACCCATGGTTTCCCGAAACATTGCTTCGGGAAAAAGACGAGTTGAAAGCCCGTGATCCCGATGCTTACCAGAACGTCTGGGAAGGAAATTGCAGGGTGACGCTGGACGGCGCGATCTATGCGAAAGAACTCAGGCTTGCCCAGGAAGAAGGGCGCATCCGGAGCGTGCCCTACGATGCCGCAAAGCCGGTGCATA
Source organism: uncultured beta proteobacterium (assembly GCA_963850515.1). Taxonomy (GTDB): domain Bacteria; phylum Pseudomonadota; class Gammaproteobacteria; order Burkholderiales; family Nitrosomonadaceae; genus Nitrosospira. The sequence goes on from CAWKMH010000057.1 coordinate 26,726, forward strand.
CCTTCTTTGACCTGGGATGGGCGGATAACACCAGTATATGGTTTGCCCAGGCGGTCGGGAACGAACTCAGATTGATCGATTATTACAGCAACAACCAGATGCCGATACAACATTACATCAGCGTGCTGCAAAACAAGGGATATCTATATGGTACTGATTGGTTGCCCCATGATGCAAAAGCCAAAACGCTGGCGACGGGCCGAAGCGTCGAAGAAATCATGCTTGCGGCCGGGCGAAAGGTGAGGATAGTGCCGAATCTGTCCAGTTTCCGACGGGATAAACGCCGGCGAGAACGATATTCAACCGTTGCTATTTCGACGAAGCAGAAATGTGCCGAAGGATTGCAAAGCTTGAGGCATTACCGATTCGACGTCGATCCCGGCACAAAGCAATTCAGCGGCAGGCCACTGCATGATTACCATAGCCATGCCGCCGATGCGTTCAGATATTTTGCTGTATCGATCGAGGATGAGAAACCGGCTGCCAGTGCGCGCGGTGTCAGCATGAAAGGGTGGCGCGCATGATCGAGACGAAAATCACCGCGGATATATCGGTCGAGGCATACGACAGGATCTGCCGGGATATTGCGCAACAGCCGAAGTGGCGGCTTGACTCGGATACGGATTGCGATTATTACGACGGCGCCCAGACCAGCGCGGAGGTGATCCAGCGACTGAAGGAGGCGGGCATTCCCCCCAGGACTCGAATCTGATCAAGCCGACAATCAATGCCGTGCTGGGCATGGAAGCGCGCAGTCGCACCGATTACAAAATGACCTCGGACGACGAGAGCCAGGCCGAGATCGCCGAAGGGCTTTCCGCACGGATCAAAGAGGCGGAAACCGAGTCACGGGCGGACCGCGCCATGTCCGACGCCTATTCCAGCATGATTCGTGCTGGGATTGGATGGGTTGAAGTGTCTCGCGCGAATTCGATCCGCTCAAATATCCGTATCGCGTGCGGGAAGTGCACCGCAACGAGATCTACTGGGACTGGACATCGAAGGAGCCGGATTTGTCCGACGCGCGCTATCTGCGGCGCGATAAATGGGTTGACCGTGCTGCAGGCGGCAATAATGTTCCCGGACCAGGCAGAGCTTATCGGGAACAGCTGGAGCGGATGGAACAATCTGGATGTGTATGAAGGCAACCGATACCGCATGGCCCGCGCTTACGAAATCGAGCAGGCATGGGGCCATGGCCAGGAAGATTACCTTAACCGGAAGCTCGGGAATGGTGCGGTTTTCCGAGTTGTGGTACCGGCATTTTGAGGATGCCTATGTGCTCGCATTGCCGGACGGTAAATCCATCGAATACCGTGAAGAGAATCCGTATCACCAGACTGCGGTAAACAAGGGCTGGTACAGGTTCAGAAAGCCCTGCTTCCCAGAATGCGCGTGGCGATCTGGCTGGGGCCGCATAAATTGATGGATGTGCCAAGCCCGTTGCCGCATACGGATTTTCCTTATGTTCCGTTCTGGTGTTTTCGCAAGGATCGCAGCCGGAGCCCCGTATGGATTGATACGCGATATGCGCGGGCCGCAGGATCAGATTCTTGACCTGGATATTCTGCTGTATGAAGTCCTGAACTCGGTAAAAGTCGAGGTGGACAACGATGCGCTCGATCTCAGCCAGAACACCTACCAGGAGGTTGCACACAATATCAGCAGCTTGCGGTCGATGACCGTGCTGAATGCCCAGCGCAGAAATGCGAGCGGATTCAGGGTGACACGCGAGCATGCGCTGGCTGCGCAAGTGTTTCAACTGGTGGAAGAGCGCAAGCGCAGGATCGAGGCAGTGAGCGGCGTATACCGGGCAATGCTCGGCGCATCGACGCAGGCCACCAGTGGCGTCGCCATCAACAGCCTGGTGGAGCAGGGCTCCACCGTGCTGGCGGAGCCCAACGATAATTTTCGTTATGCGCGGCGGCTGGTCGGGCAGCAGCTTCTGGCATTCATCAAGCACGACATGCTGGGCAAGCGCAACCGCCGTGGCCGTCAAGCATGGCAGCCAGCCAGAAGACGGTGTACTTCAACCGCCAGATAATGACGGATGCCGGCCCGGTAATGGAGAACGATATCGCAACCGCCCAGGTCAAGGTCGTGCTGGAAGATATACCTGCCACGCCCAGTTTTCGGGCGCAGCAGTTGCGATCATTCAGCCAGATCGTACAGGCGGCTCCACCAGCTTATCAGGCGGTGCTATATCCGGCCATGCTGGAACTATCCGATGTACCGAACCGGCATGAACTGGCGGATCAGCTGCGAAAGGTCGGTGGCGTGGACGTAGCGGACCAGCGGGCCCAGCTCATGCGGGAGCAGTTTCAGGCCGCAATGCAGCAACAGCAACTGGCTATGGCCGGATTGCGGGAGCAATTGGTAAAGGCGCAACAGGCACTGACTGACAAGTCGCGTGAATTGGACCTTAAAGAGCGCAACCTGGATATTGAAGAAGAGAAGTTTGAGGTGGATACCAGGCTGAAGATCGAAGAGTTACAGTTAAAGCACATCGATACCGCATTTTAGTGAAGGAGAAAATATGATCAGGTTTTTAAATGATGAAACCGTTGCAGGGCACAGGTTCGGGAAAGGCGCGATAGCGCGGTTCGACTCAGCAACGGAGGCGCAGCTTATTGCCGTGGCGGACGCGGAAAATTATCCACTGATTTCGCGGCCAATTGAAATACTCTCCGGATCGGCTGTCGCGACATCCTGCACAACGATCACCATCGACGAAGTGCTGGCCTCTTTCACCATTGCTGCCGGAATACTTGGGGTCAACAGCGTGTTGCAAATAGAGCCGCTATGGACATTTGCCAGTAGTGCGAACAACAAGGTCCTCAAGATAAAGATCGGGGGAACGACGGTTTACAGTGCCACGCGCACTACGTCGGTTAAAGAGGCACCGTTGTTCGTGCTCGCGAACCGGAATTCTCTTGCCTCGCAGATACACCCCTATGACAACAACTACGTCACGGCGGGGTCAAGTGTGCCGGCTACCTCGGCAATCAATTTCGCAAACACGCAAACCGTTGAGATTACCGGTCAACGGCCAAATAGCAGCGATAGCTTGACGCTCGAGTACTACCGCATACTGCATTTTATTGGAGATTAGACATGACCACCTGGTATGTAAGGCCAGACACAAGCCACTCAGCCACACGCGATGGCACATCCTATGCAACCGCCTGGGGCGGTTGGTCTGTCATTGTTTGGGGCGGTGCTGGTGTCGTTGCCGGGGATACGCTATACGTCTGCGGGGCGCATAGTGCATCTGCTCAACTAAGTGTTGGGCCGCACGGCGCAACCGTTAGCAGCCGTGTCATTATTCGTGGTGATTACGAGGGCGATTCCGGTTCCGTTACGTTTACAGCTGGCAACTTCTACCTTAACGTCAGCCGTTCGTATACGACTGTCAAGAATTTAACGATTATCGCAGCCAATTATTCATGTATTGGACTTGGTGGGGCGCCGCTTACAGGTGTCCATGTCAGAGGCTGTAAGTTGAAAGGCGGTGGAAATTCGATGGTGCTGTTCCTTGCATTCAACGGATGGTCTTATATCGACTGCATCATCGACGGAAATGTGTTTCTGGGCGGTTCTGGTGCGGTGGGCGGTGCTGCAATCCAGTGGTATGCAACCGCGGCAGGATCAGTGACAAGCCTGTCCAACCTGCAAATCAGCAATAATACGTTTGTTGGTTGCTCAGCCGCTCGGCAATTATCCTGCTCGAAGCACTGAACACTGTCGCGGCTGCCACAAAGATGGCTGACATCGTCGTATCCGGCAATACGTTTATCGCCTGTGGTGCAATAATGATGATGATTTACGGGCCGGATGTATATGGCAGGAATACCGGAATCAAGGTTTGCAACAACATTATCCGTAATCAGACGCTGGTGGGAATCGTCGGCGGCGGAATCGTTCTTGGCGGTTTCGCCCAATCACTTACGGCTAATTTTGGGGAAAACGTTGTTCGCGACAACGAGGCATATGAACTGAACGGAATGAGCGGATTTGTGAACCTGTTTTATGGAACATACAAAGTGTTCGACAATTACGCTGACGGCATCGATACACCTACTATCGACGGTAACGGTGTTCTATTCGACCACGGTTGCGATGGTTGCGAGGCGTTTGGTAACGAATTTCGCAATATTCGCGGTACACGTGTGGATGGCTACTACGAAGGCGGGTTTGGCATCCTGGTGCTTGACGCCACGAATTGCAAAGCCTACGGCAACGTGATAGATGGGTGCGTTACCGGAGTCGCATTCGGCAGCAAGGGTCCTGGTCAGTCTTCAAATATCTTTAACAATACTTTCCGCAACTGCTCCCAATCAGGCGCTTATGTTGGAGCCGCTGACCTAACAAATAATTTGGTACGCAATAACATCTTCACGGCCTCACGAAACACAATACCCGCAGTGAAGAACAGCGCGGGTACCTGGACCGGGGAGGCTAACAACTGTTTCCATGGCTTTGGTGAGGCTTCAAAACACAAGCTGCACTCCACAAGTAACACTGTCGATCCTCAACTGGACGGAAACCACCGGCCCCGGTCGACTGCGCTCGTGCGTAAAGGGACATACCTGGGAGGGATGGATTTCAATGGCAAGCGTTTCTATAACCCGCCCAATATCGGTGCGGTGGATGATGTAACGGCAACGCCGCGCTACCTGGTGACGAACCCGTAATTTCTCACCTGAATGACAGGCCGCTTTCAAGCGGCTTTTTTTATTTTCGGAGTTTCATATTCAGCTATCCGAAAGTTCCGGCCAACCGGAACACGCGCTAACGGCGATACCGCAGTTTTTATCAATCCTGCCCAGGTCACACGGGCAGCCCGCTCACTGGGTTAAGCAGTTGGAGGAAACGGTAATGGATCAGCTTACGGATGAGCAAATTGCAAACCTTACGCCCGAACAGATAGAGATGCTGGAGAAGGAACCCGGCCGTCTTGCCGAAATTCTGGGCGAACAAGCGGGAGCAGATGAGCCGGCGCAGGAAGAGGGAACAGGTGCGCCCGGTAGCAAAAGCAGCGTTATGGGTGAAGATGAACCCGTCGTTCTGAACAAGAGCGGCAAGGGAATCATTCCTTACGAGAAGCACAAGGAATTGCGCGTGGAAAACTCGGCGCTGCGCGAGCAACTAAAATCCGCACAGATGGAAAACACCAAGGTCGCCGAAAAGCTTGGGGCGCTTTTGAAGAAAAAAGATAACGCGACAGGTACAAATTCTGCCGTGGCTGACGATGCCATGGAAAAACACCTGGAGCTTATCAGAAGCGATATGCCCGAGCTGCACAAGGTAATCAGCGCGGTTCTTGAGGGAAGCCGGAAGCAAGGCGAGAAACTGGAAAAAACGCTCGAAGAACTGAAGCGCGAAAAGGAAGAGTCCGATCGTGCAGCCCAGTTGAGCATCCAGGAGCAGGTCGCCGAAGCCAAGGAAAATACGCCTGACCTCGTCCATTGGGAAAGCAACGATCCGCAAGCCTGGGATGAAGCCCTGAAGCAGGATGAGATTCTGAGAACCAGTACCCGATGGTCGGGAAGACCTTATTCCGAACGGTTCGAGGAAGTCGTCCGCCGCGTCAGGGCAATCATGCCGGAAGCCTCCTTACCAACGAAGCATGCCAGCCACGAGCAAACGAAAGCCGATGCGAAAGCAAAGCTTGAGAGCGCTCCAGTACGAAAACCCACAACCCTGTCGGATATTCAGGGCGGTGCAAATCCGGCGTCCGAGCGAGAGCAGATCGACAACCTAAGCCCGCATGAACTGGCTCGAAAGTTGATGCAAATGCCATCGCAAAAAGCCGCCGCCCTGAGAGCCGAACTTGATTAAGGAATAATGAAATGGCTGAAACAAACGTAGCAAGCGGAAGCTCGGTTGCTGTAAAACATTATAGCGCCGCACTCTTTGCCAACACCCTGAAAGGGGCATCATCGATCGAAAATCTATCCGGACCCGTGGAGCCATCCGCTGCGATGGAAAAGATTGCAGGTCAAACCGAGCCCGGAATGCCCATTGTTCGTATCGACAATCTGATGAAAAGCGCAGGCGACATTGTCTCGCTGGATCTGGTCGATACCGTAAGCGGCGAACCGTTGATGGGCGACGTTAACCGCGAGGGCAAGGGCGATCCGCTCTCGTTCTCTTCGATGGAAATCAAGATCAATCTTTCCAGCAAGGTGATCGATGCCGGTGGCAGCATGTCGCAGCAACGCACCAAGCACCAGTTGCGTGAAATTGCCCTGGCGCAATTGTCCGGCTATTTTCCGCGGCTGGATACCCAGGAGTCGCTGGTTCATCTGGCAGGCGCGCGTGGCTCGCAAACCGGAACAGACTGGACGATACCGCTGCAGACCAGCAACAAATTTGCCGACATTATGGTTAACCCCGTGAAAGCGCCCACCTACAACCGGCATTTCGTGGTTAACGGGGCAAATTTGACAGCGGGCGGTCAACAGCTTGGCTCGATCGTCTCCACCGATATGCTGAAACTCTCGCATCTGGATGTATTGCGCAAGCGCCTGGACGACATGGATCAGCCCTTGCAATCGGTGAAGCTGCCGGGTGACCGCGCCGCACAGACCTCGAAAATGTGGATATTCCTTGCCACACCGAACCAGTACTCGGTACTGCTGACCGAAGGTTCGCTACGCGCATTTCAACAGAATGCAATGAATCGCTCGGCCTATCTGGACACCCGCCATCCGCTTTTTGCCGGTGAAGTCGGCATGTGGAACGGCATACTGGTGATCAAGAATGAACGGGCAATTCGTTTCATGCCCGGCGAGAACACCAGTATCGTTACTGCCGGCAATGCGCCGACCGCTACCGAAACCAGCCAGGCCGTCAACGGTAGCCTCACCGCTGGTTACGCCGTGGAGCGCGGGTTGTTGCTCGGTGCTCAGGCACTGGGCGTCGCTTATGGCAAGACCAAGGTCAGCGGCATGCAGTTCGGCTGGAAAGAGCACTGGTACAACTTCGAAAGCAACCTGGAAGTCATGGGCGAGAAAGTATGCGGAAAGAGCAAGGTGCGCTTTTCGGTCGATGATGGCACCGGTACCAAAGTGCCGACAGACTTCGGCGTCATCGCGGTCGATTCCGCGATACCTCTCTAACTCAGGCTCACGACTAAGCGCAAGCGGTGCCATAGATCTGTATCCAATAATTGGAGAAGAACCGGATTCCCGTTTCCGCAGGAACGATGATCTCTCCATGCGATACCAGCCTTATAAAGGCACCGCTTCATCATTATTACAAAGGGGTTACGAATGGCTACTTTTAGTGCAGCAGATTTGAGCAGCAAAGCCCGGCATATGGGCGGTTATGGCAACACCGCTGTTGCCTGGGGTTCAGTGGCGCCTGCAGCAGGGGTCGCCGGCGACATCTACCGCCCGATGATTATTCCGGCAGGCATAGAGGTAACCGATGTGGACATCGTGAACGACAAACTGGACAGCAACGCCACCCCTGCAATAGCCTTCAAGGCAGGTTATGCGCCGGTCTACCCGGATGACGGCCCCGTTGCGAGCGATGCGTACTTCACAGCCGCCGGCAATACCGTGCTTCGTAATGCCGGCCGCGCTTCGCTGGCGTTTCAGCCGGTCAAATTCGAGAAGCCGGTATATCTGACTATCACGCTTACCACGTCGGCGGCGTCTTTTGCGCCAGGCAAGGTAACGGCAATCGTCAAGGGCGATGCAGTGGGAGTGAAGTAGACATCAAGCAGCAGTAAGCGAGTAAGGGCGTGATTTCGGGCGGCTACCGCGAGGTGGCCGCCTTTTTTATGGAGCATTACATGCCGCATCTGAAATACATTGCCGCTACAGTTAAAACAGACAGCATTCAACGGTGTCGGATTGAACTGGCGGCCGGGGCAGGTTCGTAATGTAACCGCTGAGGTGGCCGAACGCCTGCTTGTCTTTACCGATACCTGGCAGATTGCCGATGAAGCGAACGGAAGCAATGAACGCATCGGGCTCGCTGAGCAACCACAAGCAGTGGAAGAGCCGCTGCCCGTCATCGACTTCCATGCCATGGATAAAAATGCGCTGATCGAGTATGCCGAACGTCACTATAACGAACGGCTGGGCAAGCGCCAGAGTGAAGAAACGGTGCGACACAAGGTCATCGCCTTATTCTCCAGACATGAAATGGCCGACTGAGGATAACGGATGGCTTTCACCTACCAATCGGTTATCGATCTGGCGCGCATACCGCTCAATGATGAAGATAAAGCCAGGTATTCAGACGCTACGTTGCTGTCATTAGCCAACCAGGCAGTGCTACAAATCCTCAAGCGCCGGCCTGACTTGTTCGTGGGGCAGTTCGCCAGCCTGCCGGATGGAGAGAGGATGTTGAGCGATGTCTTTCCAGTATCTGCCGCGTACGTACAAACCGTTGCGGATTACGTCACGGCCAGAACGGAAATGACTGATGACGAGCACGCCAGTTCCGGTCGGGCTGCGGTGTTCGCCCAACTATTCAGCGCCGAGGCGCAATCATGAAACTGTGGCGTGATTTCTACGATCTGATGATGCCGGACGCTGCCCGGTTGCCCATCCGCTGCTGCCGATAGCGCGTTGCGCCAATCCGCCATTGCGTTTTGCGAGCAATCTCTTGCCTGGCAAGGAACGCATCCGGATGTTCCAGTAGCGGCGGGCGCGGCGGAATATGCTTTTACCCCACCGGCGGATGCGGTTGTACATGCAATTATCCATGCGGCACTGGATGGAGAAGAAATCGCATTGTATCCAGGTGAACCGGGCATGGGCAGCATGGGTATGGGCAGCATAAACCGGCACGGGCGGAAGGGTATTCCGGCATACATTCTTGCCGGGGCCGCTTCCTTGACGCTTGTGCCGGCACCCGGCCGCGCCCGGTACGCTGTCGATGACCGTTGCTTTCAAACCTTCACCGGTCAGCATGGGGATAGTTGATGGGCAATTCAACGAATACCGCGAAGCGATTGTCCACGGCGCACTGGTGCGGTTGATGCTGTCGCCCAAGAAGCCATACTCAAGCACCCAACTCGCTCAATACCATCAGCAGCAATTCGCGGTAAAGACAGCGGCGGCAGGCCAGCGGGTGGCGAGAGGTTATACGCGTGCGCGGTTGCAAACCAGAATCATGGCCAGGGGTATAGAGCCAACCATCAAGTAATAAGGGAAACGGTCGGACTCGTTTTTGGGGAATGAGGACGCCAAAGCATTCTGATTTTCGGTTATGCAGAGGACAGGAAGACGTCCAGATTTCCGGCTTTGAAGGAGAGATGTCAGGCCGCTATTGGCTGCTGGCTCAAATAATAAGGGTAAAGCATGGGACTCAAGTTCTCGAATTTCGGCAAGGCTATCGTCAGTTCCGCCCCAAGCGGAACAGCGGGGTTGAGCTTCACGGTTGAGGCCGGGAAAGGGATTCTCTTCCCGGTGCTTGGCGCCGGCGATTATTTTTATGGTATTTTCAAGGACGCCTCGGGCAATCGGGAAATCGTGAAGGTCGAGGCGCGCAGCACAGATAGTCTTACGATCTCCGTGGGCGGACGTGGGCTGGACGGCACCGCCGCAAGAACCTGGGCGGCCGGCGATTATTTTCTGGCTGGCGTGACCAACGTTGCCCTGCAGGAGTCACTTGCAAACCCAAATCTCATCGCCCTGGGCAGGTTGGCCGCATCCGCCGACAAGTTGCCGTATTTTACGGGGCCGGGTACGACCGCATTGGCTGACCTGAGCCCGTTTGCCCGAACATTGCTGGATGATGCAGAGGCGGCGATGGCACGGGCAACATTGGGTATTCCTGCCGCGATTGACGCGCTTATTCCATCCGGCACGGTCATGTCATTTTTTCAGCCCGTCGCCCCCGTTGGCTGGACGCAAATAACCACACATGACAATAAGGCCATACGGATAGTCAGCGGCCTCGGCGGGAACTCGGGCGGTTCAGTCACATTTACGAGCGCCTTCGCGCCGCAAGCAGTTAATGGATCGAACAGTGCCACTACCCTTACCTCGGCCCAAATACCGTCTCATACCCATAGTTTCAGTGTGTATGGCACATCGGGCGCGGGACCGAACCCTGGCGGCGGTCGGCAGGGGGGTAATAACGGGAACGCCAGATCACAGATAGTGGTACTGGTGGCGGCGGCTCCCATAACCACACTTTTACTGGCACAGCCATCAACCTGGCCGTGCAATATATCGACATGATCATAGCGAGTAGAGACTGATGGAAACCAGGGTTGCCGATTGCCCGCTCGGGGCGAAGTGCGAGGAGGTCAAAATCGAAGACAGGAAGCCTATCCTGTACCGCTGCCCCTGGTATGTGCAGATTCGCGGCGTCGACACGAATACCGGACAGGAAAGCGGCGCCTGGGGCTGCGCCATTGCATGGCTTCCCACCCTGATGATCAACACGGCCAATGAATCGCGCAAAGGCGTGGCGGCCACCGAATCGTTCCGCAACGAAATGGTGAAGCAGGGAGCGCAGACGCAGCAGGTGCTGCTGGTAGCAGCGCAATCGGCGAACAGGAAACCGGACATCAAACCATTGGAGCAAGCAGACGTATGCGAATAACAATTATTCGAGACGACGGCGTCGTCGGAGTTGCCGGAATATTCAGGCTGGTTAACTTGTCGGCGTTACCCGCAGGCATACGTGGCCGTACAGTGAATAACATAAGCGGGCACATGGAGTATGACGGCGCTGCAACACGACTCTGGACAGCATAACGGACTTCAAGCCATTTATAGAGCGATGGACTGCCGCTACGTCGCAATTATTTATGCCACCTGCTCCTGCCGCACCAGGCGACCATGCGACCCAAGAACGGCTGGATGCAATGCAATGGTAAGCACGCAGGCACATATAAAACGCTTAACCCACCTGTAACACAACTGATCAGATTCAGTTGATCAGATTCGTCGGATATGACGCGGCTTTGCCGCGTTTTTTTTGCTCCTCACCAGCATAGAACCACTTGGACCACTTCGGGATCACTGGGACCACTTTGCCTGTTTGTTCAGATTTATTTTTTGGAGAATTCACCATGACCATGTTTCAGCGCAAGCGCATCAGAATCATCAAGGAAGAGATGGAAAAGCAAAATGCGGCGGTCGACGCAAGCGCCGACAAGTTGCTCGATAAATTGAAGGCATCCAAATGGACGGCGGCGCTGCTGCTGGGCGCTGCCCTGTTTGTCATTGCGTTCTTGTGGATCCTGTCCTGATCATGACGGACGACGACAGCGATCACAAGATGGAGCGACGGCGCGGGCCGTCCACCTATACATTATCCTTTAGCGGGATTATTGCAGTAGCGGGTCTACTCGCGTCGGGCGTCGCGACCTATAACTCGGTGCAAAACGATATCGCAAGCTTGAAGCGGGGAGAACTTTATCAGGAAAGAACCAATGAACGCCTGGGCGAAGAGCTCAAATCGGTACGGGTGGAGCAACGGGAAACGATGAAAGAATTTAACGAGAAGCTCGACCGGATCATTGACCAGTGGGCACGCGGGAGGAAGCAATGAGATATCCGCTTGGAGCCCTGTTTCTGGCGTCATGTACCATGCTGGCGCCACTGCCGGCGGAACAGCAGATGATCGAAGAAGCCCGCCACCGCCATTCATCCCGAGCTGGAAAACTGGACGGAGACGCGCAAGCCGAAACCCAGGATATCGTCTTCACCCTCACCTCTCACCCTCATCCGAAATCGCGTCCTGCGCCACCCTGGATGCGGGCGACATGAAAGAGACGATAAAGGCGAAGCTCGACTGCATTACGGAAAATGCCAGATGACATCCGCCGCAATCGGCAAGAGTGCAGTGAAAGAATCACGAAGAGGATCGAGAAATGATTAAACCATCCACCGCGCAAGTCCGGTCTGCAATGGCGGTACTGGTGCTGACGGCGTCCACGCTCGTGGGGATCGCAGTGCATGAAGGCTACAAGGATGAGGCATATATTCCTGTGCCCGGCGATGTGCCGACTATCGGGTACGGCACGACTGCCGGGGTCAGGATGGGCGACAGGACCACGCCGGTGCGGTCACTGGTGCGGTTGCTTGACGAGATCGAGGGCGTCTATGCCGCTGGCGTTAAACGCTGCGTGACCGTACCGCTGTACCAGTATGAGTACGAGGCGTTCGTCAGGCTGGCTTATAGCGTTGGCATCCCGACCTTCTGCCGGAAAGCTTCGCCAGGAAAATCGCCTAACCTGATCGATTTGATCAACGCGGAAAAATATGCGGAAGCATGTGCACGTATAGAGGCATTCAAGTACGGACCGGGCAGAAAAGTATTGCCGGGCCTGGTAAAGAGGCGGGCCGAAGAGCGTGCGATATGCGAAGGAAAAAAATCAGGCCAGCAAAACGCAACATTATCCCAAAATTGAGGTTTTGCCAGAGTGAGCGCTTTCAGAATCACCGGATTTTCCGGGTTGGTGCCAAGGCTGGCAAAGCAATTGCTTGGCGCCAGCCAGGCTCAGGTTGCGACCAACTGTAATTTGACAAGTGGCGATTTACGCCCGAGGAACGGCCCGCTTCTGGTATTTGCACCGGTCATCGCCAACGACATCGTTTCCATGTTTCGCATGGAGAAGGATGGGAATGAAAAATGGCTGGCGTGGGACAAGGATGTGGATGTTGCCCGTTCTCCTGTTGCCGGGAATACATCGCGACGCTTTTACTATACCGGCGATGGCGAACCGCGCGCATCGGAATATGACATGGCGACTGCGGGCGCTGGGCCTTATCCATCGGGCTGCTATGTGCTGGGCGTGGCGCAACCGCTTAACCCGCCTGCTGTCATGCCCGCCGGCGGCGCCGGATCGACGGTCACCCGTTCCTACGTTTATACCTTTGTCACACAATGGGGCGAAGAATCCGCGCCGTCGCCGGCATCTTCGGTAACAACCGGCAAGGATGACGATACCTGGGCGCTATCAGGCATGGATACCGCACCGCCCAATACCGGGTCAATAACCGGCGCAGTGAAGGATATACCGTTTGGGGGACAGGTAGAGATCACGCTGGATACGGTGTATGGGCTTCGGGCGCACGAGAAAATCAGGTTTGCATCCGTGGAGGGTATGGTGGATCTCAATGGCGAGTTTGCGCTGGTGGGTGTTGATGCAGCCACAAATAAGGTCGTGGTGTCGCTGTCGACAACTCAGGTTTACACCGCCGGCGGGGCATGGGTACGGGTGGCGCGGCACAACACGAGCGGCATGGCCAAGCGTATTTATCGCACACTCACCACTTCGGGCGGCGCGGAGTATCACTATGTCGTCACGGTGTCTGCAATTACCACCACGTACGATGATTCAACCCGCGATGAGGAAGTTGCCCTGGGTGAAATGCTGCCTTCCACTACCTGGAATATGCCGCCTGCGAACATGAAGGGTATTACGATCCTTGCAAATGGGGTTGCCGCTGGTTTCGCCGGCAACGAAGTCCTGTTCTCGGAGCCATTCAAGCCCTATGCCTGGCCGACTTCTTATCGCCAAACCTACGATCAGGATATCGTCGCGATTGCTGTTACCGGCACCACGTTGGTCGGAATGACCGAAGGCAACCCATTTACCATTACCGGGGTTGACCCGGTAACCATGGGCGGCGGCATGGAAAAGTTGGGCGTTGCGTGGCCCTGTATGGCGAAGCGCGGCGTGGCGAGCTTTGCATTCGGCATAGGCTATCCCGCACCGCAAGGCATGGTAATTATTGGAACGAATAGTGACATCGTTACCAAAAACCTGTTCACGCAAAGAGAATGGGCAGAGCTGAACCCTGCCACATTCATCGGCGCCTCTGCCGATAACCGCTACTACGCGGGTTATACCGCTAACGATAGCTCCCTTATGTTTGTGATCGACAAGGCCGAGAGCGCATCCTTTATCAAGGTCAACCAGAATATCACCGCAATATGGGCGGACCCGGCTACAGGCAAACTCTATGTGGCAGTGGACAGGAAAATTTACGAATGGGAAGGCGATGCCGGGGCCAAACTTGCCTACGAGTGGAAAAGCAGGAAATTCATCACTGCGCCTCCCGTCAATTATGGAGCGGCGAAGATAGACGCCGACTTCGATATGCCGGAAATGGAGGCGGCATCCGCGCAGACTTCTTACGATGCGGCTATTGCAGCAAACCAGGCATTGATTACCGCCGGGATGATGGATGACGGATTAGCCGACTCCTGTCTCGCCGAATATGAGATTGGCGGCGATGCCATGCAGGATATTCCGCCGCTTGCCATCGATTCCCTGCAATTTCAGCTATGGGCGGATGGTGCGCTGAAATTCACGAGGCAGGTGCGTAACAGCCGCGCTTTCCGGCTTCCCGCCGGGTACAAATCCGATAACGTGGAGATTGTGCTATCCGGCAATGTGAAGGTTACCGGCGTGGTGCTGGCCGAGACAATGGATGGGTTAAAGCAGGCATAGCAAGTGGTTATTTAATAAAGTGACACTGCTCAGTTCGCCCAGTTCGTCTGGGCGTTTTTTTTGTTTATGGAAAAAGGAGTATCGAGTGGCAAAATACGTGCATTCCGATGTACTGGATGGCGGCCTCAATGCAATCAGAAATGGCGCAATCCGCATGCTTTTGCTCAAAACCTACATGCCGACGGACAGCTACGCAACAGTAACCGGAAACGCGATCTGTGAAGTTACCATGGCCTCTGGCGATTACGCGCTGACCGGCGCCGATGGCGCGGCACGTATCTTGAGCGTCTCGGCCAAAAGCGGGGCGGCTTTCGCCAACTCGGGCGCAACGCCGGATCTGCATATTGCTTTTACCGATAGCGTCAGCAAGGTTTTGCTGGTAACGGATGAGACCAGCAACCAGGTGATTACCAGCGGGAATACCATCAATTTCCCAAGCCTGACTTATACCAGTTCACAGCCTGCCTAAACCTGCTTAAACCTGTTGGACGAGGCTTTCCCGGAAAACTCTTGAGGAACAGACAGATCATGGCAATCTTCACACAGACTCAGGGCGCTCGCAGCCCATCCGTACTCAATTTGGGAACGCTGGCGAACGCGACCTATATAGCCTCGGCAGCAATCGACCTGGGATCCGTTATTCCACTGGACGTTACTTTGGAAGTTGAATGCGACCCGAGCGGGACCCCTGCCGGCAACAGGCAACTCATTTTGTTCGCAAAGCTATCGCTGGACAATACTAATTTTGGTAGCGGGCCGGAAAGCGGCACAACCGCTACAGAAGAAGCAGATTTGCATTGGATCGGTTCAATGCCCTGCAACGACACCAATATACACAGGAAATTCTTCAGCCTGCAAGGTCTGCCCATAACGCGCTATCTCAAGCTGGTCGTGAAAAACGATACAGGTGTGGCGCTCAGTTCCGGTAACGTTTACCGGGCGGACATTACCGGTCTTTCTACCCAGACTGTTTAAACATGTCCGTAATAATCCTGCCCAGCCGGTTTAACAAGCAACCTCAGTACGCTGCCTCGATCGACTACGCCGGGCTCGGTAAAGGCATACGCATACTGTGGAATCCAGCCGTTGGTCCCGTTGACCTTGCGACAGGCCGGACATGGTCTGCAGGCGGTAATGCGGCAATAGAAAGGGACAAGAACGGGCACGTATTCACGTTCGACGGCGCCGATGATTATTACGGTCATACCGGGTATTCGGAGATTACCAGCAATGTCGGCTCCTTCTTCATCTGGTGTCCCACCGTAGGGGCTGCCGACACATACGGGCATATTTTATTCGGTGCATCATCTCCTGTCGCGGTCGGTCACCAGATCAATCCTGCCATGCAAGTGCATATTGGCTCCAGTCCCGCCAGCACCGGGTCGTTGTCATCCTGGTTCAACACCAGAAACCGGAGCCTTGTTCTCGTGTCGGGCGGCACGGCGGCAACGTGCAGGGCTTTCCTCGACGGGAAAGACAGCCGGTTGACTTGGTCTGGGGCACCCGTTGCATGGGGACCGGGCAACAAGAATTTCAATCTCGGGCGGTATATCGGAGGAACCTCCTGGGATTTTGGCGGCACAATACTTGTCGCCGGCTATACCGGGAAAATCTGGAGCGACGCTGAATCAAGAGCGTTCCATGACAATCCATGGCAGCTATTCAAGGCTTCCCCGAAAAAGCTGTGGAAAAGCAGCGGTACGATACATTATCTCGTTGCTGAAACCCCGGCTCAGGTGAATTTCGGCGATATGGGAGCAGTAGCGCAGAATCATGCGCTCGTTGGGTCTGCATTAACGCAAAATGGCACCGCCAAAGCCGGCGGGCTCATCCAGGATCAAGCTCTTGCCGCTGCACCGGGTGTTCAAACCAGCGCGTCAAACGCGGATGGGCCCATTACCCAGGATCAGGTTCTAGCCGTTGTATCGAACGCCCAGTCCAATACGCCCGGCACCGGGGCGGTAACACAGGCACGGATGTTGATCGTGTCAGGGCAAACACAGGGACAGGCATGCTTCGCGCCCGCGATAACCCAAACTCATGTCATCGTTGCCGCCGCGCCTGCACAGGAAAACACAATTACCGAGGGTTCCGTGCGTATTGACAACGGAGGCCTCGAAGCGGAACCGGCGGTTCAGGGCAACGCTGCCGGCTTCCGCGATCATTACGCAAATACACATCCTCGTTGTTTCCTTTCCCAGCCAGGCTAGCAAAGCCGGCACAGGCGCTATCAGCGATGGGATTGTCGTCGAAGCTGCGTTGAGTACCGGCATGGCGGCAACGCTACGCATCAAGAAACCGGGCATACCCGCGGGAACGCCGGAATGGCTGAAAACCATGATTGAGCTACTGACCGGGCGGCGGGGAAACAGAATAATGCCGCCCGCATTTCGCGCGCTTACATTCTCTGCCGTACCTACCCGAGCGGAATGCGAGGCTCTCTATGCCTATACCAATGACGTCCGCATTGCGGTAGAACGCATAATCACCAGACTGGATAGCTGATGAATACAGAACTGATTGCTTTGCTCAAGGCAAACATGGGCTTGCCCTTGCTACCCGGGTTGGCGGCAGATATTTGCGTTGCAGCCAGCCGGATTGGCACGTTGATACCGGCAATCTTCCGGAAGACCCGGATGAGCTGACGCGGATGGCAGGCGTTTATGAGAAATATGGCCTTCTGGAAGAGATGGCGCCATGGATGAACCAGGTCTACGCAGCCAAGAAAAGTCTTATCCCTGATGCATTGCATTTCTTGTTAAACGGGGATGCGAAAGGCGCCAGGGAAATCTGGAAAAAGGGGGTGTAAAATTATCGGCTGATCCATTGGAGATTGACGTGGATAATAACATTTGGAAATTTAGGCTTGAAAAAAGTGAAGAAAAAAATATCGACCTAAAGAATTTAGCAAAAAAGTTTTTTCCCACGAGTATTCAGACCGATTAATAATCGGAAATTTGTTGCCGTAGCGCAGCACGCAAATCCATGCTTCGCAGGTTTCTAAATGAATATGTTTATCGTTTGATACTTTTGTAATTACCTTCACAATCGCGCGTTGCATCATGTTCAACAGAAGTGGTTCCGTTTGTTTGAACAGCGGCCTGAGTTTTTTAAGTGGAATCTCTGCTGATTCTCACGCTGCCAGTTCAACCGTCGGCAGCATCACGGCATAAGCCTCATCAGGTGTTTTCTTGCCCAGGCTCGAATGCGGCCTGGATCGGTTGTACCAATCCATGTATTGCATGATCGATGCTCTGGCTTCAGTGACCGAGTCATAGGCATGCAAATACACCCGCTCGTATTTCACCGATTTCCACAGGCGCTCGACGAACACATTATCCCTCCAGGCTCCGCGCCCATCCATGCTGAGGTTGCAACCCTGTTCCTTGACGGCCTGCACGAACTCATGGGCGGTGAACTGGCTGCCTTGGTCGGTATTCACAATCTCCGGCTTGCCATGGCGACTGAATGCTTCTTGCAGCACATCGACCGCATGGCAGGCCTCCAGCGTGATCGCTACCTTTGCTGCCAATACACGGCGCGAGGCCCAATCCACGACGGCGGTAAGGTAGACGAAGCCTTTGGCCATCGGAATGTAGGTCGTGTCCAGTGCCCAAACCTGGTTGGCCCGGTTGATGGCGAGGCTGCGCAGCAGGTAAGGATAAATTTCATGGCCGGGGTGTTTCTTGCTGGTGCCCGGTTTTCTGTAAAGTGCCTCAATGCCCATGCGCTTCATCAACGTGCCCACGTGCTTGCGTCCAACATCGTACCCCTCCCGATTGAGCTGGTCGCGCAGCATGCGCGCGCCCATGAACGGATGCTCCAGGTGCAATTCGTCAATGCGGCGCATGAGCGCCAGATCGGCAGCGCTGACTGGTCTGGGCAGATAGTACACGCTGCCCCGGCTGATGCCGGCCAACTGGGCCTGACGGCTGATCGAAAGTGCGTGGTGGCCGTCTATCATCGCTTTGCGCTCAGCAATCCCACCTTGTTGAGCGCGCCTTCTAAAAAATCATTCTCCAGCGTCAGTTGCCCAATCTTGGCATGCAATACCTTCAGATCAACCGGCGGCTCAGCCACAGTGGTTCCACCAAATACGTCGGCCGCCCGCTCGCTCAGTTGCCGTTTCCACTCGGTAATCTGGTTGGGATGCACTTCAAACCGCTGCGCCAGTTCGGCCAGCGTCTTGTCTCCCGCCAACGCCGCTAACGCCACTTTTGCTTTGAACGCCGCTGAGTGCGTCCGTCTCGTTCTTTTTGCCATCTTCTGCTCCATATCCTCGCCCCGCAGGGGCATCAAAGGTAGCAGATTCTCCACTTATAGGCTTGTTCAAATTTCCGGGACCACTTCTAACCATCGGCAGGTTAATAGTCTTACTACACCTTGTGAATGGAAACCTAGCGAGGTAATAAGGCATGGACAACCTCGTGGGACGAATTATTTTAATAAAGTTTACCAAGGATTCTATCAATGATCTGCTGGCGTAAGAGGTCCTTTCGGAAACTTCTCCATCCATATGCGTAGCGATGATAATTGAGTAAGACGAGCTCACGCAGGGCTCTCTGGTAACCGGCACCAGCGGGCTTGTGGCAACGCGGCGCGAACGCGCAGAAAGGTTAGCGCCTCATTAAGACGATGTGCGTTGTACGCGTTTTTTGGAAAACGATCCGTGCACTCCAATAGCCGCGCTAGCGCGGCTTCATAACGCAGACTTATAGAGTTCCATACAGTGCGGCGCACGTTCTACCTTGATTCTTGACGCGGCGTATGCCTATTTGATTACCGCTATGCTGTCGATAAGCGATAAATGGTATTGGCAGCGCAGCCGCATCAGATGTTGCGCCGATTAGCATGGCGATCCACGCATCATGGATCCACATCTCAGAAAAAGGCAGCACGAGGTCTCGGTAGGTAGAACGAAAAGCCATGGTCGCACCCGTCACGATATAACGTTTAAGCAGCACCAAAATGCATCAAGGGCTGCAACTTGTGCCTGATCTCTTAGGCTGAATCGCACTGCTTTCCATAGTCGCAACCCTAGTGGATTAAAATTGTCATCGACCGCATCGGCATCAGTAAAGACAATACCCACGCCTGGGTTGTCTATGAAACATGCTTCGATCACAGCAATTTTCTCAGGATCCAAACATCATCCTCGTCCAAAGAGAAATGATCTCTCCTCGACATGCGCGGATCG
>CAWKMH010000058.1:0-11672 GCA_963850515.1 uncultured beta proteobacterium
TGATATCCCGCGTGCTCATTCAGATGCTGCCCCAGTAGCTTATCGATAAAATCAGCGCGAACGATGCGCCGGGACTTGAGGTCACTCAGGCTATCCGAAGCCAGGGTCTGTAACGGCTTGTGATGTTGAAGCCACACACCGAAAGGCAGGCCGAAGCCGTGTTTTTGTTTGGTGATGATATCTTCCGGCAAAAATCCCCGCAGTGCTTCCTTAAAAAAATAACGTAATTTTGTACCCTTAAGCTTCAGATGAGGTTCGAGTCGCAAGGAAAAAGCCACAATTTCATCGCTGATCAGGGGAAAAGCGACTTCCATTCCGGCTAATTCGCAAGCCATGGCGACTTTGGGCAGGTCGTTATCGGCAAGCGTGAACTTACGATCAAAAGCCAGCATACGATTTATCAGACTCTCGGCGTTGCTCTCATGATAGATTTCATCGAGAAGGTTAGCCGGATTGCCCGGATTAACAGTGCTCAGAAATTCCGGCGTAAAAACTTCCATGGAGCCGTAGCGTTCCAGCAGGTTATAAGTCTCTGTCCGCGCCGGCATCGGGATCGAGGCCTGTTCGATATAGCTGCGCGCCTTCCGTACCAGCGGCAACACCGCTCCACCGGGAATGCCAAAAACCAGCGGCTCGATAATTCCTTTGCGCACCACGGAGGGCGTTTGCCCATAGAGGGAAAAGAGATGTTGCTTGGCATAGCGGACATTGCCGCCGAAGAGTTCGTCCCCTCCGTCTCCTCCCAATATCCTGCTCAGGCCGTCAGCTTTAGCCATGCGCGCGCAATAGTAGGCAGGGATGGCAGACGCGTTGCCAAAAGGCTGATCGAAAATCGCCGCGACCTGGGGAATGGCGCTTACTATGTCATCCGGAGTGACATAGTACTCATGATGCCGCGTGGAAAAATGTTTCGCGGCAATGCGCGCATATTCCATTTCATCATATCCGGAGGCATCGAAGCCAATGGAATAAGTGTGGGCCGGTTGGCCGGAAACCTCGCCCAATAATCCCGCGATGGTCGAACTGTCGGTTCCTCCGCTCAGGAAAGCGCCAACCTGCTGATCCCCGACCGCTTCGCGGACGCTTGATCGCAATACATCCATGAAATCCTGCTTGAGCTCCTGGAAGGGGCGTTTCTCGTTCTCCTGAAATCGCATCTCCCAGTACTTGCGTGTCTCAACGTTTCCCTTTCGATAAATCAGGTATTCGCCGGGCAGAAGACGTTTCTGTCCCTGATAAATCGTATCCGGGCCCGGGCACCATATGGAAATAGAGATAGTTGTACAGGCCCTGCGGAGCGATATCCGGCTTTGGCCTGTGAGTGCAGGTTTACGGCATCTGCCGATGAACCAAAAACCAGCCGCCTTCCATCGTTGCGGTAGACGAGCGGGCATATGCCCATACGATCGATTGCCAGAATCGCCTCGTCGGTATTTTCATCCAGGATGCAAAGAGAAAATGCGCCCGTCAGATTTTCGAGTGCCTTTTCTCCTCTTTCCCGCCAATCGTCCGCCAGCGTTTTTGCCACGCCTTCGGCTCGCGCAAGCTGGATTAAGCGCGGCTCAAGAAAATTCGCCCGTCCCCATAATGCCAGGAGAAGCCCATTCTTTTGATAAATGTGCTTGTTATCACCGCTTGCAGCAATGGCAAGGCCGCTGTTTCGTCCAGCAACTGCCTCGACAACACTGCCATCGAAACGGGCAAGCGGTCCAGCCATTCGCCTGGCAAGCTGGAGATTCTCGGTAACCGAGCCGTCCTGGCCTATCCAGCCGCACAACCCGCTCATGATAGATCTCCGGTTTTCTTGAACATCATCTTTCCATCGTTTCGTTATTAGTGATTGCTTACTGGCTGCGGACGTCAAGCATCATAATGCTGATCTGCGATGGTTTTTAAACCAGCACTTCGGCGGGTGGCGGATGGCTGAGAAATGCCGTCGGGCTTGCGGTCAAGCCGTAAGCACCGGATTGCAAAACGACAATCAAATCCCCGGCTTCCGCCTTGCTCATTTCCATGCGGTCCGCCAGCAGATCCAGTGGCGTACAGAGCGGTCCCACCACCGAGACAATTTCCCTTTCGCGCACTATTTATCTTGTTGCCGACGACCACAGGATAATTCTTGCGGATAACCTGGCCAAAATTTCCGGAAGCCGCAAGATGATGGTGCAATCCACCATCCGTTACCAGGAATATTTGTCCTCTCGATTCTTTTCGCTCCAGTACACGGCATACATAAATGCCTGCCTCCGCTATCAGATAGCGTCCCAAGTTCGATCACCACCTGCGCATCGGGAAGTTGCCGTCTCGCCTCAGGCATCAGGTGCCGTAAATTTTCGCCGACTGCTGCCACATCCAATGGCTCGTCGCCAGGAAAATAAGGCACGCCGAAGCCGCCGCCTATATTCAGTAAACGAACCGGGCCGGGTGCATGCCTGGCAAGGGCGATTCCCAGTTGCAAGGTCTTTTCGTGGGATTCCTGGATAGCCGCCACTTTCAGATTTTGCGAACCGCTAAAAATATGAAACCCTTCGAAATCGAGTTCAAGCTTAGCCATTCGGGCCAGCATCGCTGGAACTCGTTCTGCATCGACGCCAAACGGCTTCGCTCCTCCGCCCATTTTCATGCTGGAGGATTTGAGTTCAAAATCCGGGTTGACACGAACCGCCACTTTCGGACGAATACCAAGGTGATTACCCAGATTGGCGATACGCTCCATTTCCTGCTCGGATTCCATATTCACGATAATGCCTGCAGCGATCGCGCAGGAAAGTTCCTGGTCGGCCTTCCCTGGCCCGGCAAAACTGACCTGACATGGGGGCATGGGGGTATCCAGAGCGATTTTCATTTCGCCTGCCGACGCCACGTCCAACCCATCCACCAGACCAGCCATATGCTGCACAACCGCAGGCATGGGGTTAGCCTTCATCGCGTAGTGGAGGTGAACCTCGGCAGGCAGGTGTTGACGCAGAAGGGCAATCCTATCCGTAATGCGCTGCCGGTCATAAGCATAGAATGGGGTTCTGCCTACCCGCTGCACCAACCGCGTGAGGGACATGCCTCCAATCTGAAGGCAGTCGTCGCGACTCGAGAATTGAACCATTGAGGCATGTTTTGGCCGGACATTATTCACGCGCCGGTCTCCATGAAAGTATTCTGCAATTCCTGGGCAAGGAATTTCCGGTCAATTTTGCCGTTGGGGTTGCGCGGCAAATTGCCTTCCCTGCACTCGATCGAACTCGGCAGCATGAAAGCGGGAAGATGAAGCTTGCACGCCGCAAGCAACGCGTCCTGGTCAATTTTCGAGCCTGCCCGCGCCGTAACGATCAAAACAATGGCCTGCCCCAATACGGGGTGAGGAACGCCAACGGCAGCGGCTTCTCCCACAAGCTCCGTCCCATAGATCACCTCTTCGATCTCGGTGGGGCTGACGCGATAGCCGGACGTCTTGATCATTTCATCGCGGCGGCCGATGAAATACAGAAAACCTTCCTCATCCATGCGCACGGTATCACCCGACCACACCGCCAATTCCGGAATAGTCAACCCCGACTGGCGAGACGGAACGGGTTTGAACCGCTCGGCAGTTTTTTCCTGGTCGTTCCAGTATCCCATGGAAACGAGCGCGCCACGATGCACCAACTCTCCCGGCTCCCCAGCCGCACAGAGCGATCCATCCTCCCGTACCACCAGCACTTCCGCATTCGGGATGGCTTTACCTATGGAGTCGGGGCGTGCGACCATTTCCTCGGGTGGAAGAAAGGTCGAGCGGAACGCCTCGGTGAGGCCATACATGAGAAATACTTCTGTATGAGGGAGAATGTTGCGCAGCAAATCGAGCGTCGCTCGCGGCATTGCCCCCCCGGAATTGGTGATATAACGCAATGAATTATCCGTTGGCCAATTCAATTGGGCCAGTTGAATCCACAACGGCGGCACTGCGGCAAGACCTGTGATTTTTTCGTCCTCAACCGTGTGGATGATATCCCGCGGCAGCAAATAATTCATCAGGACAGCTGTAGCCCCGACATGAAAAGCCGTGGTAAGCTGGTTGAGCCCATAATCGAAACTCAACGGCAGTACCGACAGAATTCGGTCATCCGGCGTATTCTTCAGGTACTGAACAACGCTCGTTGCCCCCGCCACAAGGTTGCGGTGGGAAAGGACTACGCCTTTTGGCTTGCCGGTGCTTCCGGAAGTGTAAAGAATCGCAGCCATATCGCCATCGATACTATGGTGCGCTTTAGCATGGCCCCGTGCCGTCAGCGCATCGTTCCACGAGATGACATTAATGCCGGAAACACGGGCGAAGGCTCGGCCGAGCCGACCACCATGATGGCATGCAGATCATGGCATTGCGGCAGAACTGGCGGCAAGCAGCTTCAACCGGTCGGCCGAGGTGACGAGGACCCTGACATTGCAGTCGCGAAGAATATAAGCCACCTGCTCCGGCTTCAGAAGCGGATTGACGGGTACGAAAACGCCGCCGGCGGCTGCGGCACCAAACAGTGCAATAACAGTTTCCAGGCGTTTTTCCAGATAAACAGCGACGCGTTCGCCTCGCCCAAGCCCTAAAGCGAGCATGGCCTGCCCGAGCTGAGCCAATATCCTCGGCCAAAGCGGCATAGCTTGTTCGATTTCCCTGATGCACCAGTGCTTCTTTATCGGAAACATGCATCAGCAGACTTGAAAATGAGCTCGTGGAGGAGATCTGCCATCGAGAATACCTGTACGTAAAAAGGAAGAGGCGACGAATGTTATAAAATGTGGCTATTTTAGCCCGTGGCGGTTCATTAGATCATAAATGGTGGGACGGCTGACGCCCAGTAGTTCCGCCGCCTTGACAACGTTCCCATCCACTCTTGCCAGCGCTTTCATCAAGGCATCACATTCCGCCTTGTCACGCACCTGGCGAAGGTTGATCGGTTCCGCCAAGCTGGTTGAAACCTGCAGCCCGAGATCGTCAGCGCTGATCATGGGGCCATCGGCCATGATAACGGCGCGTTTAATGCAGTTCTCCATTTCTCGTACGTTGCCCGGCCAAGGATGGCTTTCAATCGCAGCGAGCGCCTCCTGGCTGAAATTCAGCGAAGAGCGCTTCTCCTGTGCACAGAACTTATTCTTGAAGTGATGTGCCAGCAACGCCGGATCGCCCATCCGCTCTCGCAGCGGGGGAATTGTGATGACAATCTCGCTCAGGCGATAATAAAGATCTTCCCGAAAACGCCCTTCCTCGATCAGCTTCTTCAAATTCTGATGCGTTGCACATACGATACGCACGTCGACCGGGATCTCTTTACGCCCCCGATTCTTTCAATCACCCTTTCCTGCAAGAAACGGAGAAGTTTTGCCTGTAGCGGCATGGGCAAATCACCGACCTCATCAAGAAAAAAAGTACCTTCA
This sequence comes from uncultured beta proteobacterium, assembly GCA_963850515.1. GTDB lineage: Bacteria > Pseudomonadota > Gammaproteobacteria > Burkholderiales > Nitrosomonadaceae > Nitrosospira. Next base: position 5,401 of record CAWKMH010000058.1, read on the forward strand.
TTAGCCAGCTCGATTTTACCCAGGGTCTGCTTGACCGCTCCAGTATATGCGCCTTTTTCATAGCCAAATAATTCGCTTTCCAAAAGCGTTTCCGGAATCGCGGCGCAATTGATTGCCATGAACCGTTTTTCTCTTCTGGCGCTTGCCTGATGGAGCGCTCTTGCCAGAATTTCCTTACCTGTACCGCTATCGCCCAGCAGTATAACCGTGGCATCGGATGGGGCCACTTTCTCCACATTGCGGCATACCTTGATCAGCGCGGGATCGCGGGTAATAATTCCCGCTATGAGGGAGACGCCTGAGATTGCGATAACCTGCGGTTCTCCTGCTGCAACGCATGCAGGTAAAATGCTCTTTCCACCACCAACCCCAGCATCTCGGGATCAAAAGGTTTTTGATGAAAATCGTAAGCGCCCATCCGCGATAGCCTTTAATGCATTCCCATGATCCTGATTGCCCGTAAGAACGATCACCTTGATGTCCGGCGCGAGTTCAAGTATCTGTGCTAGCGTGGCCAGCCCTTCCGAAGCCCCATCCGGGTCGGGCGGAAGCCCCAGATCCATCGTGACGACAGCAGGCTCATGCCGTCGGACCAAGGCAAGCGCGCTTTCACGATCACCCGCCACCAATACTTCATAAGCGTCGAAACTCCAGCGCAATTGTTTCTGCAGGCCTGGATCATCCTCGATTACCAATAAACTTCTTTTTATCCTGACTCACTGATGCCCTCTTACCTTAGCTTGAATTGGATCAATCTGACTTTGTACCGCTACTTTTAGTGGAACATTATGAAACATTTTCATTTATGCGAGGTATCGGTTTTTCTAACCTGGCGTATATCCATTGAAGCTTTCGACCGTTTGCTTGTCTTGGTACTGCAAGGGAAAACTGCATTTTCGATCGCCTACTGCATCTCCAAAACGAATCCCCACTTCAAGCCACTACTTTAACAATGGAAGCACTTTGATGAAGAGGCAGGATGATGCGGAAAACCGTGCCATTCGATTCGCTGCTGGTAACCTCCAGTTTCCCACCTAGTTCAGACACATATTCCTTGCTTTCAAACACCCCTATGCCCATACCCGCGGACTTGGTGGATTCGAAAGGTTTAAAAAGTTTTTCACGAATGAACTCTTCACTCATGCCATGGCCGGTATCCTTTATTTCAACTATCGCGAAATCCTGCTCTCTTCTCAGCCGAACCCGAACCTGCCCGTTCTTTGAGGTAGCCTCGATTGCGTTCTGGATGAGATGTCCCATGACTCTCTCCAGACGGGACGAGTTTGCGCACACTGCAAGGCTCGTATCCTGTATTTCAAGAATCGGCGCCGGTTCGGCAACGGATTTGCTTTTTACCGCTTCTTGTAACAACGGCGCGATAAAAAGAGGAGCCGAATTCTCGGGCGAATCGACACTGCTTAGTTTTTCCAGTAGCCGCTTCATTTTTTGAACGGAGAGATATACCGTTTCGATCATGTCTACTCTGGAATTGCGGGTTATTTTTATGCTTCTCAGCATTGGAAAGCAAAAGCGATAACTGTGAAACGAGATTTTTCAAGTCATGCACTACGAACGTCGACATACGATTAAAGGATTCAAACTGACGCGCCACCATAAGCGCATTGGCCGCCTCTTGCTGCGCCAGGTAACTTGCAGCCTGATTGCCCGCAACCTTGAGCAGATCACTCACCTCCCAGTTCAGCTTGACTCTACTTCTTGGCTGCGCCAGCACTACAAAACCAAATAATTTCCGATGTTGAATCAGCGGTACCACGAGCCATGCCCTGCCTATGGTTTGCAACCATTGAGGCAGAGCGACTGCTGAGTATTTTTCAGGATTTATGGCGTATTCCTGTAAATCGATCACCCACTCCTTATTTCCAGAAATTGACAGAAAGGGCTGGTCAACGGGCTCAAACCCACCAGTCGCCGGCATATTCCAATGCGTTACAGGCTCGCAATTGCCGGATTCCCGTGCATGATCCACAGGCCCCCGCCAGGGCTTTCCACCAATTGCGCCAATGCCTGGATCACGCGCTCTCCCAGCACGTGCCCACCGTCGGAGAGCGTGCGCGTAAAACGCAGCCATTCTTCCCGATAGTCGTAGTTGTAGCTGAAAAAGTGCTTGCTGATGAAGACCCTGAGCCAGGAACGCAAAGTGCCCGAAAACAACACGGCCAATAGCAGAACCACAGCGCCAAATAAAAAACTCACCTGCATGACGATGCCCCAGCTTCCCCCAAAAAAACGGAGGTAGTAGCCGGCGGCAGCCATTGCCAGTAGATAGACAGCGGTGCCGAACAATGCTGCTGAATAGAAAAGAATACGACGCGATACCGTGATGCCGACTGACCATTGGGGGTTTCGTGCAGCCGAAACGGCGACAAGCGGAACAACCAACGCATTAACTATCCCGCGTGCCGCCCATATTTCAGGGTTCACGTGCCTAAGCAGCAACGCATCGCTATATAAGTAAAAATCATAGGCAAAGATCCCGCCGATGCCGAGGCATGCGAATTTTATTCCCCAACGCTGCTTGACCGGCGTATTTCTGTAAAGCTGCTCCACCAGGATCATGCCGAGTATTGCCATTGCCAAGCTTCCAGCGATATTATTGATGAAGTCGATCGTTTTATCCGATGAAAAATCAAAGTCGCCATGAGAGTAGAGCGCAACGATGAAGCACCCGATATACATCATCATTATTGCAACCAGGGCCGGACTGATCTTCACGATGGATGAGTCATCTTTGCCGGTACAGCCCCAGCGACATAATGAGAAAGACAGTCCAACCTCCATTTCTGGCAATTTCGAGTGTATCTGTCAGGAGCGAAAGGGGGAGATTCTGGTTAGCTGATAAGCGAGCAATGATGCCCAGAATGCAGAAAGGAGGCAAGCTATCGGTAACACGATCCCATGCAGACGACCTCGCCAGCTTGTTACCAAAAGTAAAGCCAGGAAAAAATGTGCGACTGCCGCTATCGTGTAGCTGGCCGTCGCTATATTCGTCAACATGTTATATCGCTGCGCTTAAGGGAGCCTTCAAGCAGGTCGCCAGTGGAGCGTGTTGCAAAAATCGGGGTGATCACAAGACGCGCGGCGAAGGTCTTGGTTTGCCCCACTTGCCAAGATGGGCAACGACATGAATGCCCGATTTTGCCGCTCATGTGCCAGTGGCGGCTTTGCGAGCCACCCGCTTTATCGATCTCGCGGCGAAAGGGAGGTACCCTAAAGTGTTGTGCGAGGGATGGTGCGGAGCGGCGATCCGGCATCGCGGTCGCGCTTCTAGGCGCCAATATCCCGCTCTGGCGTGGCGCCTTCCTCGGCGAAGGTGCCTTCCCGCCCTGAGCGGTCGCACCATTCACGTCGCTACCTTTTCGCGTATTCCATTTCGCAACGCCGCCGCGCCCGCGCAGGACTTGAAGGCGACCCACATCATCTTCCACCCTTCCCCAGCACGACAACTTCAACGGTATCTATCAGGATAATTACATCAAGAAACAGGCAGTGGTTTTTCACATAATAAAGATCGTACTGAAGCTTTTCGATGGCGTCCTCTACCGAGCGCGCCGTACCGGTAGCGCACTTGGGCCCATCCGGTTATGCCCGGCTTGATGCTATGCCTAACATTGTAATAGGGAACTTTCATGCAAAGCTGGTCTACAAAATAAGGCCTTTCCGGACGGGGACCGACAAAACTCATGTCACCATTCAAGACATTCAATATCTGGGGAAGCTCATCGATTCTCAATTTGCGAATAATTCTACCCACTCGTGTTATCCGGGGATCATCCGTTGTCGCCCATTGCGGCGTTCCTCCTTTCTCCGCATCAGCCCGCATGCTGCGGAATTTCAGAACCATAAATATTTTCCCGCCCTTTCCAACCCTCTCCTGCCGGTAAAAAATGGGGGTACCGTCCTCCAACAGAATACAAAGAGCGGCAATCAACATTACAGGTAGCGTAACAGCCAGAAGGACGCCGCTCGCGGCCAGGTCGAAAACACGTTTAATACCGGATCTGAAGCGGGCTTTGATCGAACCCCCCACCAAAAACTAACCAGCTCGGGTAAAGTGAATTCACACGGATCTGACCGCGTTCACGCTCAAAAAAAGCGGCTGAATCGGTCACTTTAATCCCATTCAGCTTACATTCCAGTAGGTCCTGAATAGGAAAATAGCCGCCACGCCGTTCCTGAATTGCGATGATGATTTCTCCCGCGCCCGTATTGATTAACCAGCGACATCAAGGACTCCGCCTTCGGCAAGAACGGCGGAGGATGGTACATTGGAGTTCCTCGTCCGGCAATGGAACAAAACCGATGATCTTGAATCCACTGCGGCGAGGCTCATTTTTGGCTTGTTCCACAAACTCTTTTGCCCTGCCGCCTATACCCAGAACGATGGCCTGAGACACCAGGATTCCCAGGCTGGACCACTTAAGAAAAGCCGCTCGTGTCAGAAGAATCCCGGACAGAGCCAGAAGCATTACCAACCCCAGTATGCCGCGACCAGAATAGAGGTCAGGCAGCAAATAAAAAATCAGGGTCGTGATTCCGAATCCAAGCATCATTGACGGCATGAGGTGAAATAAAGTGTCCTTGATATCCAGGCGGGAATCCAGTTGATATAACCCCATGGTGGACATGCAGAGGATCATGACAAAGGTGCAATCCTCCGCCCCTGAAGCAAGGACGAGAAAAGAGAAGGGGGAAAGGGGTCAGCTTGATCAAAAAAACGTATAGTTACCCCGAGATACACCATGAACATCAGCACAAGAATTTCAGCACTGATAAGCAGGATCACGGTTCTGGAAATGAAGTGATTATAAATCCGAAACAATTTTCTTTCCTCATCAGTGTCTTATGAGCTCCTAGGCACTTCTCGCTCTGCCCAAGGTCGGCGCAAACCGCCTCAAGCGACACCGGTTAAAGTTTACTTCCAGTTAATGTTTGCAGGCCTCCGATCGAAACGTCCGCGCCGTTGCCCTTGATATTATTGAGCGTGCATCGTAAATGTTGAAAACATTATTAATGGACGTCTGGTTCACCAATCACGGTAGCAATTTGTGTCTCCGCGGGATAAGCCTTTAATTTACGAAAGTATTATATAGCCAGCTAACGTCAAGTCCTATATGCATCATATCAACTTCACCGGCAAGAACAATTGGACCTTGGGAACGATAAATTGGAGTTCTTTGCGGTTTTAAAACAGATTAATGCTCCTCCACAACTGAAGAGGCTTGGGCACCATATGGATGTGTGCGAGCTAGACGAAATTCATCTCGTCAATTACGCATTTGCGTAAGCGAAAAGTGAATCGGGAAGTATAAAAAGGAACAGTGCTTTGAACCAAGGCTCGCGCAAGTACAAGCGTAAAACGCTTATTATTTATGGAATGCCCGTGAATTTGCTGCACTGGCGCAGCGAGCCTGATCAGGATGAAATAAGCAAATGCGAGAGCGTAAATATCTCTGCAACCGGTCGGACTTAAAGGAAATCGATTGCAAAAATGTCTGGTCAGCTCATATTTCGCCGCTTTTTCGGCCAACAGAATAACTATTGACCTTCAAAATCCTCAAAATTTTTTTTCACCCAGTCACTTTTTCGCTGCGCTCTCTTCAAGTCCGACAGAATGCTAGTGGTCGATTCGCGTCGAGTCGTGTGACGACATGAGCCCTTCACAATCAGCGCGAGCTTGAGCCGATCGGCAATGTCCAGCTTGCGAAAGACCTCGGTCAAATGAGCCTTCACTGTACGCTCCGTGATAGCCAGCCGCCGTGCGATTTGTTTATTGGTTTCACCATTTCCGACAAGCGTAGCAATTTCATATTCGCGTCGCGTTAAATTCGCGAGTAATTCCCCAACGGCCTCTTTAATTTTATTCTTTTCCCGCGTGATCGTGACAAGTTCATTCAGCAGATGCCAGCTATGCGATCTCCGAATCAACAGCCGCCTTGCTGAACAGCCACAACGGCATTTTTAAGCTGCTCAGGTTTTACGTCGCGCTGGCAACATCCCCTTACTCCCGTTCTGAATAATGCCCACTCGATCTCGTCGGCGATAGGAAAGCTCAAAAATAATGACTTTGGTCTCCGGATTCAATTTCATGAGCGCCGCGATTCCGTTTGTGGCATCCAGTTTTGGGAATCGTGATCGAGCAAGAGGATCTGTGGTTTCAGACGTACCAATTCGTCTCTGAGCGAATCAGATTAGTTGAACAGAACACGGGGGCAACGCCGCGCACCCCCTGTTCCCATCGATACAGGTCGTCT
>CAWKMH010000059.1:0-52562 GCA_963850515.1 uncultured beta proteobacterium
AAAATGAAGATGAGTCAAGAGTTGACAACTTGACGGCCGAGTACCGCAGTGCACTTCTCCCGGTTGTCGTCAGCAAGCACCTTCAGAAACATCCCTCAGTTAAAGAACTCTATCCGCGAATGAAACTCGTCAAACCATCCGACAACCTTCGACTCCAGTGCAAATAAAAAGTTCTGGCTTCAACAATTAGGGCCGTCACCGAAGTCGTAATAATCCTACTCTCTTTGTGGACAAAAGATATGTGCGGTTTCGCACGCTAAAAGATCGTCTGTGCTTTTATAGCAGATCAAGGGAGCTGTAAACGCAGAAAAAAACCGTCCAGGTTCTGTCCTGGTCTTTTGCCTGCATATCATTTCCTCCCGATAATCGATAAATCCGCTGATTGCAAAGACAGTAGACCTCGTGCATGAAAGAAAATTGGACCTGCGAACCTTTTGCCTTTCCGTCCCGGTAGCGCTGCATTTCAATCCCGAAACAATTTGAAGAGGAGCACACTTTTTTTCAGCCCCTGAGATCGTACTGAATATTTACCTTACGATGGCCTGATCTGTCGTAGGCTCGGCATACGCAATCTTTGCGTTTTTTAATGCCGTGGTCTATAAAAAGCTTGATGCTGCTATATAACGTTCAGTTCAAGATATAAATAGGCTCCATCTAAAAAATTTAAAAAATTCCTATAGCTGATCAGTTGGATGCTACTTTTTTACATCAATGTATGGCCGAATAAATGGGTTTGAATGCGCGGTGAGCTGAGGAGAAGTTTCAACATGCCGTCGTGTAGTCAAGAGCGCTTTGTCGGGATTGTCAGAGGAGATTCGTTATGGCTAATGTCAGGTATTGGCAAGCATCCTGGGTGGATAACGGCGAGGCAGGTCTTGCGCCCGGGGCTGAGCACTATTGGAATATGTGGGGGTTTAGCTATGGTGAGGTCGTAGGAGTCACGGTTGCTCCCTTGAATTCGGGTGCCGGAGATCAGCAGTTGATGGTAAAAGACATTCAAAGCGAGGCTGATCCAACCGGAGGTCGCCGATTATTCTTTACTGTCCGCAACACCGGATCGGTTGGTGCGCTTGGTTACGGCATGAATTTTTCGTTCATCTCCGCTTGAAACAGGATAAACCATGAAACTTTGTGCGAACTACGATATATCAGGAAAAATTCGCTCCGTAACGTGGTTCAACGCCCCGGATGGCGTCTCGCTGATGCTCACGCCACGTCCAGGTGAACTCGTAACCGAGGTTCAGGGACATGACTTGACTGGCGAAATGCCTGACGAGCAGACGTTGCGCAATTTGGCCAAGAGTTATACGATTGAGGAGCCGTGTCGGCAAAGCAGGTTGAGGAAGAAGCCGCCGAAGAATAATTCAAGCATCTCATTCTGTACCAGATCCTCCGGCACTGTCAGCGCGAGCACATCGCTAATGTGGGGAGCGAACTTCAAGCGAGTCTGCTTGAAGTAAACTCGTCCAAGGGCTTCGCACATAACGCAAGAAGGGGTTGCTGTGAAATCCTGCAGCGTCCGCGGTATTCATGGCTTTCAATGCCTGAGCTGCCTAAAGAGCTGTGTCGGCAAGCAGCGTTGTGCCTCTCAGGTTAACCCTTCGTTCCAGCAGAACGCTTGTCCGCTGGTGAATGCACGTGCTTGAAATTAATAACTTTGTCTTCCGGCAAAGCTGGAATTAACCGCTCGTATCAGCGTACATGTCGGGAGATAATGAGGTTAGCCAAGAGGAGGATCAGAACATGTCCGACCCCGCCATACAGGACCGCGCCGCCGGCGCCATCATGGGCGCCTTTATCGGGGATGCCTTAGGCCTCGGCCCCCACTGGTACTACGACCTGGCGGTGCTCCGCCGCGACTACGGCGACTGGATCACGACCTATGCCGACCCCAAGCCCGGCCGCTACCATAGCGGTCTCAAGGCGGGCCAACTCTCCCAGAGCGGCATCATTCTCCGGCTCATGCTGCGTTCGCTCGTCGAGCGCGGCGGCTATGATGAAGCGGATTTCTGCCGGCGCATGGATGAGGAAATATTTCCCGTTGCTCAACGGCATGCCGGTGAACGGCCCGGGCGGATATACCCAGCAGTCGATCCGCGACGCCTGGCGCAAGCGTGTCCAGCAGAATCTGCCCTGGGGGCAAACGGGAGGCCAGGCCGATACCACCGAAGCGATAGCGCGCACGCTCGCGCTGGCGGTTCGCTATGCCTTCCAGCCGCAGGAACTGGCAGCCGCCATCTCCAGCAATACGCGGCTTACCCAGATCGACGATACCGTGGTTACCCTGACTGTCGCGTACGGGGCGGTGCTGGGTCTTCTGGTGCAGGGACACAAGCTCAACAGAAGCCTTTCCGGCAAGCTCATGCGATTGGCAAGGGCGGGAAAACTGCCTTTCCATACGATGGCGCATACCGACTTGCAGCCGCCACAGGAGGACCGTCCATGGGAAAGCGGACATTTCGTCTCTCCGGATGCCCTGCTCACGCCCTCGTATGTCGCCGCAGCCGCGGTGGACCCGGATATCCGGATAGAGCCCGCATGGAAAGTCTCCATCGTTTATGGCATGACCTGCGCCATTTATCACCAGCTTCCCGCAGCCTATCATCTCACTGCCCGCTTTCCGAACGATTTCGAATCGGCTGTGCTCCACGCCGTGAATGGCGGCGGCGAAAACCAGGCGCGCGCCATGTTGACCGGCGCGCTCGTCGGAGCCCAAACCGGGCTATCGGGAATACCCCGGCGCTTCCTCGATGGCCTGGACGAAGCCGAAACACTCCAGCGGCTTGCGATGGATGTGGCCTCGAAAGTCGGCGCTTCAACCGCAGCGTCCCTTGCTGGCGTGCAGGCAACGTAGAGCAAATGGCGCTAATGTCATAAACCTCTGCAAGTCCGCATCGTCGTCAACCGTCGCGATGCTCCTGCAAAAAGATGATCTCGTAGCAGGCCACCACGGCAACAGCACGGAACTTCAGCCCTTGAGAATTTATCGTGAAATCGACACCACAGGGGTAACGATCTCGGCGGGGCACGACGCTTGATAAGGGATTCTACGAGGGGACGGGCGCGGGGAAGTTCGGTAAGGTTCTGGCGATGTCCCAGGTGCAGCGTCAGCGATAGAAACACCTTCTACATCTCCGGCGGCTCGAGACTCAGGCCCGACATTACCATGATCTCCAGTGGCGCGAGATGGCTCAGGTTGGACGCTCTTGCTATCACGTCCTGTTCCTGCAAAAGCTGGTACTGAAACACTTCCTCGTACATATCCTGGATCAGAAGATTCACGACCCTCTTTGGCCACCCCATCATCCACCGGTTTGCGATCTCGATTCCGATTTGCCCGGATTGCATTATTATTTCCCGGACTTGATCCGGGTATATGTCCGGGTTATACAGTAACTGCATTTTTGTTCTCCTGATTCGTTTCAGGTGTTTTAACATACTGTGTCGGTTCTTGCTTAATCCGACCCTCTCCACGCTCCACCATCGGTTCTTCCACCGGACTGGCCTCGACGGATCCATTCCCGCCCGCCACAGCAACCGCAGCCCGTTCAGCTTCTGGTCTTTCATCGGTAACCACATCCGAGGCGGTTCAGTTCCATACCGAGCAATTTCAGGCACTCTCCCGATATGGTCCAGCCACCGGATGATTTCGAGATACTACCGGCGCGCCCTGCCGAGATTGGAAGGGATGATCTTAGGTTCCATGACTGTTGCGGACTATAAGCGAGGGAGAAATCTACTAAATACTTGTATTTCCAGACTTTATAGGACAGATACGGATATTAAACTGGAGGCGGGGGTCGGAATCGAACCGGCGTCCACGGCTTTGCAGGCCGCTGCATGACCACTCTGCCACCCCGCCATTGCTGCGTTACGCAAACTGGTTACGTTGCACCTTTGCAGTGCGATAGGGAAAACTAAAAAGGGAAAACGGATTTCAGCAAGGGCGAGAATATGCAAACGATGCCTCATGCAGATGAATCCATTTTCCCACTGACTGGAGCGGGAAACGAGGCTCGAACTCGCGACCCCAACCTTGGCAAGGTTGTGCTCTACCACTGAGCTATTCCCGCAAAAAAACAATCTGGCATTATAAGGATGCTGCTGTCTTTGTCAAGAAAAGGCGACGTAAGAGCGGGGTGGAGACGGTTTCAGCCATGCTTCAGTGCCTGAGGTATCGCGACTTTAAGATAGTAGGCCATTGACCATAATGTCAGTACTGCCGCCAGATAGATCAGCCAGGTTCCCACTTCCTGCGGGTTGAAATTTTCACCTATTTTTTCGTGATACAACAGGAGCGGAATGGCTGCCATTTGTGAGGTGGTTTTCAGTTTTCCAAAAAAGGAAACCGCCAGATTTTTTCCTTTGCCAATTTGCGCCATCCACTCGCGCAGCGCTGAAATGGTAATTTCGCGGCCGATAATGATGAAGGCGATAAGTGCGTCAAGCCTGCTCAGGTAGACCAGAACGATCAACGCCGCCGCCACCATCAACTTATCCGCCACCGGGTCAAGAAATGCACCGAAAGCCGAAGTCTGGCGGAGCACTCTCGCAAGGTAACCATCCAGCCAATCGGTGATGGCGGCCACGGTAAAAATAATGGTGGAGATGAGGTTCTGCTCGGACGGGGACAACCACGTCGAGGGAAAGTAGAATATGCCTACGAACAGCGGAATCGCCAGGATGCGCATCCACGTAAGCACGTTGGGCAGGTTAAGAGGCATAAGGATCAGTATATGCCATTAAGATGCTGCTCTGATGAACCGGATTGCGAACCTTCGATTCAAATTGTATTGTTACCCTGCCTCGTCGCGACACTACTTTTTGCTCAAATAAATATCCCCTCTCATATCAGTCTATGGGGGGTAGAATTTTTGGATACGCCTCAGCGGCAATATGCTGTCCCGAGTTTCGGGACGTCTATGTGGCTGGAACTGGAATAGGCCTTTTGCGATCAGTGCACCTTTACAATCACAATCAGTGCAATTCCCTGTAGATTTTCTCCGCCAACGCACGGCTGATGCCATCCGCTTGCTGCAATTCTTCAATACTTGCGGTCTGCACGCCTTTCAGCCCGCCAAACCGTGCCAGCAAGCTTTGACGACGCTTGGCGCCGACACCATCAATTTTCTGTAAACTTGAGCTGGTGCGTGATTTACCAAGCTTGGCGCGGTGGCCGTAAATTGCAAAACGGTGAGCTTCATCCCGAATCTGCTGAATCAGATGCAATCCGGGGTGGTCTTTTGGCAATTGTAGCGGCTTTTCCGCTCCCGGGAAAATCAATTGTTCCAGTCCGGGCTTGCGCGCCTCACCTTTAGCTACGCCCAAAAGATTCGCGTCATTCAGCCCAAGCTCGACCAGTACATCTCGCGCAACGCTGACCTGGCCTCTGCCGCCATCGATCAGAATCAGATCAGGAAGACTTCCCTCGCCTTCGGCAACTTTATGATAGCGCCGGGAAAGGACATCGCGCATCGCGGCGTAATCATCTCCTGGCGTAATGCCGGTAATGTTGTAGCGGCGATATTCGCTGTTGCGCATGGCGAAGTTGTCATAAACCACGCAGGACGCGATGGTCGCTTCGCCCAGCGTATGACTGATGTCAAAACATTCGATGCGGCCAAGACCGGACATATCCAGGGCCTGTTGCAAGGCTTGCAGACGCTCCTCCTGGCTGGCCTGCCGGCTCAGCATCTGCTCCAGCGCCAGACGCGCATTTTCCGCCGCCATATCCAGCCATATACGCCGTTCGCCGATAGGATTACAGTTGATAACCACCTTATGGCCGGATTGCTCGGCGAGCGCGGCTTGAAGGATGTCCCGCTGAATTTTCTCGCCGACGATGATAAGATTCGGCACACTCCGATTGAAATAATGCTGGGTCAAAAAAGCCTCCACCATTTCGGGCGGGTCGTACCCTTCCGCATTTTGTGGAAAAAAACTCTTGTCTCCCAAGTGGCGCCCTCCCCTTACCATGGCAAGATTGACGCAGGCCCTTCCCCCACCGTTGGTCTCGGCAACGCAGGCAACCACATCGGCATCCAGCGCCTTGCCGCTATCGACGAACTGTTTTTCCCGAATTTTTCGCAGTGACTGAATCTGGTCGCGAAACAACGCAGCCTGCTCATACTCCTGCAAATCCGCGGCTTCCCGCATTTTTCTGGCGATGCTTTCCAGAACCTCGGTCTGCTTGCCCTGCAAGAAAAGCTCAGCGTCTCTGGCATCCTCTTTATATGCTCTGCGCTGTGATCAGATCGACGCAAGGCCCGCTGCAACGCTTGATCTGATAGAGAAGACAAGGCCGGGTGCGGTTGCTGAATACGCTATCCTCGCAAGTGCGAATCCGGAATACCTTTTGCAGAAGCTGTATGCTCTCCCTCACCATTCCCGCATTTGGAAACGGGCCAAAATAATGATGGTTTTTATCCAGTGCGCCGCGGTGAAACCCAAGCCGGGGAAAACGATGACCGCTCAATATCACGTACGGATATGATTTATCATCCCTAAACAGGATGTTAAAGCGAGGAGTTAAATTTTTTATTAAGTTGTTTTCGAGTAACAGCGCTTCTGCTTCAGAACGGGTAACCGTGGTTTCGATGCCCGCGATTTGGGAAACCATCAATTGCATGCGGGGCCCCAGGCCGTTTTCTGAAAATACGATGAAACACGTTTTCTGAGATCAATAGCCTTGCCGACATACATCACCTGCCCCGCCGCATTGATCATGCGATAGACTCCCGGCTGCGATGGCAGGTTCGAGTAAAATGCCTTGGCGTCGAAAGCAGACTCTGCCGCCAAGGCGATCAGTCCCCCTCACCCAGCAGCTTGCCTCCGATGGCCCAGCTTTCGTGAGGCAGTTCATCGAAAGCAATGTAGGTATAGGATTTTGGTTTGTGCGCGACTCGCTCGAGCGTATCGGTTATTTCCTGGGCGATCTGTTTCTTCTGCTCGCGGCTGAGGGTGCCGGCAATGCGTATATTGACGTAGGGCATGGGTTATGTTAGTCTCCAGTTTGCATGATGAAAAGCCAGGTCGCTAGCAATTTTTGCGAATACCTGTTCGAACATCTCTGCGGTCAGACGCCGGGTCTGGGTATTGTAACGGCTGCAATGGTAGCTGTCATATAGTGTCAGGCTGTCGGGTTTCAAGCTATCGGATGCCAGCAGGCAGTGAATTCATGGACGGCGCCGTGGCCGAAAGGATAAGCTTTTCGCTTGAGCCCCAGTGCCATAAGCGCTGCCTGATGAGCGACCCCGCCGAGAGCGAGCAGCGCGGTGCCGCCGTCCTTTTGCGAAATCAGCAATCTCGGCTGCCAGATATCCATTACATTGCCTGATCTCGCCTGGCTCGGGTTTGTTTTCGGGAGGAAGACATTTGACTGCGTTAGTAATGCGGCAATGCGTGAGCTGCAAATTATCTTCCACCGAAGCGGAACCTTCATGGTTGGCGAAGCCGAATTTATATAAGGTCCGGTATAACAAAATCCCGGCAAAATCACCGGTAAAGGGCCGGCCGGTACGATTTGCTCCATGCATTCCGGGAGCGAGACCGATAATGAGGAGCCTGGGCGCCACATCACCAAAAGCCGGCACAGGACGGGCGTGATAATCCGGATAACGAATTTTCACTTCGTCCAGGAATCGGGCCAAACGGTGGCATCTGGCGGCAATCCGCCGAGAACATTGATTGCATGGGGTTATCGAGAGCTTTTTATAGTAAGATGCGCGTTTTCTTGATTCCACTGGAACAATAATGGCTAAAGTTCTTGCAACGGAAATCCGCGTCGGCAACCTGATCGAGTGGGACAAGCGCATCTGGCGCGTGCTGAAATGTTACCACGTTCATGTTGGAGGCCGAGGTGGGGCATTCATGCAGGTAGAGATGAAGGATATCGAAGCAGGCACTAAAACCAATCAGCGCATCCGTACTGACGACAAAGTGGAACGCGCTTTCGTCGAGCCGCGCGACATGACTTTTCTCTACCAGGAAGGTGAGAATTATATTTTCATGGATAAGGAAAACTACGAGCAATTGGGCCTGTCGCAGGAATTTCTTGAGGGTCAGTATGAATACCTGCTGCCGAATACAGACGTGCAAGTCAATTTCCACCATGATCGCGCAATCGGCGTACAGCTTCCCTCCAGCGTAGTGCTGACTATTACAGACACCGAACCCAACTTGAAAGGGGCCACCGCCACCAGTTCTTACAAGCCCGCCACAATGGAGACCGGGCTTGTTGTCATGGTTCCGCCATTCGTCCTCCAGGGCGAAAAGATCAAAATCAATACGGACAGCGGCGAATATATCGAGCGGATGTAACAAGACAATTCACCCCCGCTTCTCGCCCCGATCAAAAACTTAGCTGGGTACGGAAGGAAATAACGGAAGGACTGTCCTTACGGTTCGGTGTGCCGGCGCCGGCATTTCCGATATCCGCTTCGGTAAGATAATAATTGAGCATTAATCGTATCCCTTCCCGAACATACCAGTTCACTCCCAGCGTGAGTATCTGGACCTGGCATTTGGTTGTGCCGGTGCCACACGGATTCTCAACCAGACTTTGATCCTTGTTCTCGACAGCGTCATATCGCGCGGCAAGTTCAATCGCTCCCCATTTCCTGATCGGCTTGGGCTTGCCGAAAGCACCGCGCTCTTTCCGGTAGATTGTTCTTTCACCGGTTACAAACCAGCTGGCCTGTACATAATATGCCTGTACGTGAGAGTCCTTCTGCGCCCCCGCCAATAGATGAGTATTGTCGAGTTTTACGGCTGCGTATTCTCCTTGCAAGTTGACAGGCCCAATCGCATAAGCTGCTTCCAGTGCCCACGTGCTCTCGCTATGATGGTCGGATAAGCCCACGGCGGCACCGGCGGAACCAAAGGACTGGCTAAAACCGCGCCGTCCACCATAAATATCAACTACCTTCGCAGAAAGTGATCCGGCAGCTTCCGTATCGATACTGTAGGAGAAACCAAAGTGGAGGGTATCGCCTTCCTGCGAGCGGGGCACCCAAAATAGCCGGCCGCCATAGCTTGAGCCCTCGATAGGCATACCGGTGTGCGTCAGACTCATAATATCTACAGCATAACCGAGCTGGTCTGCAAAAATACCCTTGTAGCCGACCCCCATCAGCCACTGCCGCCCCGCATAAATGCCCGGTGGACGAGGTCGAGGGACGCTCCATCATCGTGATTTCATTTGAGCTGGTCAGTTCTTCCATGCCACGATAAGGCTTGAACTGGCCGACCGTAAGTTGGCCTGGGCCGATTTTGGCGGCGACCCAGGCTTCGCGAAGACTGCCAGGAAATGTTCCGGCCGCAAAATCGTTCTGAAATTTGAAGCTGAGGTCATAGAACTTGGCGGTGACATCGGTATAGCCTCGGCGAAAATTGAAACCGCTGCGCGGCTGACCATCGGCTACCTGGCTTCCAAAAGCGGGATAGGCGGGATCAGGTTTATCGTTGTCGAACGAGTGCACGTCGAGATGAGCGCGAGCACCGAAAACCATTTCAAAATTGCCATCATTTGTCTTGATTTTAGGGCTGCCTTTAGTATCAATGACGAACGGATGAGTCCAGGCCGACGTTTGCGCCTATCGACACAACCAGAGCGCAACATTTCAAGACGTTATTTATCGATTCGGCTGTGAATTTAATTGGATGGCCCCGGTTTGCTTTGTCTCTTTGTTTTTGTGGTGCTGAATCGCATAATTTGTATATATGTGACCCTGCCTTGGAATGCCTGCCTGCCACAGGCCCATCATGTTATTTGGGTGTGAGTGTAATAGAGCGCTGAACGATGGCGCACTGGACATTTGAGTGCGCGGTCCAATATCGCCATGGTAGAGCCATACTGAGCTCGGCATAGGAACAGTCCACTCTACTTTTTTCAATATTATCAGTAAAAACATTGGCATTGAATTGGCGTTCGGCTTCCGGACCAGCGAGTATCGCGTGATGCCCGGTTATCCTGGAATGGAAAGCGTATTTGGTGTGGTACCGCACTGAAGAGTTGCGAGACGGCACGTAACCTTTTAAACACAGCAATATTGCTGGATAGACAAGAAGGAACAGCCATGAAATTATTCTCTACATCATCTTTTTTAGCCTTGGCGAGCACGGCGATATTCAGCGTCGCGGGCATAGCGCAGGCCCAATACGGCGGCAGCACATCCGGTCAGGGAAGTTCAGCCGGCCAGAATGGTTCTACTAGCAGTAGTTCTACCGATAGTAGCAGCGCTTCCGGCCAAGGTAATTCCCAACCCACTTCAGGTGGAACTGCCAAGCCTTATGGCGCTAATGGCGGAGTGGACACAGGATATGTGGATCAGCAAAAAAGAGATGAACGAAGCAAAGATGCTGCATCGCCGAGCAAAGATTCACACGTGCCCGACTTCCCTGTGGATAAAGAAGGAAAGCCGAAAAAAGACCCCAAGTATGAGCAAGGTGGGCCTATCGGTCCAAACTAATCCGATATAACAAAAATTGCCTCGGATTTCAGACGTGAACATCTTAATTGCTGCGGCCGAGCCAATTCGGGCCGCAGCGCCATTCCGTAGGCCATGCTGTTGCCCGGTATAGGGCGCCGCTCTTGAGGTCTTCTTGAGATCTAAAGGTTTACTGGGTGCTGATCGTTATTAGTCGGGGGGTAAGGTCTGGAGTGTTAAGCGTGCGTCGTCGGCGCGCTTATTCCCGCACCCTCGCTTTTCAGTTAAGAAAAAGTGAAAAAATTAATTTATATTTTTCTGGCAGGGTTCAGCCTCCTTCCAAACGCATCCTCGTTTGCCGAGGATGGTAATGCGGCTGGCGCCGTTATCATCAGCGTCGGCAGTACCGACGACAACGTGGATAACAAATCGCTGGAATTGGTCAGAAAAGTGGTGGGCAATGCCATTGCCTCCGATGCCATCGATACTTTTGATGTTTATTATCCCAGAGTGGGTGGCGCGACATCAACCAAGGTGGGTTTATCCGCTTGCGCGGAAGCAGGCCTTAGCTCATCACCGCGTAAATTTCGCAATTTTGTCGAGCAACTGCGTTCTATTCGTCCGAAACCCGGAACCTTTGTCAAGGTGGAATTAACGGATCGCTGCAAGGAAATCGAACCCATCGAACCATTGGACTGTGGCGGGCTTCTGGGAACGTTATGCCCCGGTGCGCAATACTGTGAGGTTGGTGCTGGGCAATGCAAAATTCGCGATGCGCAGGGAACCTGCAAGGCCATACCCAGCACCTGTACCAAAGAGCACAGACCTGTTTGCGGTTGCGACGGCAAAACCTACGGAAACGCGTGTGAAGCGGCACGCGCGGGCGTCTCCGTGGAGCATCACCAGAAATGCGAGCTCGAAGAATTGGTGCGATGACGTTACAGCGAACAGAGCGATAAATTTATAAAGGCGAGAAGTGAATGCAACAGCTCGTTTATAAGTTCGCTGTCATTCATACGCCGTCGCATTTACTGATTGGCTCGGAAGTGCCGGCAGACTGGCGTAATTTTGCAGCCATTATCCCAGCCGCCGCTATCAAACCCATGCCGAGCAGCGCCATGCCTGTCACCGGGTCGCTGAATAGCAGCACACCATATACGTAGGACCACGCAATATTCAGGTATTGGAGGCTGGCATTGACGAGTATGCGACCGGTAGCATAGGCGCGCGTCATCAGCAGTTGTGCGAATGTTGCCAGCAAACCGATAGCGAGCAACATGCCTAGACCTTTGAGAGTATGGGCATGCCAGCCGCTAGCCAGTGGCACGACCGCGGCACCGGCGCAGATACTGCACAGCGAGAAATAAAACACGACACGGGCTTCCGGTTCGCCGGCCCTGCCAAGAGCGACTACCTGCAGGTAGGCGAGCGCGGTAAGCAGACCCGAAAGCAGGCCTATCAGGCCTGCCCTTAGCTGATCCCCCGCCATTGTTGGCTGGAGGATACAGATCACACCGGCGAAACCGGCAAGCACTGTACATGCCAAACGACTATCAACCTTCCTGCCTCCACTGAGAGCGGCCCTGACGAGAAGCAGCAGCGTCATCCAGATTGGCGACATGTAGTTCAATGTCACCGCAGTGGAAAGCGGTAAAGCGCCGATTGCATAAAACCAGAGACCGAGCGCACACACCCCTGCCAGGCTCCTCCCGAAGTGCATCGCCGGCAGACGGGTGCGAAGCGTTTGGCCATGTACGCGCGTAAGCAGTATCATGCTAACTGCCCCTATGACGCCACGGTAGAACACGATTTCGGCCGTACTATAGTCCGCGGAAGCGAACTTCACACACATACCCATCGTTGCAAAAAGCAACGTTGCGGCAATCATCAGCATGGGTGACGACATTCTTCCTTCCTTTTCGGAGATGCGCGTTTTGACCCTCACCGCGCCGTAAACGCGGTTGATATCGGGTAGCCTGTAAGATATTACAGCTATTCATGCCGGCTAATCCCGAGTTAAATGGCCGTCATTGTGGAAACCGTTCACAAGCTGCAACCATTGTGGAGGTATAGTGAAGGCGGATAAGCAAGGGAATCCCCTGCGCGCTACCGCGGCCTCGAGGAATTCTCCGCAAAATGCGGAGGATGCCCCTGTGGCGCATCATCCTGGGCCGGTCACTGCACGGAACAATCCAGTGATGATGCATTATGCGGGAAAGAAACGCGCTGAAAACGAAACGCTTCTGGAAGAAGCGCTGCTGCTGTGGAAACAGCGCTGGGGCGGATGCGATCTCGATATAGCAGCCAGCCTGAGCAATCTGGCCGAGATTCACCACGCGCAGGGAAACCTTGAGCTGGCTGCGCCGCTTTTTCTGCGTGCATTGAATATTCGGGAAAAAGCCCTGGGAGCCGAATCATCCCGAGATTGCTGTGAGCCTGCATAACCTGGCTACACTCTACCGCGATCAAAAGCGTTATGCGCAAGCCGAGCATCTCCTTCAGCGTGCGCTGGAGATTTCGGAAAGCAGGTTCGGCCCCGATAATCCGGTTGTAGCGATCTGCCTGAACAACCTGGCTGAGATGCAGCGCGAATTGGGGCAGCTTCAAAACGCAGCAATCCTTCTTGCACGCGCATTGCAAATAGGCGAGAAAACCTTGGGCCCGCACCATCCCGATGTTGCTACGAATTTAAATAACCTTGCATTGCTGCATCTCGCGCAGCGGCAGTATGCCCAAGCCGAGCCACTTCTTAAGCGCGCGTTGAAGATTTCAAAGAAAACCCTGGGTCCGCATCATCCCGATATTGCCACTACCCTGCACAATCAGGGTGCGCTTTATGCTGGTCAAGCTCGATATACGCAAGCGGAACGGCTTTATAAGCGGGCGCTGAGGATAAATGAAAAGAGCCTCGGCCCAAACCACTCGAGTGTAGCCATCACGCTAAAGAGTCTGGCCACGCTATATCGGCGTACACATCAGCCAGAAAAAGCGGAGTCTTTCGAAAAGCGGGCATCGGCTATTTCATCGATACGCTGACAGCCGTTTAAACAATGGCGCGAATCCTTTCATAAGCCGAAATTCCGCCTATCGGTATTTTCTAGAAACGGTCAAACGTCAGGAGACGGTTTCGGTTCTCAGGCTATCGGTATAAAATTGCTGGCATGAATGCAATCTCGCCATCATTTATTGACTTTTTCCGCTTCCTCCGTTGACGTAGCTCGGTCCGTGATAGGTGCAACCTTACTTCTCGATGGGATCGGGGGACGCATTGTGGAGACGGAAGCATATGATCACGAAGATCCTGCCTCACACAGTTTTGGCGGTCCCACCAAGCGTAACAGTGTGATGTTCGGCCCGCCCTGTCGAGCATACATCTATCGCTCCTACGGAATTCACTGGTGCCTCAATTTCGTTTGCCGCACGGAAGGACATGGCGCGGGTGTCCTGATTCGCGCAATCGAACCGCTCGCAGGGCTAGAGACCATGAGGGCGCGGCGCGGTCTCAATGATGTGCGCCTCCTTTGCTCCGGACCGGGGCGTGTCTGCCAAGCGCTCGGTATAACGAGTGAGCATAGCGGTATGCCGATCGACTCACCACCATTTCAACTTACACTCCCCAATTCCAGGGAACAGATTTCAATCGTGACGGGCCCGCGCATCGGTATTTCAAAAGCCGCGGATGTGCCTTGGCGGTTCGGTCTTGCCGGGTCTCGCTTCCTGAGCCGACCGTTTCGTTGACCGATTATGACTGCTTATCACCCTTATCACCCCTATCACCCCAATCTCCTAATCTCGGGTCATGGGAAATTCATCACCACAAATCCCCTTCTAATCGCCGCTTTCTTCCCTTTCTTCTAATTGCTGACATTTTGGCTTAAATGCTCCTCGTTTTCCGGCAGCCTGCATCCCTGCTCTTGATCGTTCAGAAATCAGCGTCGCTCGAACCCGGCGGGCACGCCAATAATGTGAAAAAACCAGTTTTCCGCTTGCGGTCGTGGACTTGCGCTGATAATCGCAGACTGAACAGAACCTGCCTGAATCATGTCCTTGTCAGCATTTTTGGCCCAATGACAGCGATTGCGTATTGCCCCACGATACATCGGTTTCTCATGTTTACTCATGTCGATACCGCCTCGATTCCGTTACCGGTAATTTGGGGCAACGTATCCTCTTGGGACCTCCTTCGGTTAATTTTTTATTGAGGCCATGCAGACACTACCTGGCTTGCTATTTTAATTCCGTGATCTATAAAACAAAGGAAGGATGTTTTATCCCTTTGAAGATAAATATGCAGTCGAAGACGCTTGCCCCGCTTGCCCTTATAGTAAAAGTAAATTTTTTAACACGCCGATCAACGAGGAATCAGCTATGGCAACCAAGTACCTCAGCAATTATTACAGTTATAAAGTCGTCCCGCAGGTTTTGGGCTTCCAGGTGACCGAAGTTGATCCGAAGTTGGCGCTGGAAAAACAAGTGCAGGGGCATCTCGCGAATGGACATCGTTATTTTTTCCAGGACGAGTTCCAGAACGCCCTGAGTGAGTATCAGACAGCCTACTCCCTGCTGCACAAGTTCCTTCATCCCTATTTCCCGGTCGACGTCACTGCAATCGCTACCTCGGTGCTCAAGCAGATGCAATTGACCGACGTAATGGTTAGCGCTGCCGCTCAGGTTGCAAGATACCGCTCTGCCGTCGCAGACCGTCCGATAGTATCACCTGGAAGTCCGCCGCAGGAAATCTCGTCCATCGTGCAGAAGTTCGGTGGCACGGGCAGCACTGTGGTGGCATCGCCTGCGGCCATCCTTTACGAACAAGCTTCGACGTATCTTCAGGCTGGAGCTACCGCCGAAGCCCGGCCCATCATTCGGCAGGCGCTCGAACTCAATGGGGGACGGGACCGCGAACTGGAATCGAATCTCATGGTCGCGTCCGGCATAGCGGCCGTGCAGCAAAGCGAATTCGATAAC
Organism: uncultured beta proteobacterium; assembly: GCA_963850515.1. Classification (GTDB taxonomy): domain Bacteria; phylum Pseudomonadota; class Gammaproteobacteria; order Burkholderiales; family Nitrosomonadaceae; genus Nitrosospira. The sequence goes on from CAWKMH010000059.1 coordinate 15,396, forward strand.
GCTCGCGACAGTTTCGCGAAAGCATTCCAGCTTGCGCAGCGCACGGGCGCGGGTATTGAACCGGCGAACATACCCGGCGTGCCCGGCGCCGGTGGGTGCAGCCGGAGCACCTGGCGCAGCTGCCGCCGTGGCCGGACAATCGCCGCAAACTCCGGAACTCGGGGCAATCAGCAACAACCTCGGGGTCGTGGCGGCCTTGATCGGGGATGCGCGCAGCTCCGGCGCTGCTTTCCAGGCGGCGGGGGACTCCGTTCCCTTGTCGTTCGGGCGGACGCTTTCGCAACCGCTCAACCCTGGTACGGCTACCGCAATGCAGAGGCCGATGGGCAGCGAGGGACTCGGCTTCATCCTTAATTCGCCGTCGGGCTCAAACCAGTATCTGGACGTGTCTCCCGCTGTTTCTCTCGCTAGCGGCGCACAGCAATTCGGGGTCTTCAAAGGCGACCAGATTGTCAGCGTCGATCTTCTGGGCAATGCGGCCGCAAACCTGACCGCAAGCATCTACCAGCCGCGAATCAACGCAAGCACACTCGCGGCACTCGCTACTTTCGAGATCATCGACACCAATTTCATCGCCTACATTCCCACACCTACGGCTTCACCATTCCGTTGAGTCTTGGCGATTGCCATCTGGAGCTGGGTGATTATGAAGAAGCTATCACGCTGGTACGAAAAGGCTCGCGACTATCAATACCTGAACCAGGCCATTGAAGCGCCGATGGTCTGGTTGAAGCTGGCCAATGCTTACACCAGGTGGGGTAATTTTCTGTTCGAATCCGGTGAGAAGGCCGAAGCCAGAACAAGGTATGAACAGATCATCCGCCTGACCGATCCCATCCTGGATCCGGCTTCGGCGCTCTACAAGTCGCCGGTATTCGACGGACTTACGGCGCAGGTACAAGCCATTCTCGCCGCGCCACAGCCCTTGGATGCCGAAGTGCACAACCCGTCCATCGCAGCAGTGGTATTGCTTGCCAAACTCAACATTCAGAACATCGAGGATGGGATCGACTTTCCATTGCTCAGCCTGGCCCGCGAGCAGGTCCCGGTATTTCGCTTCGACTACTTGCAAAATACCGCGCGCTATTTCGCCGAGCATGCGATTCAGGCGGAGCGGACTTACATCAATTTCAAGACCAGCGCCGAGCAGGAGGAATTCCAGCGGTCGATGCTGGAGAATGCGGTCGACCTGGAGGCCGCGAACGAACAACTCGAGATCAAGAAAGTTGAAATCGCGCAAGAACAGAAGGAAGCAATCGAGGCGAACCAGGCCTATGCGAATACACAACTCGAAAACGCCAGGGATCTGAAAACGGAATATGCGGACGTGAGTCTCGAAGAGATGGCTTTGGACTCCGAGATCACGTATGTCGGCGCGCCTACGACCGAGTATGACTTCTCCGGCTATGAGGGATATGGAATCTCGAACGGAACCCACCGTGTCGATGAAGTGCTCCGTACGCTGACACGCCGGCGCAGCGAGATCTCGCGCGAGTTCGAACTCAATAACATGGATCGCCGGATCAGCGAACTGGAGGCTGCGAAGAAAGTCGCGGATGAGCAGGTGGACATCGCGACCAAACAGAAGGAGGCCGCCGATATCCAGAAGAATATCGCCACGCTGCGCAAGCAGCAGGCCGAGCAGCAACTCGCGCTGTTCGACTCGCAGGAGTTTACGCCTGATCTCTGGAACCGCCTGGCGAACGAGATTCGCCAGATCTCCCAGTCATACCTCAGCCAGGCTATCGTGATAGCCCGGCTGATGGAACAGGCTTACGAGTATGAGGTGGGCAAGGCGGTGAATATCATCAAACCATCGTATGTCCGGAACGACCTGGCCGGTCTTCTGGGCGGCGATTTTCTGCTTCAGGACATCGATTCGTTCACTTTCATGCGGATTATCCTCGGCGAGAAAAAACAGCCGATGAAGGAAATCATCTCTCTGGCGGATCGCTACCCGGTTCAGTTCCTCCGCGATTTTCAGCGGACGGGGACCATGGGTTTCCGTACCGAGCTGAGCGATTTCGACCGGAACTACCCCGGCGCCTACCTGCAGCGCATCAAGCGCGCCGAGGTGATTGTCGAAGGGTTGATCGGCCGCGGTGGAATACACGCGAGCCTGACCAACACCGGGCTCTGTCTGTCGCGAATGCGCAATGGGGGCATCAAGATGCGGCTGCTACAGCCGGAAACGCTGCTGGTGTCGCAATACCGCATCGCTGCGGACGCCGTGATCTTCACGCCGGATGTCGAGATGCTGGGGATCTTCGAAAACAGCCCGGTCTCAACCTCATGGGTATTCGAGCTCAATCCCGCGGCAAACGACATCATCCTGAACTACATTACCGACATAAAGCTCGTGCTCTATTACGAGTCGTTTTTGATCCGAACCTGAAGCCGAAGGTGCTGGAAGAACTCGCGGTCGAGCAGATGAATGCCGGACGCCGCACCGTCGCACTCCGGTACGAGCTTTTCGACGAGTTCTTCGCGTTCCAGGATACCGGCGAGGTGACGTTCACGCTTCGATCGACCATGCTCCCTTTCTATCAACTGGACCCGCGCGTACGCGAACTCACGTTCCTGATTGAAACGGACGAGGGCGTAACGCCGGGGAACCTGGTCGTCAAGGTATCCACCGCCGATGGCACTGCTGCCACCCAGACCACGACCGCGGACGGGGCGCTTTCGACGGGTGGGTCGAACCCGCTCAATGCGTTCATCGGCAAGCCATGGTTGCAGGAGTGGAAAATTATGATTCCAATGGCGGAGAACCAGGCCCGGTTCGATGCCGGTTTCGAGTGGTCGCAAGTGCAGAACATCATAATGACTACGGAGTACGAGTTCACCCCCGCCGCATCCCCGGCCAGCCTTACCTGTTGCTGCTGGATCGCTTCGATGCGGACACGCTTGCGGATTTCGACATTGTCGACGATCCACAGGCCACGGTATCCGCACCGTCGGAGTGGGTCTTCAATGCTGAAGCGCGTCGCATCGATCAGCTGTCGGATATACACGGGGGTGCGTTCGGAACCGGCGCGACCGGACCCGACAAGCCCGGTACCTACCTCGTTCGGAAAACAACGGCCGCACTGCCGGCAGTCCAGAATTGCATCGTGGTCGTCGATGTCAGCTCGGAAGACAACGACGGTATCGGCGTGGTGTTCCGCTGGCAGGACGCGGACAATTTCTATTACTTCCTGATGGACCAGCAGCGCAACTATCGCCGGATAGGCAAGAAGGTCGCCGGCGTATTCCAGGAACTCGATACCGCCGCACTCGATGCGACTCACGGATACGAGGCCGGTAGAAGCTACTCGTTGAAGATACGCATCAGCGGAACACAGTTGAACGCGTACCTGAATGACGAACTGGTATTGTCGGGGCAGGATGCGTCGTTACCCGGCGCAGGGCGTGCCGGGCTTTTCTGCTGGGGCAGCGCGGGAGCACACTTCGACAACTTCCGCATCGTCGATCTCTGACATAAGAGGATAGCCTGTGGCCAACAAATCGCCTGTCAATCGTCAATCTGCGTCCAATCCGGCCGGCGGCGGCGACGTTCGCGGTCTCGGCGAGACGTTTCAGCCGGACCTGAATTCCGGCGTCGGCAACTATCGGGTTCCGCTGACCTGTTGCCGGGCATCCGGAACTTCCAGCCCAGCCTCGCTCTCGGCTACAGTACAGGCGCCGGGAACGGCGCCTGGGGCTTGGGCTGGTCGCTGCCTTTTGCCGCCATCAGCCGCCGTACGTTTCGAGGCACACCCTCCTACACGGACGACGATACATTCCTGTTCGCCGGACAAACGGAACTCCTCCCCATAGGCTCCGACAACTTCAGGGCGTCAATCGAGAACGGATTCGAGCAGTTCAGCCGCACGGCGTCCGGGTGGCAGGTTACGGAGAAGTCCGGCATGCGCCATACCTTCGGGACTACGGCCGAGAGCAGGATCGAATTCGACGATAATGGGACGACCCGGGAGTTCGCATGGCTTATCGAACGCACAGAGGACACCGCGGGCAACACCATTACCTACCGGTATCGAACGGAACAAGGCCAGCGATATATCGAGGAGATACGCTACGCCGTCTATGCGGTCCGGTTCGAATATGAAGCCCGCCCCGACCTGTTCTCGGATTTTCGCAGCGGTTTTGAAATGCGCACCGCCCTTCGCTGCTCACGTATCACGCTTCACGTCGAGCCGCTGGGTCCGGCCGCTGTTCGGACATGGGCGCTGGCGTACGATACGGAGCCCTTCTCGGGTTTATCGCTTCTTCGGTCGGTCACTTTTTCAGGCCATGATCCCGAAACGGGGGAGTCGGCGTCACTTCCGCCGCTCGAGTTTTCCTATACGGAATTTGCGCCTTCCAGCCGCCGTTTGAGGAAGTTCGTGGCTCGGAGCGGGCGCAGCGCCGCCCGGCCTTGACCAGCCGAACCTGGAACTGATCGATCTGGACGGCCGCGGTCTGCCCGGTATTTTGTCGATTGAAAACGGCGTGGCGCGATACTGGTCCAATACGGGTGGACTCAGGTGGGGACCACCCCGTTCCTTGCCGCAGTTCCCGGCTGTTTTCTCCACCGCTGAAGATCGCGTGCAATTCGCCGACATGGACGGAAACGGCGCGGCGGATGTTCTCGTCGGCAGCGGAACGCTGAGCGGCTTCTACCGCAATGAAGGAACCGGCGCTTTCGCCGATTTCAACCAGTACGTGCGGCAACCCCAGCTGGCTTTTGAAACCGGTGGTTTGCAGTTGATGGATGTCAATGGCGATGGGCTCGTTGACGCGGTGCATGACGGTCGCACCGGTCTTCAGGTATACGACAATCTGGGTTCCGCCGGGTGGAAACCTCCAAGACTGGTGCCAAAGGACGACCTGCCGACGCCGGTTCCTAATCTATCTTCCGGCGACCCCCGCGTCCGTGTTGCCGACATCAATGGCGACGGACTTGCGGATGTGGTGTTATTCAGCAGCGGGTATTTCGAATACTGGCCCTCGCGCGGCGGAGGCCACTTCTCCGAATCGCGCAAGATGACCGCCGCGCCGAGATTCCCCTATCCGTTCGATCCGGCGCGAGTGTTCATCGTCGATATCAACGGGGATGGCCTGGCCGATGTCGTTTTTGTCGGCTATGACGAGGTAACGTACTGGATCAATCAATCGGGGAACTCGTTCAGCGCTCCGCAGACGATTCGCTACACCCCGCCAACCTCGCGCGCCGACACCTTGCGAATCGCCGACATGAGCGGAACCGGAACGGCGGGGATCTTGTGGACGAGTCCATATCCGGACTATCGCTACCTTGACTTCACCGGCGACGTGAAGCCCGGCCTGCTTTCGCGCATCGATAACGGACTTGGCCGCATCACGGCCATCGAATACACCACCTCGACCGAAGAGGCAAGGCGTGACCGCGAGCAGAGGGAACCATGGGCATCATTTCTTCCGTTTCCTGTGCAGGTGGTTTCCGCCGTTACGGTCGATGATTCGATCAGCGGCCTGCACAACGTGACCCGCTACCGTTATCACGAAGGCCACTATGACGGACATCGGCGGGAATTCGATGGATTCGGCCGATCCGAGCAGATTGAAGAAGGCGATGACTCGATTCCTTCGTGTCGCACTGTCTTTCATTACCACACTGAAGCTTCCGGGCGGCCGACCGTTCCCGATCCCGAGCTTCGGCGTAGCCTGAAACGCAAACTTTTTCGGGTAGAGGTATTCGGAGAAGATGGCGGTCCGCTGGCAGCGGCCCCATACCGAGTGGAGGAGAGCCGATGGACCGTACGTGTCGAGCAGACGCTGCCGGATAGCCGGCGAGTTCTGTTCCCCTTCATTGAGGAGACGACCACGTCGACGTTCGAGCGCACGTCCGAGGCGCGTATCGAGCGGCGCCTGCTCACGTTCGATATATCCGGAAATGTGACAAGCGAAGAGCGTCGTGGAGAAGGAGGGGCAGGCGCACCTATCGCTATCGTTGTAACGACCCACGCCGAGTATGCGCTGGACCCGGCAGGGCGCGTTCGCGACCGTGTCTCCCGCATTGTCCAGCGTGACGGCGACGGCAACTTGCTCAACGAAGTGCGCCAATACTATGACGGCGCTGCATTCCAGGGCCTGGCGCTCGGCCAGGTCACAAATGGACTGCTCACCCGCACCGAAAAGGTTGCGCTGCACAAGAATGTGGCCGCGTCCATATACGGTGCCCATGAGCCTGACTTTTCCGCGTTGGAGTATCACGACGGAGAGGATCAGGATGGCAAGCCCGCCTGGCTGTACGATCATAGACGGGTCAGTCTCGATGAGCGCGGCAACGTTCTGGTCAGCCGGGATGCACGCGGGAACGACACGATCTACACCTTCGACGAGTTCGGTCTATTTGCTACGTCGATCACTGATGCAAAAGGTTTTGTTGCGACGGTCGAGCACGATCTCCGGGTAGCAAGGCCCCGGCGGATGGTGAATCCTAACGGCGGCGTGACCGAGTCGCGCTACGACCCCTTGTCACGTATCGCCGTGGTAGTGGCGCCCGGCGATACGCTCGCAATCCCCACCGTCACCTATTCATATGAGACAGCGACGCTGCCCGCGCTTCGTGCTGCCCATTATCGCGTCGTTTCGGGTGATACTCGTACCATCTCCGTCAATGAGTATCTCGATGGAGCCGGCGCGCTGTTCCAGCGCCGGACCGAGCATGACGGCAATATGGTATCCGTCAGCGGACAGGTCGTCTCCAATGCCCGGGGAAAAACAGCCGAAAAATTTGAATCCTTCTATGCCGAAGGATTGGGGTTCGAGCCGTATTCAGCTGATCCTTCCGCGCCACGGCGCAGCTTTTTCTTCGACCCATTAGGCCGCGCGATCCGCACATTGCATCCGGATGGCGGCCAATCCGGCGCGGAATATGGAACGTTCGACACGCTGTTTTCCGATGCAGGGGATAACGACCCTGCCCTGGCGGATTCGTTCGGGACACCGCGGCGCGAGATCTACGACGCATGGTATCGCCTGGTGGGAGTGGAAGAGCGCGACCAGGCATCGATCCGCACGACCAGCTACGAACTTGATGCCACCGGCCGTTTGCGGCAGATCACCGATCCCCGCGGGGTGGTCCTTAGCCGCATCACTCGCGATCTTACGGGACAGGAGATCTCGATCGATCATGTGGATGCGGGCCATCGCCTGCTGGCTTATGATGCCGCCGGCAACCTCGCGCTACAGGTGGATGGGGCCGGCGAGCCGATCAATCGCAGCTACGATGAACTGAATCGCATAATCGGGACGGCTTATGGGGGAGCCGAGCCGGAAACATACTTCTACGATGCCGGGGCAGGCGCAAACCTGACGGGCCGGCTGGCACGCTCGATCGACCCCGCCGGCGAGACCACCTACAGCTACGATTCCCGCGGCAATGTAATCGAGCGCTCGCGCTTGGCGCCCGGCCAGACCGAAGCCCTGGCGATGAACTATTCATTCGACCGCATCGGCCGCATGACCCGATTGACCTATCCCGATGAAGCCGCTATTGATTTCGAGTATTACTCGGGATTTCTGCTTCGGCGCATTCCCGGATTTTGAACGCAATCGAATACACAGCCGCAGGTGTGCGAACGGGGATGGATTATCAGAACGGGGTCCGGACTGAATACGGCTATGATCCGGCTTCTCTTCGGCTGCGGGAAATCCGGACGTTCCGGCCCGATACCGGAGCCGTATACTTTCATACCCGTTACGATATCAATACGGTCGGAAACGTTGCGTCAATCGAGGATCTGCGGCCCGGCACGCCGGGATTTCTGCGGACGCAGAGCTTCGGATACGATGCATTCCACAATCTGCTGGAGGCTTCCAGTCCCGATCCGGCGGCAGGATATTCGCATGTCTACGAGTATGACGCGGCGGCGAATTTTATTCACAATCCGCTGATCAGCCCCGATCCGCTCTTTTATGAAAACGGCGGCAACAGCAACCGGCTGAGCGGTTACGTGGACAGCGACGGCATTAATCCCGTTAGTCTGTTCGGGTACGACCTGAACGGCAACGTCGTGTCCATGCCGGGGCGCACCCTGACTTTTGACGCGAAGCAGCAACTTGCGCGCGTGCAACTGGATAGCGGCGCCGATGTGGCTTTTTTCTACGACCATAAAGGTGTGCTGAGCCGGCGCGAAGCGACCGAGGCCGGTTCGACGGAGGTGACGCACTACGTTGACAACCTGTTCGAGTCGCGCGATGGTTCGGACACGCGCTGGGTGATGGCGGGAGACCTGCCGGTCGCCCGTATCTCCGGCGGGACGACCGTATTCATACACAACGATCATCTGGGCAGTGCGGTCATCTATACCGATGCGGATGGCGGCCTTTTGACCGAGACCGCGTTCCACCCTTTTGGAAGCGTGCTCATTGCGCCGTCCGGTACACTGCCTCCCGCGTTTGCGACGAAAAGGCTGGATGCGGATATCGGCCTGTACTACTTCAATGCGCGCTGGTACTCGCCGACGATGGGCCGCTTCATTTCACCGGATCCGCTCTACCTGTACCAGCCGGAACAAGGGCTTCAGGAACCGAAGCGCCTGAACCCTTACGCATACGCCGGCAATAATCCGGTGCGCTATGTCGACCCAAGCGGCCTCGGCTTCTGGGATGTGCTGGGCGCGATTGTCATCGCCATTGCCGTGGTGGTGGCGGTCGTTGCCGTTTCGGTGCTGACCTTCGGCGTCGGGACCGCGATCGGGTTCGGCACGCTCCTGGCCTATGCGGCCGTTGCGGGACTTGCGGGCGCCGCAATTGGCGCTGTCGTGGGCGGCATTGCCTATGGCAGTTGGGAAGGCGCATTGCGCGGCGCGCTGATCGGATTTACCGCCGGAGCCAATGCCATGATCGGCGGCATGATCTTCGGGCCGATTATCGGCGCCGCGCTTGGCGTTATCACCTTCCTGTCGGTCATCCCGCCAGTGGCAAAGAGCGATGTCTACCAGGGCATACTCGGCTGGACCAGTTACCTGATGCCGATGAGCTGGCCGGGCCATGCGATTGGTCTTACCTTGTTCGCCCTGAATGTCGTGGGCTACCTGGTCACGTTCGGGCAAGTGGATGCGCTGCGGATTCGGGACATGCAGGTCGACTGGAAAACGGGAAACATTTTCACCGTGGGCGGATGGGTCGGCCAACTGGACGGGAGAGCATTCAACTTCGGCGCATTCAGTTTCGTGAACACATCCCGGTATGTCGGCGGAGAAATCATCCCGGCCACGTTCGAGCATGAGTCGGGCCATATGCTGAGCAACGCGGCATTCGGTTTCTTCCAGGCAACGCGCGTGTTCGAAGGAAACGGGCTGGACAGCTTCTGGGAGCGCATTGCCGAAAGCAATGTGCCCCCGGGGCTGCGCGGCAGCGACCCCGTGACGCCGGAACCCGATCGTCCCAAGATCCCGCAATGGGGTTGATGTGCGATAGGCGGGGAAGTATCTGCCGGTTCTTCCAGAGGCCAAGTATGGAAATTTTCTTGAAAACCTTTTCGAGGGTCGGGCTGTGCGCTAAGCTCGAGCGCTGTTGTCTTGGGTCAGAGTCGGTTGGGGATTCTTCGCTCTGACCATGAAGTTTCGGCGTCAGCGCTTGTAATACCAACGCGGATAGCTACTGATAAACCCCTCATTTATGATGCCGATTCCATGCGAATGCCGTCATAAGAGCCATTTGCAAAGAGGTTATCACTGTTCTTTTTCTCAAAATACATGGCCTCGTCAGCATGTCTGAGAAGTTGGTGCGCCTCCTCACCATGATCAGGGTAGAGTGCAATCCCGATGCTCGGCAGTATGCAGAGGCTGCGGCCCTCTATTTTTATGGGTTGGCTGATAGCACTGCGGATTTTTTTGGCCACATTCGAGGCGTGCTCGGGCAACTCGATGTTTTCGAGCAGCACCACGAACTCATCGCCGCCCATGCGCGCGACAGTATCCAAATCGCGTACGCACTGCTTCAGGCGATCGGCAACCTCCTGCAGCAACTCATCCCCTGCAACATGACCCAAAGAGTCGTTGACTTGTTTGAAATTGTTCAAGTCCAGGTAGAGCAGCGACATTTGTCCTTGTTCCCGTCGTGTTCTTGCCAGCGCCATTTTCAGGCGATCGTATAAAAGTCCTCGGTTGGGCAGCCCGGTCAACCCGTCGTATTGCGCCATGTGCTTCAGTCGGGCGTGTAACTGTTTGCGCTCGATAGCGGTGGCAACTTGAGTGGAGACAAATTGCAGCAGTTCCTTGTCCTTTTCGGTGTAGCGTGCACCGTCCGAGTTGCTTTTCAAAACCAGGGCGCCGATAGTACCCTTGTGCGAGTTGAGCGGAACGACCAGCCAGCACATCACATTGCTGTCGTTGACAGCTCGTAATTCCTCGGGAAGGCTGGCCAGCGACTCAGGCCCCAGCAGCAGGGGCTGCCTGGTGCGAATGACTTCTGCGCAGAGAGTACTTACGGCTGTTTGCTGCAGTTCGGACGCCTCGTCGTAGTCACCGGTGTAGTAGGGAAAGCTCAGCTGATCATTGCTCTCATCGTACATCGCCACGGAAAAATGAGTCGCTGACAGCAGCTTGCCGATTATTTGATGAATTAGCTGAAATAAAGAGAGTAGATCCTCTGCAGTATGCGCAGCTTCGGAAATGGCGTAGAGCGCTGCCTGCATTGATTCGGCCTGCTTGCGCTCGGTGATGTCTCGTGCAACGGCAATCCTCAACTGATCGGCTTCGGACCAGCGGGCCGACCACATAATGTGCACCACTTGTCCATCCTTGCGTATATAGCGGTTCTCAAAATCAAGTGTGGGATGCCCTGATATGATTTCATTGGCCGCCTGGAGAGTTCTCGCTCGATCCTCGGGCACCACCATCTCCAACATAACCTTGCCGATCATTTCTTTCGGCGTGTAGCCAAAAATGCGCTCGCATGCTGCACTGACAAAGATAAAACGCCCCTCTCCATCAACAACGCAAATAGCGTCGAGCAGTTGATCTATAAATCTAGCCAAAGGTGGGTAAGTTTTTGTATGCATATATAAAGGTACTACCTGGGATTTGACCAGCCTGGTCTTTTGTAGCTAACTCCAGAGTTGAAAAGGGAATCGAATAGATCGACGGAGAACAGGAACTCAGGTTATTGGCTTCCTGTTTGAAGCTCTCGCGCGCTTCCTCCCGCTCAACGTATTGCTGGATAGCTCGCGCATGATCCAATGCGCAGATCGCTGTCGCGCGCCTGGTTTGCTATTTCGATTATATGGGCTATAAAAAAGTAGGCAATGTTATATCACGTCGCACCAAATAATTTAATGTTCTTTTATCACTGTAATGCTTCTCTCAATCCAACTATGACATTTCCTGATTGCCATTGATATTGAATCACCATGAACAAGTGGGCTAGCGTTAGTCCATCCATCATCAGGGGGAATAAACATGCAAGCATATCGTGGTCGCTGGCAGATTACCGTCATAGGTAAGGATTCAGCCTGGGATCAACGTATTTCGATTACCGGAGCTTCAAGCGGGGGCGGCTTCATCGCGGGCGTCATGGGCTCGACTCAGGTCGTGGACGGCGTCCTTTGGAACCTGACGATCGAACATAATGACGGCACCCACGGGTGGCAGGAGAACGCTGCCGTTCTCCCCGATCCGTTACAGAAGAACGGCGCACACCTCTCGCAAGTCGTTCGTTCCAAGGATGTCTTTACCCCTTCCGATACCGACCCGAATGACCTGGTGATCCGAGTAGACAAGATCGGTCCGATGTTTGATATTACCCTTCGCCCCTTCTCGATCGATGGCCAATCACTACTGATGTTCGCCGATGGTGTTTTTCTCGGCGTCAACGGAATGCAGTACATGGGTGTCGAAATTAAAAACACCTGGGGAGAAGCGTTCCAGGACGAACTCCTGTTTGATATCTCCAACGTTGGGCGGGCTACGCTCGCATCGTTCGGAATCATGGTCGTTGACACGTGGACTGCCGCCGACCTGGCGGCTACCCAGCAGACGGTACAGGGGCGTGCAATCCGTATACCTCCTTTGCAGATCGGGGAAAAAACCACTGTCTATTTTCTGGTGGATGCGAGCGGCGCACGACGCGGCAAGCCGCCCGTCGAGTTTGTTTTGCATAACCTGGGGGGCGACCCGGACCCGGACGATACGATGCGACACAATGCCAGAACTATCTTCTCGCTGAACTCGACTATGATCCCAGCACAGGGACATCCGTGGTTTATATACCAGAAGGCAAGGTTTCGCTGACGCTTAAGTCTCTTGCGGTTGACCCGGTCGCGCTGCAGCAACTTTGTAAGAACGTGCTCAAGCCGGGAAGTGGATCAAACGGATCGAGAGTGGGCGACGACATTACTCGCCTGGTGCGCGGGATGCACGGAGGCAATTGCAACCCGAAAATACTGCGCGAGTTGATTACGCTACTGTGCAGATGCCTCGTCGGTGCGGATTGCCACGGCAATGACGGCGGGGGTGGTGGTGGCGGTGGTTCCGGTGGATGGCAGCGGGTATGCCTGCCGGGCGGCATGTGGTTACCGCTCGCCTTCGATTACAGCGTCGAAATCAAAGGCGGCTTTGTCGGTCAACACGGCCCGCTGGCCTTTCAAGACCCATGGTGGAAGATCGTGTTGCTGATCATCGCGCTTATCGCCTGGTTGGTCGGACTCGTGGAATCCATTGTCGCCGACAAAACCGGATGGGGAATGTTGGCGACCACCCTCGCAAAATCGGCACGGTGGGTATCTCCAACCGGACCACTACCGATGCTTGCCTGATAGAACTGGATAACAGCCGGCCCTTCGTGCAGCAAGTCCTCGACGCCATCACGGGTGAGCCGAATGCAAATTTCATCGTCGGCACAGATACCTTGATCTCAATCGATCCTCAGATTGCGTTCCCCAGCCTGGCGGCGGCAGATGTGGTTGGGAAGAAGGTGTACAAATCGGGCTCCCGCACCGGCCTGACGCATGGCATCGTCAGCAGCATTGCACCCTTTACGCAGACCAGAGGCAATGATTCGACGCCGGACCCGAATCACCCGGATCTGGTTTTTCAACGGAACCAATTTACCATTGGCGCGGATCCCGCATTTGGGGAGGAGTTATTCGACGACCATGGAGATTCGGGTTCCCTTGTTCTTTCCCGAGAGCCTGCAACAATGAACCAGGTTGTTGGATTACTCCATTCCGGGAACGGGGGGACTTCGCCCATCCAGGACGTGCTGGCCGCACTCAACCTCAAGCTACGCTGATAGCAGGAGTAGGAAAAATGTCTGACTTGAATCCGCTTGACCCCAGCTCATTCGCTGAACTCGAAGCCATGATTGCCAGGATCGCTCCGCAGTGGATGGCAAACCCAAACATCGTTGCTATCGTTCCCGCGCTTAAAACCAAGCGTGGATATGTCCAACCCCAGAAACTCGTTCTGGGCTTCTACGTCCGCGAGAAAGTCGCGCCTGCGCTATTGCAGGATCGCGGCTACTCTTTAATACCCAGTGAAATCGAGGGCATATCCACTGATGTGATTCCTGCGGTCCGAAAGCCGCTGGGTTCCGTAGATACAAAAGAAACGCGCAGCCAGATGTTCGATACGCTCGCGGGCGGCATGGCGGTGGGCAATGCGAACATGAACGCATACGGCACGCTAGCCATGATCCTGTTTGCCCAGGATGATGGTCGCCCCGTCGGGCTGACCAACGAGCACGTGCTGGTGTTCGATAGCGACGGTCACGTTGGAGACGAAGTGCAGCAGCCGCGCTTCTACCTGAACAGTGAAGTCTCTATCGACAGTGCGACCTGTTGCCCCAACGGTCAACTTCACTATCGACCTGTCGATAATCCCATTGTGGATGCAGCGGCCGGAGTTTTTGCCGCTGCCGCCGTCGCAGCAGCGTTGTCGGATCAGATTGACCCTCATCGCCGTGGTCAGGACGCAACGGTGCCCGACCTTACTGAGCGTACCCTGCGTGAGACCGTTTCGGTTGAGATGCAGTATCCGGAGATACCACTACCAGGATATCCGTATAACCTCGACGTGAAATGGAAATACCAACGGGAAACAGATAGGCGCACTCTGGAATACTCGGCCTCGGAGACCAAGCCGAACCTGCACGTCGTGCAAACGCAGGAATTGCTCACCGACCGGCCTGTCTATCAGCGCGGTAACCAAGTGGTGTTTTTCGCCCTGCTGGGAGCGGAACTCAATCGAGAGACCTGCCAAAATTACTTTGTGACAGCAGCAGCACTGTCCCCGAGCCATCGTCGGGCCTATAAAATCATCCTTAAACCTTGGGAGATCGATAATGCGCCGAGAATTGACAACCCCAACCATAGCCTGGTGGGTGGTCAAGCTGTACGGCGTTGCATATCCTTCAACGACCAAAAATCCGGCGATTGTTTTCGACATCCACGCAGTATAAGTGGAATAATTTTTGACCCTGAGGACCACACCGCGTGCTTTGTGCAACGGGGCGCGACCGAACCACCCGCGCTGGTTTTTCCGCCTGCCGGCTTGACCATACGATTTTCAACCCCGGTACAGGAGGTGTTTGGCCATGTCGTGTTTCGTACCCCGGTGACCGTGACAGCATTCAATGGGGCATCAGAGGTTGGGACTGCAACGACATCAGGCACATCTCCCGCAAACCTGCATCTCACCGCTCCAGGCATAACTCATGTCGTTTTTCATGGCAATGACGAATCGCCGGAACTGCTGGAAATTTGCACCGTAAAGCACCTGCGGAAATACTGTGCCTATCGGGGTGAATTTACCTTGCTGCCAGACGAGGAAATCGGCATGTGGTCGACCTATCTGTTCGCGCAGACGCGTAACGATGTGCCGTTAGGGGCCGACCCGCTTATCGCCGCGACAACCATAGGCGGCCTGCCGGTGACCAGCAATTTTGTCGACGCAGGCGGCTCTGACAACATCACCTATGGCCACTCGTGCCTGGTGGATATTGTGCCGAACGGCCAATTTGAGGTTACGCCGGCAGTGGTAATCGGTTAACCGCACGCGGGTAGCGGAGTAAGCTTATTCCGCATAAGGTCAGGGTACTATGCGGTATTGTTCCGGCCGCCTGTCCTACCCTTGGCCGCCGGCCTTATCCATCCTTTCAATGAAAAAACACACCTGGTTGGTCATCAGCACATAGGCGTGCATGTCATGAGTCAACACATTTAAAGTCAAAATCACCGTCGAAAGACGGTGGCTTTAACCACTTTATTTAAATAAAAGAAAGAATTAGGAGTAACGCCGCAGTTGAACGGGAGCAATTTCTTGCTGCAGTGCACGGACAACTGCGGCGCAAATATTAGGCTGAATATTCGCAAGGCTTTTTCAGTACCTGATACCGGTACTTCGTTACGCAGACAAAGCGGTACTCAATTTGAAAAACTGAGTGACTGGTATCTGTAACCATATGCCACATCTCCCTCTGTGCAGCATATTGTCGCAGCTAAAGCTGACTGGCTAAAGCCGATTTAAACCTTGGAATGGAAAATCAACGAATCTGACCCTGTTGATTATTTAATCGACTTTTTCCGATTTTATCTTGATGAGCTTGCCATCTTCGCCGACCTTGATCTCAATCTCCTTGCCGTCTGGTTTTTCTACCTCGGCTTCATAAACGGTAACAATTTTGTCATTGTCGAAATGAAGAGCTCGAGCGTGCTGTATTTTCGTTTCCTTCTCAATTTCCTCGATTTTTCCGCCACCTGCGTGATCGGTTATCGTTTTCTGAACGGCAGGCGGTAAATCCGTCCACTGAATTCTCTCCTGATCTCCGGCAAAAGCCGAGGTTGCGAATACCATCGCCGCGGGCAGGACAACTGACATGAATAATTTCTTTTCCATTTGGGACCTCCTATTTCATTTCAAGAAACATACTCCCCAAAAAATTATATTTTTTGGAATAATGGGCGCGAATCAAAAAGTGGTCTGTTCGGTATCGCTCTTAAACCACTTTGTAAAAAAGGTTAAAGGATGTGCTCGAGATGTGCGCGCACGCGTGCTCTTAGCAGCAAATAAAATTGCCAGTATTGCAGCACAAGACGGTCAATCGATGAAAAAACCAATAGATAGAGTAGAGAAAAGACTTCCGCCTGCCCTCCCTCCTAAAACCGTGCATGCGGTTTTCCCGCACACGGCTTTCCGATGTTCTTTTGGCTCGGGAATCGGCCTAACCCGGTTCCATGATCCCCGATCTTGCGAAAATTTATAGGGTCAGACTGTCAACCATGCTACTCACGGCTAACCACAATTATTTATTCTATATAAAAACCGATAATCCACCTCTACACAAAAAATCGCATCCAATTATTGCCACGTAAAATCATGTGCTGCGGTTACCATTCTGATCTTTCGCATTACTTTATTTATAATTCCAGTATGCGCTCGCTTAATAAGATAATAATTGGCAGGTTGAACACTGGGCTTGTCGAAACAGCCTTGCTTTAACCTGAAGCGCTGAACGTTTCTGACCAATTTCAGATAAATGAATCATCCCATCACCCCCTGGAACAGATAATGAATCATCTCATCACTAAGATCGGCTGGTGGGCGTTTGCCGCTCTTGGCGCGTTTGCATTCGCTTTCATTGCACTGCACCATGGCGAATCGATAGGCGCCATCTGGATCGTTATCGCCACCGTCTGCGTCTACACCATCGCCTATCGCTTCTACAGCCAGTTCATTGCCAGCCGGGTGCTGAGGCTGGACCCTACTCGCATGACGCCGGCTTACAAATTCAATGACGGCCTGGATTATGTGCCAACCAACAAATACGTATTGTTCGGACATCATTTCGCCGCGATTGCCGGCGCCGGTCCGCTCGTCGGCCCAATATTGGCAGCGCAGATGGGTTATATGCCGGGCATGTTGTGGCTGCTGGCGGGTGTCGTCTTTGCCGGTGCGGTACAGGATTTCGTTGTGCTATTCATTTCCACGCGCCGCGATGGCCGCTCGCTGGGCGACCTGATCAAGTCGGAACTGGGGCAGATACCCGGCATGATCGCCCTCTTCGGCACCTTCTTCATCATGCTGATCCTGCTGGCGGTGCTGGCGCTGATCGTGGTCAAAGCGCTGGCGGAATCGCCATGGGGCACCTTTACGGTTGCGGCTACCATGCCCATTGCCCTGTTCATGGGCGTTTACGCGCGTTATATCCGCCCCGGCGCGATCGGGGAAGTGTCATTGATCGGCTTCGTCTTATTGATGCTGTCGATCATCGGCGGGCAATACGTGCAGGAAATTCCCGCGCTGGCGGTCATGTTCACCCTGACCGGTGAACAGTTGACCTGGATACTGATCGCCTACGGCTTCATCGCTTCCGTACTGCCGGTCTGGCTCTTGCTGGCGCCGCGCGACTATCTGTCCACCTTCCTCAAGATCGGTACGATTGTCGGCCTGGCCATCGGCGTCATCTTCATTTCGCCGACACTCAAGATGCCGGCGTTCACGCAGTTTGTGGATGGCTCCGGCCCGGTCTGGTCGGGCAGCCTGTTCCCCTTCCTGTTCATTACCATCGCCTGTGGCGCGGTATCCGGTTTTCATTCGCTCATCTCGTCCGGCACCACCCCGAAGATGATCCGCAACGAGACCGATGCCCGCTTCATCGGCTACGGGGCGATGCTGATGGAATCGTTTGTCGCCATCATGGCGCTGGTTGCCGCCTCAACGCTTGAGCCCGGGGTGTATTTCGCCATGAATAGCCCGGCCGCGATCATCGGCACCACAGCGGAATCGGCTGCGCAAACCATATCGCAATGGGGTTTTTATCTCACGCCCGAGATGGTCACGCAGACCGCGCGGGACGTGGGCGAACATACCATTATTTCGCGTACCGGCGGTGCCCCGACACTGGCGGTGGGCATGGCGCAAATCCTGTCGGAGTTTGCTCGGCGGCAAGGCGATGATGGCGTTCTGGTATCACTTCGCGATCCTGTTCGAGGCGCTGTTCATCCTGACCGCGGTCGATGCCGGAACCCGTGCCGGACGCTTCATGCTGCAGGATTTGCTGGGCACCTTCATCCCGTCGATGAAACGCACGGATTCATTGATCGCCAGCCTGATCGCACCGGTATCTGCGTTGCCGGCTGGGGATACTTCCTGTACCAGGGCGTGGTTGATCCGCTTGGCGGCATCAATACGCTGTGGCCGCTGTTCGGCATCTCCAATCAGATGCTGGCCGGCATTGCGCTGATTCTCTGCACCGGCGTGTTGTTCAAGATGAAGCTTGACCGTTTTGCCTGGGTGACGATCGTACCGGCCACATGGGTGCTGGTCTGCACGCTGACCGCTGCCTGGCAGAAGATATTCGATGCCAATCCGCGCATCGGTTTTCTGGCGCATGCCGGCAAATACAAGGACGCTGTCGCGGACGGCGTGCTTCTTGCGCCAGCCAAGTCCTGGAGCAGATGCAGCAGGTGATTTTTAACGACTATGTGAATGCATCGCTAGCGGGATTGTTCATGCTGGTACTGATCAGCATCCTGGTTTTCGGTATCCGGACAGTATTACGCGCACGCGCCACGGGCAGACCTACCGCAAAGAAGCGCCATTCGAATTGCTGCCGGTCGAGGCGGCAAGAACGTGAAGCGGCAAGACCGTAAGGTGCAAGAACTAAGGGTTCATCTATGCTAAATAAAATAAGCAGAAGAGCGGTTCAGTACCTGGGGCAGAGCATGCGGCTCATGGTTGGCGTGCCCGAATACAGTACTTATGTCGCCCACATGAAAAATGCGCATCCGGACAAGCCGATCATGTCTTACCAGGAATTCTTCCGGGAGCGCCAGGAGGCGCGCTATGGCGGCAATGGTAAAGTCACCCGCTGTTGCTAAATTTCCACGCGCACAGGTGGCGCATCAAGACGCCTCACTTATCGCGTTTGTCCGTTCGTTTACCGGCTGAAGATATCGAATTATCGCCGCAATATTGAGCTTCAGCGATTCGCTGAAGCAGATCCAATTTTCTTCAATATTACGGGGGTGAATAATGAACAAGACCAAGCGCTTTCTGGCGGTGATCGGATGCTCAATCGGTGCTGTAGTAAGCCAACCTTCATTCGCAGCGGATAGAACGTCGGATGTCACTGTCGACTGGAGCCAACTACAGATTTCGGTTACCGGAGTCGGCGGTACTGTGCCCGGGGTCACATTTTCCGACCAAAACACATCCTTGAGCTCATCCGCGCAGGTTCCTCAACAAGGCAGTGAATATAATTCGAAGTCGATTTATGACTGGACATCAAGCGCCGCAGTAACTGCCGATGCAACTTCCACCACCTTCGCCCATACAACGGCCTCGACGATAGATTTCGCGGCGAGCGCACAGTCCGTGGGTGATGGCTCATATTACTGGAACAACCCAGGTGCTTCCTCCTCCGGCAACCGATCAGAATCCTTCTCTTTCGATGGCCCCGGCGTGCTGACCGTGACTGTTCCCTATACATTGAGCATTAGCGGAGGCGACCGCTACAATTACTATGACTCCGTTTCAGCTTCAGTTAATGCCAATGCCAGTTTCCAGGGCTATGAAGACAGCGGCAATTTTAATTCCTATTCCAATGCGTCTTTCCACCTTAGCTCCTACTATGACTTATCCCCGCAGTCCCAGTCGGGAAATTTGGTCTTTGGTATTTTTGCCGCCGGCCCAGGAAGCGGAACGCTCTCCATCGGTCTTGAAGCTTCTACCTCAGGCTTCGTAAGTTCGATACCCGAGCCACAATCGTACGCGATGCTTCTCGCGGGGCTAGGCCTGATGGGCGCAGTGGTCCGGCGCCGCGGTATAAATAAAAGCGCTCAAATTTTCCCGGCGGTCTGAACTGAACGCTGATAGTTGCTGACACTCGTGATTCTTGCCCATGACCTCGCCATGGTCATGGGCACATCTGGTTCACCATTTTGTCCCGCGAGAAAACCTAAAAGTTGGCAACGACCGTCAAGCGAAAAATGCGGGGCGCACCCGGCGTGATGTTGTTATTGCTGTTGGCTGACGCAACATAGTTGACATTGGCTATGTTTTCAATATTTGCCTGGACCCGCAGGGTCTTGTTGAGGCGGACGAACATGGCCGCATCCAGTCGCGTGAAGCCGGGCAGGAGCACGGTATTGTCTACTGCAGCATACATGCTGCTGCGATGGATCACGCCCAGGCCCAGTCCGATAAACGGTGTGAAATCGTAGCGGTTCCACATGGAAACCGTGTGCTTGGGAACTTGTGCCACAACCGAACCGGCCGGAGTAGTGCTTCCTGTGCTGGTGACTAACGCCTTGCTAATCTCCGCATCGGTATAGGCATATCCCCCCATTACGCTCCACTGCGGAGTGATGCGGCCCATCAAGCCTATCTCCGCTCCCCGGGAACGCTGGCCATCGACCAGGTTTGTCCGGCTGAGATCGCTGGGATCCTGAGTAATTACATTGCTGCGGTCCAGTTGATACAGCGCCGTGGTCAATGCAAGATCAGGGCGGATATCCCACTTGGCGCCCAATTCCAGGTTCATGAAACTTTCGGGCTTGAGCGCCGCGTTGCTCAGCGTTAACGAACTGAGCTGATCACCCGCACGCGGTACATAAGCCAGACTGTAGTTACCGTAAATGGATACTTCTTCGATCGGTTTATATATCAATCCGACCCGAGGCGAAACCAGTCCATCATTGGTATGTATCCGCTGCCCGTTGCGATTATTGACAAAATTCGCATCGAAATTATCGTAGCGTATGCCCAGGACCGCCTTCAATTGGGGGAGAAGCGTGATCTGATCCTGTAAATAGATTCCCACCACCTCTACCACACCGTGATTATCGGCATCAGTGGGGCTCTGTGAGAAGGAGACCGGGCCCAGAAAAGTGGGGTTAAGAAAGGATACTCGATTAGGCGTACTGAAAAAACCAGTATTGCGGAAGTTATCCGAAACCTGGCGGCCATACTCCACGCCCGTCATGAACTCATGCTTCACACCCCAAGTTTCGAGGTTGTACAGAAAGTCTGTCTGAGTGAAAAGATTCTGGCGCTGGGTTGCATTGTTGTAGGCCGAAATCGCTACTGTTCCCGTAGCATCTTCGGCCGAAGCAGCACTTCCGGCAAATACGTTCTGGTAGAACTTGTCGTAGCTGGCGTAGCGGGTGCGGTTACGGACTTTAAGATTGTTATCGAACGTGTGCTCGATGAGTGAATTCAGCGACCAGGCATCGACATTTGTCGGACTGTTTTCCGCATTGCCAAAGAAGGTCGAACGGTCCGTATTGGCTGGGCGCCCCATGAAAGAAGGAATGCCGCGGTCTGCGGTACGCCGATCGAAGAAGTATTCCCCGCTCAGCACGACCTTGGTTTGAGCAGTCGGCTTGAATGTAAATGTGGGATTGACCCCGCCTCGCTCCAGGTCGACGCCGTTACGATAGCTGTTCGAGTGTTCGTACATCGCGTTGAGTCGGAAAGCGGCCACATCGTTAATGGCCTGGCCGATGTCGACTGCAATCCGCTTATGGCTGAAGGATCCATACTGCGCCGTAATTTCACGTATCGGCGTCCAACCGGCTTCCTTGAGGACGCGATTGATCACGCCACCCGCACCGCCCCGCCCGAAAATCATCCCGTTGGATCCTTTCAGGACTTCAACCCGGTCTATATTGTAGAGATCGCGAAAATACTGAACGTCATCGCGCAACCCATCGACATAAAAATCTCCCGTCGAGCTGTTACCACGAAAAATCACGGTATCGCGATTGCCCTCCCCTTGTGAGGTGTTGACACCCGGCACATAACGCACCACGTCGCCGATACTCAGCATGGTCTGATCTTTGATCATCTCCTGCGTTACAACAGTGATGGATTGCGGTACGTCGCGCAGCGGGGTATCGGTTCGGGTGGCGCTAAAACTTTTTGTAGCCATATAACCATCCGTCGGGCTGGTTATAGTGCTTGCAGAGACTTTTATTGGCGGTAGCGCCGTAGGTTGATCAGCCACTGATCGCTGGTAGCTTCCTTACAGTGTACCCATTAGCCTGCGGTACCGCCTCGAGGCCGCTTCCAGTCAGAAGACGGTTCAATCCGCCCTGTACCGAGAAATTGCCGTTTAGCCCTTGCGTCGCGATATCTTTTACATCGGCGGCAGCGAAGGAAAGCTTGACCCGTGTCTGCCTTGCAAAATGATTGAGCGCATCTTCCAGCGGGCCGGCAGAAATATTGTATGGGTGCGCATGAGTGCTGTCGCCAACACCCGACTCGGCAAAAGCCGCATGAGGCAAGGCTATGGCAGCCGTGCCAAGAAAAAACAGCGCACCCTGTACTGCCGCTGCGAGGGAAGATCGATATAAATTGGATTTTTCTTTCCTGCCATTGCGCTTTCGTACCACGTTGTGGTTTTTGGAGCGAATCGCACAGAGGGGCGTATCCTTGAGTTCATCAGCGTTAACCGAACTTGAGGAGATAAGC
Source organism: uncultured beta proteobacterium (assembly GCA_963850515.1). Taxonomy (GTDB): domain Bacteria; phylum Pseudomonadota; class Gammaproteobacteria; order Burkholderiales; family Nitrosomonadaceae; genus Nitrosospira. The sequence continues at coordinate 37,838 of CAWKMH010000059.1, forward strand.
CGGGACGCAACAATGTTCGCGCTACTTTTATATTTATTTTTCACAGCCAATAATTCCAGTAGGTTGGATAAAATTGGCTGGCTTGCGGGATCGCTGGCGGGCTACAAGAATGCCGCTGGTTTAGGCGCTAATTCTCCTATCCCAGCGGCGGCGAAATCATTTCTCGGCTTTGCAGCCGGTTCTCAATACTGTATCGCCTCGGAATGGCGCCTTCCATATCTCATTCTGATGAATGAGTTTACGATTGTCGTCTAGTTCGATGCGCCGGGATACGGCATGAGATTGTGAGTAATTCTTTCTTTATCTTAAGAAATGATAACGGTTCTCATTATATTTCAATGACGCCCGAAAGGCAATAATATTAATAGGGTTTTATGGCTTTCCCAGCGCAACTTTGCGGCTGATAAAAAAATATCTGGCGTGAATGTCATGAACCATCCGGGATTTCGCCCTGGTAACAGGGAGTCGGATGGGCTTGAGCGCATCGGGAAAACCCTACTTATCATGTCGTAGTACGGCAGAGTTGGAAGCCGGATTTTTAGAAGTCTCTTTATATGCTCTCGCTTTCGTTCGATTCCTCCACATGAGATAGCCGGTAACAAATAGCACAAGCGGTGAAAATCCTATGATCACTTGTAAAATTCGGGTAAACGTTCCCCCTGCCACTCCGATATGGAGAGGATATAAAAAGTTATAAATCCGGGTTCCTGAAGGCGCTGCCAAAGCATTTTCGACACGCAACACTCCTCCGGTGTATTGATCGAAATAGATGAAGCTTCTTCCATTTGGATGGGATTCTTCCGGCATTTTTTTGCGCACCACCAGAGGCGCCTGTGGCGTTTGCGGAAGGTTGATCCAGGTAGTAGGTCCGGAAAGGATGCTGTCGGCCTGATGCAGCAGGTCGTCCAGCGGAAGAATCATTCCTCCGGCGCCAAGAGGATCGGAATGAGGCGGGACCGGTCTTGGCACACTCGCTGTCAGAAAATTGGTAAGCTCAACTACGGCTTTATTGAACACGAGGGAGACACCGGTGAAGGCAATAATCATGAGAAAAACGATAGTGTAGGCGCCTGATGCACGATGCAGATCAAAAATAACTTTTTTCCATGGTGCAGACCAGCCAACCTTGAAACCCCGCGCAAGTTTCCCTATTCCCTTTCCATTGGGCGGCAACCAGAGGAAGAAGCCGGTGATGCTCATGCAAATCAGCAGTAAGGCGCTAACGCCGAGAATGGTTTCACCGCCCTCCCCAATCAGAAGTTCGGTATGCAACAGGGCGACCCACCCCATAAAAGTGTCTTCCTGCCGATGGGCGCCGAGCAACTCACCGCTGTAAGGATCTGCATAAACGAATAAGCCATGCGGCTCGTTCATTTTCAGCAGGTAAGTCTGCTCCGGCGTGCGCGGCATGCGAACAGAAAAAACCGTGTCGTCAGGGTACGCCTGCCTGACCGCATTCAGCACAGTTTGTAGAGGAACCCGCTCGCCGCTCACTGCTGCTTCCATCAATTCGGGATGCAAAAGTGCTTCGATCTCCTCGCGAAACACGATCATGCTACCGGTCAAGCCGCTCAATACCAGGAACAACCCAGCCGCCAACCCGATATAAAGATGAAAATTGAAGACGACTCTTCGTATTTTCATGACGAATACCTCATCTGGATATTTAACCCGGATGTTTCATAAATTGACGCATGCCCTTGCTGGTCTTTTGTTTCGTATGAAAATTTCGTTCAGTCGGGCGTATGAATAACTACGCCACTCTTTCACAAAATCTCCCTACAAAACAAAATCCTGCGCAATCATCACGCGAATTTATGAAACATCCGGGTAGGTACCCCAAAAGCGTGCGTTTCCGCTTCAGGAATTCGGCTTCCCGAATACCCTCCTGGAACCCGGTAATCAGAACTCGACCCGAGACACGACCTTCATACAGAATGGGCGCGCCGACACCCAACAATCCGTTGCCCGCAGTACTCCAATAATTGCTGTTGGCCGCGTTATCCACGACTGCCTGGATCATGGTGCGTTTGCCCGCAATACGGGTCGCGTAGCGTGCGCCCAGGGAAAGTATCGCGTAATCATCCACGAAGGCCTGGTTGGCGCTGTTCACGGGCCGTCTTCCCACGTAATGCACGCCGCTGCTGAGCGCCAGTCCAGGTATGCTGGTCAGGCGGTACTCGGCAAAGAGGCTGGCCGTGCGTTGCGGCGTGTTATCCGGTATCTTGCCGAAAGTCTCGGCATTGGCTCTGTTCAATTGTTCCGCCTCCATGAATAGGGCCGAGCCGATGAGCGACAATTGCTTCGTCATCTCACCAGAGGCTGACAACTCAAAGCCCCTATACCGGGCCATGCCGTTGAGAACAAAACGATTGGCTGCATCCACGGTTGTCGAGGCGCGCTTGATGTCGAAGTATGCCACTTGAAGCAATATGCCCTGCGCGACAAGCGCCTTGACGCCCACTTCCTTTTGCTTCGACACCGCCGGCGCCAGGATCTCCCCATTATTGGCGCGATTGGCGGGCGCCTGCCCGCTTTCCTCGACCCCTTCAATGTAGCTGGCGTATATCGACACGTTGGGGATGGGCTTATACATCAGGGACAACGACGGATTGACCCTATCGGCCTTATAGTGGGTGGTCGCAGCGACACTCTCGTAGAAACTGCTGCGTACCCCCAGCATGACTTGCAACCTGCCGCCAATCAAGATTCGATCGGATATATACAAGCCAAAATCCGTTATTTTTGATCGGTTTGCGCTAAATGGCGTACGGTGGGAGACCGCCGCGCAATATCAATGGGGTTATACAGATTTTGCGTGGTATCGAATGTGGATGAGGTGCGGGGTCCTGGCTGCGCTCGTTGCCGGTAAAACCCACGGATACCTCATGGGTAATGGCTTGGCCCGGAAACCGTCCGAATACTTCTGCGCGAATATTTTGATTATCCCAATGCTGGCCACGGTTGAAGAAAGTGCGCAGGGTTCCCTCGCCGGTGGCAAGGTTGTAATTCTGGAACTGGGAGAAATTGCGGTCCCGCCTGGTTTGCGCCTTACCGATCTCGAATAGCAGTCCCCAATTGTCGCTTATTGCATAATCCGCGCGAAGCAGCAGGTTGGTTGCCTCGGCGTCATACTTCTGCCATTCCCCAGCGAGATTACGGCGGGCATTCGGAATAGGGGGTAATGTGATCACGCCATTGACCGCTGGAGGGGCCTGTATCGCCGCTTGCTCGGAAACCTCCTTGCGATAATGCTCCACATCAAACTTGACGGAAAGTTTATCGGTGACCCGCCAGTCAAAAGCGCCCGACATCAGGGCGCGGTAACCGGAGAAATTGTGGATGCCGATATCTTCGCGCCCGGCGAGAAGATTGATGCGTGCCCCGAACTGCTGTTCGCTGCCGAAGCGCCGGCCCAGATCGATATGCGTATTGGCGCCGCCATACATATTTGCCATCAACGAGACATTTGTAATGGGATCCTTGCCCGCACGTTTGGTTACCAGGTTGACGATGCCGGATGGCGGCACGAAACCATAATATAGCGATGAGGCGCCTTTGAGTACTTCAACGCGCTCCTTGTTCTCCATCGGGATATCGATCAGGTTGATGATCGGCAGCGATCCGTTGAGCCGGTAATTGCTGCGGTTTTCCACGAGAATGCCGCGAATCGAAATATTGTCGTAAGTCGAACCGTTCAATTGCGAACGCGTAACACCCGCCGTATTACGCAATGCGCCAAATACACCGGTTATGGCCTGTGCATCGAGCACTTCCCGTGTGATCACATTACTGGTCTGTGGCACATCGATTGGCGCCATATCCCGGAATGTTCCGACCTGAACGGAATCGGAGTTGAAACTCCCTATCCGCTCGCCGGTCACGGTTACGGCCGGGCAGCTTTTTCCCGCTTCGGATTGCCCACTGGGCGGAGTCTCGGCTTCCGCCTGCTGAATCCAGGACGTCAATGAAAGTGCAACGATTGCCGAGTACAAATTAATTTTCATGATGCCAATGCCCTCTCCATGAACCAGGATTTACGCCTCACGATAAGTCCTTATTCATGGTCGGATGTTGCTCATCCGCCGCCGTTGCCATACTGGTTTCATATCGAGACATGAAACGCGTGGATGCAGGCAAAGAAGATATGACAGCCGGATCCTGCAGCAACGGCACCGAAATATTGCAAATGGGAAACGGCGATGAAAACCGGTGATGGGTGGTTTTCGGGGGGTATAACTCGCCGGTTCTGGCGCGGCGCACGATTTCATGCGGATTGACCAGGTAGCCCTGGCGCGTTGCATCGACTTTTACGCAATCGTAGTCGAGCAGCAGGCAGGGAATATATTTCAGCCTGAGCCGGCGCGCCGCCTCCAGGCGATGGTGGCCATCCATGACAGCCAGGCTGGTACGCTCCACAGCGATGGGGATGCGCCAGAGCTGTTCGCGCAAAATGGTATCCGCCAGGGTCACCGCGTGATTGGAATAGTGGCACTCATTCGGGCGAACCCGCTTGACGTGTACAAAATGAATAGGGAGCGAACAGAGCATCGTGAGTCCTTTTTAACAATTGTCCAGAAACACACGTTCAGGATGAGGGTGGCTTAAAAAATCGTGATGGGAGATATGCCAGCCATAGGCTCCGGCCAGCAGGAAGGCGACACAATCCCCGGCTCGAAGCTGTTTGACATGGACATCGCGTGCAAGGGTGTCCTTCGGCGTGCATAGCTCGCCGCAAAGCGTGACCGGGGCATCGCGAACTGAAGGGCGCGAAAAAGGGTAATGCCAGCTTTCGCGCTCCAATATCATGAAAGGATGGTTGTGCTGCCACGAAACCGGCAGCCGGAAGTGGTGCGAGCCCCCACGGAGGATGGCGAAGTGTTTGCCATAGGCAGTTTTCACGTCAATGACTTCACTCATGTAGCAACCGCAGTCTGCGGCGAGAAAACGTCCGCACTCGAATACAACCTGAAACCCGGGCTGGCGCGCGGCGATGAGCGCCGACAGGCCTGCGCAGAAACTTTCCCAATCGAAAGACGAATCCGGATCAGCATAATTAACGCCAATGCCGCCGCCGACATTCAGCCAGTCGAACTTCAGCCCATAGTGGCGCTGCCACGCCTCTGCCAGGTCAAAGTAATGCTCCATCAGGGCAAGGTGGGTATCCGGATTCAGGTTGTTGGAAATGGCATGGATGTGCAGACCCTTGAGGCGAATGCCCGGCAGGGTCCGGATGAGTTCGAGCAGAGCGGGAATTTGTGCCTCTTCAATGCCAAACTGGGTCGCCTGTCCGCCCATGCGCAATGTTGCCTCTTGCGGCACATGGGCCGGGTTCACGCGGAGCAGGATATCCGCCACCTCGTGACGGCATCGCGCGATCCAGTCGAGTCGCCGCAACTGATGCTCGCTTTCCACATGGATCAGCATGACTCGGTGATCGAGCGCACCTTCCAGTTCTGCGTCACTTTTGCCGGGGCCGCCGAATACGATGGGAACGGCATCATCGATGGCGCGCACACGCTGGATTTCGCCCAGCGATGCCACTTCGAAGCCGTCGGTGTGGTTGAGCAGCGCCTTCAATACCGGCTCGTCGCTATTAGCTTTGATGGCGTAAAAGAGCTGGCACCGTGAAGGCAGGCTGCGGCGCAGCATGTCGGCACGCCGGCGCAAATGCGCCAGATCATAAATATAGGCGCATACGGGCTTAAGTATCTCGGCTGCAAGTCGGGCTGTAACTCGGAGCGCGCTCGGCTATGCAGATAGTCGTGCAAGCGTTGCGGGTTCATTGGTAAAGCACCTTGGCCTGGTGCTTTACCAGATGCGAGGCCATGGCGCGCCGCGCAATACCGCGATCATCGCCAAGAATGAACATGCGAACCGAGCTGCGATAATCGGATTCGAAGTCCCCCGGTATCCGAGGCAAGGCGCAGAACATCTTATTGTGGTGTTCAGCCGCGGCACGAACAAGTGATACCGCTTCACGTACGTCCGGATGACTGGTTTGCCAGGGCAGGCCCAGCGATTGCGAGAGATCCGCCGCACCCGCCAGCAATACGTCCACCCCTTCCACCGCCGCAATTTCATCGACATTCTCCAGCCCTTCGCGGTCTTCGATCATCGCTACCACCAGGGTGCATTCTCGTGCGGCACTCGTGAACCCAGCTAGGTCATCGCGCCCGTAACGGGTATGCAAGGTAGCGTTCAGGCCACGCTCCCCGAGCGGGGCGAAATGGCAAAGGCGCACCGCATCCCGTGCTTCCTGCGCCGAGCGGATATGCGGAAATACAACGCCTTCCGCGCCGGCATCCAGTACCTGAAGAGTCTGATGAGGCGACGCGACCCGGACCAGCGCCGCAATGCTGCTGGCGCGGGCTGCCAGCAGCATTGCGGCGAGTTGCCCTGAGCTGATCAGGGTATGTTCCAGGTCGATTACAACGAAGTCATAGCCGGCCGCTGCGATTATTTCCACGCTCAGCGCGGCGGGGGTGGAACAGAACAAGCCATAGACGGTCTCGTCTGCTTCCAGGCGCTTCTTCAGACGCATGACGGTTCCTCGACTTTTGCAAGGGGGTTCTGCGTTGACCGCGTACGTAACCGGATCTCGGACTGGAAGCGTCGGCTGGCAAGTAACTCGACACCCACCTCATCGGCAAAACAGTCGAACAGCGAATAACGCGCCTCACTCTGGGGATGGCGTTTCTGGTGTGCCTGCAACACTTCGCAGGTAATTTGCCAGAACTGTTTTTCCGCTATACCGTAGTGGCGCAGGAACAGCCAGGCCAGTTCCGCCAGATTGACGAAAAAAAGCGCATCGAAGGTGAAATCCCGTAATTCCTCGGCGTTTTCGCTTTCAAGAAAGGAATTTGGATTGATCTGCACATGCTCGGGCGGCGGTGCGGTAAGCACGGGCGCAGGCGCGGATAATAGCGCTCTGCTGAAGCGTACCCCATCGTGGAAGTCCTTGAGTGCTACGCGCGCCGGTAGCCCCTCTTCCACCAGCAGGACCATATTCTGGGCATGCGACTCCAATGCGGTCCCATGTTCCCAAAGCAGATGCAGTACCGGCAAGTATGCCCGCTCCACCAGCCGCTTTAGCCATTGCTCGGGCCCATGGCGCCGAACCCAGGGATCGATGAAGGGCCTTCCGTCGATATCGATATGCATGACGGCGGTCATCGGCACCGCTCTTTCACCCGGACGCAAATAGTTATGCACGCTTTCGCGCCAGATGCACGATAACGCGCCGTACTGGCCGTGAGCCATGGCCACCGGCGTGAAACTCACGCCAGCGACCTCTCTCAACAGCACGGGGCACGCCAGGGGCAATGACCAGTCGGTTCGCTCCGCCAACCCATGCAACCAGTCGCTGATGACGGGTGCATTCTGCACGGTGTGCGGCGCCAGTACCCGCGAGGTGGACGTATTGACGAGGCTCATCGAAAGCTTGAGCGACAAACGGTTGCGGTCGCTCAAATTACTTAAGGTACGGATCGATTGCTGAGGCAGATACCGGTCAGGCAGCACGCCGAGCGCAAACAGTTCGCCTCGCGCCAGCGCCTGGTGATAGCCGGGTAGAACAACTTCGTCCCATTGCCATGGATGAACCGGTAGCGGCAGATAATCGTCGGGCTGCAAGCGAGCGCCGGAACAATTGATCGCAAAAATACTCCCAGCCGGGCTCACCCAGCAGCGCAACCGCCCCTTTCCGCATCATTATTCAGCGTTTTACTAACCGCCCAGCGGCAACGATCACGGCGTACGGCGAGGAGCAGCGGCGCTACCGAGGTCGCGATTTCGGGCGCGTACATTTTATTGTCATCAAGTGTGAAGCCTATCCGCGACTTGTAGACCGGATGATAGAGATGACCATCGGTCAGCCTTGCTTCCAGCGTGTCATAGTCGGCATCGCGTAACGGCTTGCCGTCGTGTGCGGATAATGTTTGTGCATCCTTGATCTGCGTAGCCAGCAGTTCGGATGCGAATTGGCTCAGCCGTAGTTCGTCGGCAACCAGCCAGGGGGCAATTTCCGCCAGGAACAGCGCGGGGTCGCAGGCTTCATGGGTAACGCCGCTATCGATGCGCAGCAATGGCGTGGTGATGCGTACGCGGCCAAAGCTCATGGTTTGGCGGGCCTGGCATTGATAGCTGACGGGAACGTTATCCGCACGGAGCCCCGGCAAATTCAGTGTTTCGCCATCCCAGGTGCAATGCGGTACAGCACGCTCAAACAGCAGCGCCTCCAGCAGTTGGCGTAATACGCGGCGGCTCGCCTGGCGGTAAGCCGGACTATTAATCAGGTTTTCATAGTCGAGTGAATTCATTGCGCTTATTTTTGCAATCAGTGGATTGGGTATCTCAACCCATGATGGGCATTCCCCATGCTGGTGGAAACTGCTGAGCATATTGGCTTTGGCCGGCAAGGTCGGCTGTGTGAGCAATCGGCGTATCAATGGGTCATCGATCGAGCTCAACATCAATGCGGTGTCGCGCCACAATGCCGGCTTCGGTAGTCAGCCCGGTGCGAGCCAGACAGGCAACCACATGGCCTATATGATTAACCAGCACGTAATACTGGAAGCGGTGCCAGGCCTGCTCCTCCGCATAGAGAACCGGGCTGTCGCCGGGCAGGCGATCGAGGAATTGGAAACGTGCGCGGCTGATGCTGACGCCCTCCATGTCTCGCGCATAGCCACCAGACGGCCAGCCATCGTGGAAGGCGATCAGGGTATTCTGCAGATGGGCTTCAAGGCTGATGCCATGCTCCAGAAAGAGATGCAGCAACGGCAACAGGGTGACATCCAGATAGCATTTCCACCACATGCGTATCACTCCCTCGCTGAGCGGTTTTCCCCTGGCAGACAGCCGCAACAAGGCCAGCAATGGAATTTCTCCATCGGCAGGCTCTTCCAGTACCGCCACGATTGTCTGGACGTGCTCCGCCTCGGTTGCCGGCATCGCCTGCCGGTAAACCACCGCACAGGCAGCGCGCAACGCTTCGTCCGGCAGCCTCAGCGTCTGGCTCGCCAATTCGGGCAGGATGCGAAATGCCGATTGTTCGAGCATATGACGGGGAAGTAACGATAGAGCCAGGCTGGCATCCAGCGCCCGCCTGACCTGTTCGGATGGGTTGTTGCGTATGAAATTGGTGATACGGATATTGAGCGACAGCTTGAGAAACAAATTTTGGCGGGGTAGCCAGACGGTGCGCACCGAAGATGTGGGCCAGGCCACTTCACCCATCGGGCCGAGCGAAACCAGCATTCCTTGATTTATCAGTGCGCTGATTTCGGGCAGACCCAGCAAATAATTGGCCTGCCAGGGATGACAAGGCAATGAGCCGGTAATCGCCGCCGGCAAGCAGATTCTCGGCAAACAACGCCACTTCCGGGTCACTGGCGGGATGCTTCGCCATTTATAACACGGGTCTCCAGCATGTCGGCCATAACTGCAAAGTAATGCAGGCGAAATGAGGCGCCCAGTTCCGGGGCATAGCGTTGCATGTCTTCCTCGCTAAAACCTTCGGCAGCCTTGGAAGTAACATGAAAAATGTGACCAAAGCGCAGTCCCTGCTCGGCAGAGAGGAAAGGCGGGCGTCCCCTGTGGGTTTATGCAGATGGAAGCGGCGGACTTGGGCTATGCTGTTCCGCATCAGTGTTTTCAACGGCTCGGCTGTGATCGGCTCGTTTCCGCGGGCTGATTCGGCCGGCTGCAGCGAGCGCGTCGGCGATCAGATCGGTCAGCAATGTTGCATCGGTTGTCAGGGGTTGCCAATCACCGTGCCTTCCAATCCAGGCAAATGGCGCCAAGCGGTGATAGCCAATGGGCGAAAAGTAGGTAAACGCGCCCGCCAACTGGTAGTCGGTTTGTCCAAACGAAACCAGATAGGGCGCCATCCGGCGGCTCGCCAGGCCTTGATATGCGAATGAAGTTCAACGGGCCCTGCGTCATCCGCTGCGAGACGTGGATCGAAACGACCTGTTTCCCGGCAATAGGTATTGACATACTGCTCCACCAGGCGCCGCTCTATCGGCGCCATTTCCAGCAGATGTGACGGCATCGGAATCATTTTTTTAACTCCGCAAATGAAAAATCCAGCGGTACGACCGCTAAAAACCAGTAACCCACCCGCGAAGAACAGCACGGCAACAGGCCAGATAAGATCGACGGGCGAAAGGACCGGCAGCAGGAGTAAAATAAGTAGCGGGCCCAGCAGTTGGCCGACAACCATGAAACTCCTGCTTAATCCCGTCACATAACCATATGCCGAGATGGGTAACTGGCGGCTGCAAGCCAGCAATACCGACTGCATCAATGCCGCGTAACAGGCACCCTGGGTTATCCGCAACAGCGCGACAATCCAGATCTGATCGAAAGGATCAGCAAACCGGTCGATAGCGCGCACCCCATGGCAGCGAACGTGAAGTAGCGTCGCGGTTCACCGCGATCGTTCAGACGGCCCCACAACGGAGCGGCCAGCATCGTCGCAAGCCAGCCCAGCGCGTGCAGGAACCCGATCTTGCTCGCCATTGCCTCGGCAGCAGGGAAAAGCGCCGTCAGATAGAGTGCGAAGACATTGACAAAGGCGAATGCAGCCGCCTGAATAAAACAGGCTGCAAGCATCCAGTTGCGCAGGTTGCTGTCGCCCAGCACGGTGCGCAACCCGGAAAAGGGCAAGCCGGGAATTCCTGCACTTTTTCGCGGTTCGCTGAGTTGAGCTCCACAGTATTCCGCCAGCTACACCCGTAAGTACGGCACTGGTCAGCAGCAGCGGTTTGAGCGACCAATAATCCAGCATGATGCCGCCCAATAACGGGCCGGCCAGCGCGCCGCACGCAATGGCGCTTTCCTGCAAACCCAGCGAACGCCCCCGTGAAGTGTCATCGCTGACATAGCCGATGAAGGCGGTAAGCACCACGCCAATGGTACTTATGCCTTGCAGCAAACGGCCCAGCATGAAGCCGTGCACAACTCGGGCTCAATGCCATCAGCAGCATGCTGGCGATGAACACGGTCAGCGATGCCAGCAGCATCCGCTTGTAGCCAAAACGATCGCAGCATTTGCCGACGTAAGGAGCGAAACACAACGTACCAACGGCGGGCGCCGCCAGTGCAGAGACTGCTCCAGTGCGCCGCACCCACGGCATCCATCTGTTCCAGCGTTGCAATATATAGCGGCATGATGGGCACGAAGACCATCAGCCCAAGCGTGGTAACGGCCTGGCAGACCAGTAGCAACGTGAGGTTATTCATGCCTGTTATCCCGGTGCCTGCCTGTCATCTTCGGCCATGACGGACTGCTCGGCCAACAAGGGATTAGGCAGACGACCCATGGCGCTGGGCATACCCGTGCCGAAACTTGTGACATTGAATAGCGGAGCAAGCAACTGCTTGAAGGGCCACTCCGCCTCCTCCAGCAATATTTTTCTTGTCTCGCCGGCGATTTCAACCGGCAGCGGAACAGCGTGCCAGACAGGTTTCGAGCGCTTGGCGGACGATACGCCATCCATGCGCTTCGTCCCGGCCATAATAGGTGGCCAGCGCAGCGAGGATGCGCATACAGATTGACCTCGATCGCCAGGGTTTGCAGATAAGCCAGCAGTTCCCGCGGGGTATTCAGTTCCAGTGTATTAGGCGTGCTGCGATCGATTACATAGTCCGGGATCGTGACGCCTTGGGCCTGCATCAATGGGCGGCACACGCGCAATGTGTCATGATCACGCAGCACCAGCGCGGCAATTTGCCGGTCCTCGAAAGGCCAGCAATACATTCTGCCCGTGCAACTCCGGCATGACGCCGTGCGCAAAACAGCGCAGCCCCAGCTCGAGTAAAGCCCTGGCAATATCGCCGAACAGGCGCCAGGCGGCTTCTTCCGGCGCTGCGGACGCCGATCAGGTGATCGAATGCCGGCAACTTGCCATCAGCCGAGACCGCCGGCAGCGCCGCCATCGGGATCAGTGTCGCGCCGGGGAGTACTGGATAGCGGCGAATCATGCAGGCCAGTTCGCCCGGTTCGGATTCGAGCGCATCGCATTGGCTCAATGCCCACCACTGGTTCTCATCGCATAACAACAGGTGAGCCGCCAGCCAGTCGTCGCGCCGACGCAAGGATTCCAGGCAAGCGCTGGCAAGTGTGCCGTTATGTAGATAGCGTGGCGGCAGGGCGCGAGTTGCCCCCAGCGTACGAACGGAGAGTGCGAGCTTCAGATGCGTGCCGGGGTTTCCTGTGACGGCAAGCGAACGCAACGACGCAGTGGGAATCGCTGTTCCAGGCCCCGATACTCAAATAAATGCACTCGCTGAGCTTCAGGGGAATCGATCGGTTGAGCCAGGCCCACTGCCATGGATGGACCGGCATCCATAACCAGTTCTCGCTATCGGCATGGGAGGCGCGAGCGGCCTGAGTCAGTCTGTCGCGCTGGCCAGGATCAAGCAGGCTCTCCGCCAGAGGCTGACCGGCGGATTGAGCCGCCGGTCCGCTTACTATTTGATCTCGCGGTACCGCAACCCAGTGAAGCGGAAGCGATGCCATTGTTTCCGTGGCATAGCCATAGCCATGGTCTCCATTCCAATCCTTGGCACGGGCCAGGGGATGAAACGGCCGGTCTTTAAGGCAGCTCAACGCTTCCCAGGGCAGCAAGTCTTCGGGCGCAGCCATGAGACTTTCCAGGATATTTTGCTCATGCACTGCCGCAAATGCGGCCTGGTCATAGGCAAGCGTGAAGAACCGCGTAAAACGGCCTGTCCGGTCACTCCACCAGTCTGCCGTCTGCAAGACCTCGACAATCTTGCTGAGCTCGAGATTTCGTCGTATTCGTATCCGTATGCAAAACCGCGTTGGAACCCAGCACCCGAAACGGGCGCAAACCATCTGCCCTCTGCCCTTGCCAGCGTAACGACCGCGTTTCGTCAAGCGCAATTTCCATCACTGCTTTTCCATCGGCCTCCGGATGCAGGATGCAATGCCCGCGAAAACCGTAAAGGTTTTCCAGCCAGAGCGCATCGAACAAGTCCTGAGCCAGCCGGTTCGCATACGGATGAGGTGGGATGATCTGCATGCGGTTCAGCCGTATAGCGGCAGTCGAGTACCGGTTCCACGCTCATGCGCAAGGCGATAAAAGTGACGCGCGCAGATGATGTCGTCGATGGCCATGCCCATGGGGTTGAGCAAAATGATTTCGTCTTCGTTCTCCCGGCCCGGCCTGTCCCCGATAACAATCTCCCCAAGCTCTGCATGCAACTGTTCGCGGCTGAAGCGCCCTTCCAGCACCAACTGATTGATGATCTTCTTTTCGCGATTTGACTGGTCCCAATCATCCACCACCACCTTGTCAGCCCTCTCATAGACATCCTTGTGAACGTCCATGATGGATATATTGCTGATAAAAGCACCGGGTTTAAGCCAATCGAAGGCCAGGTAGGGGGTACTGGTTACGGTACAGGTCACAACCACGTCAGCCGCTCTCACTGCGGATTCCGCCGAGTCCGTACAGAGAAAATCCACATCCGGGTTGCTTTCCGCCAATATGGCAGCCAGCGATCTGGCCGCCTCAGGGGATAAATCAAACAGATGGATACGCTCGGATATCCGGAAACTGCTCCAGCAGTGTCTGCATCTGCATGCGCGCTATCGGGCCGCATCCGATACAGGCCAACATCGGTAAAGCCCTCACGTGCCAGATAGCGGGTACCCACGGCGGTAATGGCTGCCGTGCGCATGCCGCTGATCAGCCCGCCTTCCAGGATCGCGATCGGATAATTGGTCTCCGCATCATTCAGCACAATGACCGCGCTGGCGCGCTCAAGACCAAAGTGAACCGGATTGTGCTGGCGGCTACCGACCCATTTCAGGCCGGCGACCGGTTGCTCGCCGCCCAGATAACAAGGCATGGCAATAATACGGTCGGCGATGTGATCGGCCCCTGGCCAGCGCAGATAAGGTTTGAGCGGTTGTACATAGTCGCCCCGAGCATGCGCCGCCAATCCATCCACTATTGCATCTACATAGGGTTGCGAATGGCTGCCGCCTAATGCGCTGAGATCGCTGCGGCTAAGATAGAGCAAATCAGGTGAGGTATCTGACATATTCATGCTGTTTGCCCCAGAGGCGTGCCGGTAAATCCTTTTGTCATACGTGCAAAATGGCGTTCCCTCATGCGCAACAGCCACTGGTCGTTGTATACCGTGTCCAGATAGCGCTCGCCGCGGTCGGGCAGGATGGTCAGGATGCGTGCCGGTTGCAGCAGGCGGGCGGAAAGGCGCTGGATAGCGGCGATGACGGAGCCGGATGATCCCCCGGCAAAGATTCCTTCCCGCTTTACCAATTGCCGGCACGCCACGGCGGATTCATAGTCGTCGATCTGGATGACCTCGCCGAGTTCATCGCGCTTCAATAATTCGGGTACGCGGCTTGCGCCAAGCCCGGGTAATTCACGAACGCGCCGGTGAAGTACCGAACAGTACCGAGCCGAATGCATCCACGGGGATGACCTTCAGGCCGGGCCAAGCCTCGCGCAGGCGCCGCGTAATGCCGTGGATGGTTCCCGAGGTACTGACGCCCAGCACCAGATAATCCGCGGGCCGGTCCAGGTCCCGCAGGATTTCCTCGCCTTCGCCGTTATAATGGCTTTGCCAATTACGCTCGTTGGCATATTGATTCGTCCATACTGCATCGGGTTGCTCGCGCAGCATGTGCTTGACCCGCTCGATACGGGTTTCCGGATAACCG
>CAWKMH010000060.1:0-15719 GCA_963850515.1 uncultured beta proteobacterium
CCATGAATTGCCTCATAAGATTGTTGTGGAACGAGCTCGCCTATCTATTTCGCGAGCAGGAACCCAGCGGAGCCTGGTTTGGACGCTGGGGGAGCAATTATATCTATGGCACCTGGTCAGTAATGGAGGCCTTCCGCCTGGCCCGCGTTGATACCGGCCATCTCGCAATTCGCCGTGCGGTGCAATGGCTGAAGTCAGTGCAGCGCGATGACGGAGGCTGGGGCGAAAGTAACGATACCTACTTCGAACCCCAGCACGCCGGACAGTTCGAGAGAAGTACGTCTTTTCAGACGGCCTGGGCGCTGTTAGCCCTGATGGCGGCAGGTGACGGGCACAGCCATGAAGTGCGCAGGGGCATCGAATACCTGTTGCGTGAACAGGGCAGCGATGGATTATGGAATGACCCTGGTTTACGGCACCCGGTTTTCCACGGGTTTTTTACCTGAGATATTATGGTTATACCAAGTATTTCCCACTGTGGGCGCTGGCCAGGTTTCATGCTTTGACGCGGAAGATCTCTGCGTGAGGGAGGTTGGCATCATCACGGCGATGCGGATGGAAGCTCGATGCATTACCTCGCTCCGTCTGCCCTTCAATCAAAAAATCAGCTTGGGGGAAAACGCTGCAATCTGGCTCTGCGGGATGGGTGAAGAGGCCGCTCGCGAAGCCGCAGAAGGGTTGAAAATGGGTGGCGCGCGTGCCTTGATGAGTTTTGGGTTTGCCGGCGCATTGGATTCCAATTTGCGTCCGGGGCATTTGATATTGCCTGAGTCGGTCCATGCCGAACCGTCATTGCAAGTCGACCTGAGCTGGCGTGACAGTTTGCGGCAATGTCTGCCTGGCCACTTGAACGTTACCGGCGGCGTATTGGCTGCGAGCAGCAAGATGCTGACCTCGGCTATCGCCAAGCGTGAGCTGGCGCAGGCAACCGGAGCTTGCGCAGTGGACATGGAAAGCGGTGCGGTGGCAGAAGCTGCCGTTCCGCGGGCTTGCCGTTTCTGGCGATACGGGCGATCTCGGACCCGGTTGACTTTTCGCCGCCTCCAGTTCTGCTCGATGCGGTGCGCCCGGACGGAAGCGCGGACCTCGCTCGCCTCCTGCCTCTGCTGGTACGGGGATCTTTAGCAGTCAGTACGCTACTTCGTCTCGCGATGGGTTCGCGTGCAGCGAGTGCCGCTCTGTCTGCTGTGGTGCGTTATGCCGGCGCGGAAATTGGCATGAGGACGCGTAATGCCGCATCACCCCGCGGATATGTGTCAGACTAACGAACTGGTTAAGTATGATTTCGAGATTGGTACGCAAAGGCGGTTGTATTCCCCGTCGTATTTCCCGGTAGACTCGACAGTGCCACTAGCCCGGTATTCGAAAATGAAATAAAGTCATTACATTACTTGAGAGTTGACCCTGTTAAAGAGTAAAATGTCGCCCTTTCCTATTGGGCGTAATGGAGAGCAGTATGGCAGTTAAAACCGAACAAAAAGCGCAGGTGGTGCGCGACTATCAACGAGCAGACGGAGATACTGGTTCCCCCGAAGTGCAAGTGGCTTTATTGACCGCTCGCATCAACGATTTGGCCGGTCATTTCAAAGCGCACGTCAAGGATCATCACTCACGCCGCGGCTTGTTGCGTATGGTAAGCCGTCGCCGCAAGCTGCTGGATTACCTGAAGCGTAGCAGCGATGATAGTTATCGTGCGCTGATCGAGCGCCTTGGCTTGCGCAAATAGATATCGAGCAGCGTGAGATAGCAGCGGCATGAATGAAATCGCTATTTCCAATAAGCCTGGCCGGAGCTATAGCTATTGATCTGACGTGACCGGCATGATTTTATCGAAAAGGGCAGTTAATTGAAAATCAAGAAAAGCATTACTTACGGGTCTCATCAACTAACACTCGAAACCGGGGAAATAGCAAGGCAGGCGCACGGCGCAGTGATGGTCACTATGGACGACACCGTGGTCCTTGTTACCGTGGTGGGTGCAAAAAATGCTAAACAAGGACAGGATTTTTCCCCTTGACCGTGGATTATCAGGAAAGGACCTACGCCGCCGGTAGAATACCCGGTAGTTTTTTTAAGCGCGAAGGCCGTCCATCGGAGAAGGAAATTCTTACCTCACGCCTTATCGACCGCCCCATCCGTCCGTTATTCCCAGAAAGTTTTTATAATGAAGTTCAGATTGTGGCCACGGTTCTGTCCTCCGATAACGAGGTGGATGCGGATATACCTGCCCTTCTGGGCGCCTCCGCTGCGCTGGTTCTTTCCGGCATACCGTTCGATGGCCCGATCGGCGCGGCTCGTGTAGGCTATATCAATGGCGAATATATCTTAAACCCGAGCACTACCGAGCTGAAGCAGACTCAACTGAATCTGGTGGTGGCGGGTACTCAGCGAGCTGTGCTGATGGTGGAGTCCGAAGCACTGGAGCTATCCGAGGAAATCATGTTGGGCGCTGTCGTCTACGGCCACCAGCAAATGCAGGTGGTGATCGACGCGATCAGCGAATTGGCTGACGAAGCAGGGGTTACCGCATGGGACTGGGCCCCGGTGTCGAAGGATGCCGCGCTTGCTGAGAAAATCGCCCATTTGGCGGAAAATGACTTGCGAGCCGCATTCCGGCTAAAGCAGAAGCAGGCGCGATCGGAAACCATAGACGATATCTGGAAAAGAGTATTTACCGAAGTGGGTGTCAATTCTGAGGAAGGGCCGGACGCGCAATCCGTAAAGGAGGCCTGCTTTGCCCTGGAATCAAAAATTGTGCGAACACAGATATCTGGATGGCGAGCCTCGTATAGATGGGCGTGATACTCGCACCGTCCGGCCGATTACGATCCGTAACGGCTTGTTGCCGCGTGCTCACGGCTCTGCGTTGTTTACCCGAGGGGAAACTCAGGCGCTGGTAGTTGCAACGTTGGGCACCGGACGGGATGAACAGAAAATCGATGCACTGCAAGGCGATTACTCCGAGCGCTTTATGCTCCACTACAATATGCCGCCTTATGCTACCGGCGAGACCGGCCGCGTAGGCACGCCCAAACGCCGTGAAATCGGCCATGGACGTCTTGCCAAGCGGGCTTTGGTTGCTGTGCTGCCTACTCCCGAAGAGTTTGGTTATTCTCTCACGAGTGGTATCGGAGATTACCGAATCGAATGGATCCAGTTCCATGGCGTCGGTTTGCGGTGGTTGTCTTGCGTTAATGGACGCGGGCGTACCACTGAAAGCGCATGTGGCAGGTATTGCCATGGGATTAATTAAGGACGGCAACAGATTTGCAGTGCTGACCGATATCCTGGGTGATGAAGATCATCTGGGCGATATGGATTTCAAAGTGGCCGGTACCGAGAGCAGGAATCACTGCGCTACAAATGGATATCAAGATTCAGGGCATCACCAAAGAAATCCTGCATGCGGCACTGATACAGGCAAAGGAAGGCCGCCTGCATATTCTTGGAATTATGAAACAGGCTTTGCCCACAACGCGCGAGGATATTTCGGAACATGCGCCGCGTATTATCAAAATAAAAATCAATCCCGAGAAAATCCGTGACGTAATTGGTAAGGGCGGCGCGGTGATTCGTGCGTTGACGGAAGAAACCGGGACCACAATCGATATCGCTGACGATGGCACAGTGATGATAGCGTGTATCAGTGCCGAAGGTGGCGAGTTGGCAAGGAAGCGTATCGAGGATATAACGGCCGAGGTTGAGGTTGGAAGAATTTACGACGGAACCGTTTTAAAACTTCTGGACTTCGGCGCGATAGTTAGCGTTCTCCCCGGCAAGGATGGGTTGTTGCATATCTCGCAAATTGCCAACGAGCGCGTCAATAACGTAACCGACCATCTCAAGGAAGGTCAGGTGGTGCGTGTTAAAGTTCTGGAAGCCGATGACAAAGGCCGTTTACGCCTGAGCATGAAAGCTGTTTCTGCCGAGGTCACCGACAACACGGCAATCGTAGGTATAGCTGGACAATCTCTTGCGAGAATTGTAGCTCTTCAAAAAGGAGTACCTATTACTGCTCTCCCATCGCTGAAAGACAGATCCAACCTGTTTCCGCGGAAATAAAAAAAGCCCTAATCGCGAGATAGGGCTTTTTATCTTATAGCAATAATATTCGATTCAGCTACGTCTGCAGATGTATACCTGTAGAAGTCAGCCGAAAAATATTATTTAGCGACCTGCTTTTCCCTTATTTCATCCAGGGTCTTGCAATCAATGCAGAGAGTGGCGGTGGGCCGGGCTTCAAGTCGTTTAAGACCGATTTCTACGCCACAACTTTCACAATAACCGTAATCGCCAGTATCTATTTTTGCGATAGTCTCGTCAATTTTCTTGATCAATTTGCGCTCACGGTCTCGGTTCCGTAACTCCAGCGCCATGTCCGATTCCTGGCTGGCGCGATCGTTAGGGTCGGCGAAAATCGTGGCTTCGTCCTGCATGGTGTGAACCGTGCGATCTATATCTCGTCCCAACTCAAACTTGATGCCTTCCAGTATATTGCGGAAATGCATAAGCTGCTTGGAACTCATATAGGTTTCTCCCTTCTTCGGTTTATAGGGACTAGCCTGTTTATGCAGTTCTTGCGGCATATTAATATTCCTTTTCTATTTCTGGTGATCTGTGGTAACACTTACAGAAAAAAACATTATACAGCAAGTAGGTTGGCGGTTCGTCTGATGTGGTTCCCCGAGAAATTAACCCCGCTTTAGATGAGCTCCGGCTAATCAGTTGCATGAAGAGTCTCCTACATCGACAGCGGGAATTCTTGCAGAATTCCCATCGCTTGAATACCCCCAAAAGAAAATAAATAACCCGTTAAATTAACGGTCGAGGAACGTTTGATTTAAGCGCGGCAGGTCCTTGTCCTATTTCTTTGTGAAGCATTGCCATGATAGGGCAGGTGCGGCAAATTGCCGCACCTGCCCTAATATTTGTGCTATGTTTCTTATAGTCGTTCTTGTCTTCCGGACGATATCGCGTTATTCAAGAATGGCGGAGGTTGTTTTATATCGGGTATCTGCGCACGTCGAAAGTCAGTCGCAAAAAAAACTGGTCGATAAAAGTCGACGCAACAACCGGTTTTCGCTGAGTTTCTAACATCGTAACATCCCTAACATATATAGGAGAACATGATGTCCAACAAAAAATCCCTTATTTCTATCGCAATAGGCTCCGCTTTTGTCGCTACTCTCGGTACGGTACCGGCTGTTTCTGCGGCCGATAATCCATTTACCATACAGTCCCTCGACAAAGGTTACATGGTGGCCGATTCCCATAACTATGGCGAAAAGAAAGGTGGAGAAGGTAAGTGCGGCGGTGAAGGCGCATGCGGCGAAGGCAGGTGCGGCGCGGCTATGGCAGATGCAAATCGTGACGGCAAGATCACCAAGGAAGAATGGACGAAGCATCACGACGCCATGTTTGAACATATGGATACCGACAAGGATGGCGTTATCACCAAAGATGAAAAGAAGGGCAAAATGAAAGACGGCAAGTGCGGTAGCAGTAAATAACTTAAGAGATCCATCTGAACAATTTCTAGCTACTGTCAAATCCCGTGGTCGTCTTTGTTTTGTACGGCTTGGCCTCCGCTTTCCTGTGCCTCATCCAACGCAGGAAAGCGGGGTTCTACCAGCCGTCGGACTTGAAGAGAAGAATCGCAGCTTTTGCAGCTGATTTCCTTCAAGTCCGACAGCTGCCTAGTTAAGGCAATCCCCAATTCATTCGAACTGTGACATAATATTCCATCCAAAAATTAGGAGAAAATACTGTGCGCAACAAGAAAACCATGATTTCGCTGACCGTTGGTTCTGCCCTTGCCGCTACACTTGGCGCTGTACCGTTCGCCTCCGCGGCAGACAGCCCTTTTACCGCTCAATCCCTGGATAAGGGCTATGTGCTGGCGTATGCCGATAAGGTAGACCCCAACAAATATGGCGCTGGAGCAAAATCCGGTGAAGGTCGATGCGGCATGTCTATGGTAGATGCCAATAAGGACGGCAAAGTCACCAAGCAAGAATTTCTCAAGCATCATGAAAACATATTCGACAGGATCGATGCCAACAAGGATGGGGCAGTGGATCAGCCTGAGGCCGATAGCTATGGGGGAGCCAAGCCAAGTGCGCCGCAGGCACAGCTCCCCATGCTGGAATGAAGAAGTAATTTTTCCCGTTTCGTGGAATTCCTGCCTCGTGCCAGCGTGGGCCTCGGTTTTCGGCGGGAATTGATCCCAGCGTTAAAAACCGGTGTTCCCGATGCCATCGATTTCTTTGAGATCGCCCCGGAAAACTGGATTGATCTTGGCGGCATTCTGGGGCGCGATCTGTGCATTTTCACTGAGCGCTACCCTTTTGTCTGCCATGGCCTTTCGCTCTCGATCGGCAGTCCGGCGCCGCTGGACGAGGTATTGTTGAAAAAGATCCGGCAGTTTCTGGATCGACATCAAATCCGCTTTTACACCGAACATCTTTCCTATTGCTCCGACGATGGCCATTTATACGATCTGCTTCCGATACCTTTTACTGAAGAAGCAGTGAAATACGTTGCGGCGCGCGTTCGCCGCGCCCAGAATATTCTGGAGCGACGCATCGCGTTGGAAAATGCTTCGTTTTACGTGCGGCGCCCATCGCCGAGATGAGCGAAGCGGACTTTATTCGTGCTGTATTGGTCGAGGCGGATTGCGATCTGCATCTCGACGTCAATAATGTATACGTCAATAGCATTAATCACGCCTACGACCCGATCGAATTTATCCGTGCGATGCCTACCGAGCGCATCGTTTATATGCATATGGCCGGTCACTATAATGAAGCGGAGAATTTGATTATCGATACGCATGGCGCGGACGTGATCGATCCGGTATGGTCATTGCTCGACAAACTTACCATATTCATGGCGTGGCACCCACTCTGCTGGAGCGCGATTTCAATATCCCGCCCCTCCACGAACTGGTGCGTGAAGTCGAGCGCATCGGCTTGATCCAGACCCGGCATCGCGGACCGAGCCATGGGTATGCCGCTTCCTGAATTTCAGCGCTTCCAGTATGCTTTCACTGCGCATATACGCAACCCCAAGATAAACCGTTGCCCGCGCGGTATTGAAACGCGGCGCATGAAAATATACAGAAAGCTGGTTTACAACAATCTCGAGAGTTTTCTCCTGACCTGTTTTCCCGTGCTCAATAAAGTGCTGGGAAAACGGCGATGGAGACGACTCATGCGCTGTTTCCTTGCCACGCATCGCAGCCGTTCGCCTTTTTTTCGCCAAATACCCGATGAGTTCATCCACTTCCTGCAGAGCGAAGAGGCGATACCGGCAAATTATCCGGAATTCGTGCTGGAGCTCGCGCATTACGAATGGGTAGAACTGGCGCTTTCCATTTCAACCCTGGCGCCGGCTTGGGAAGAATCGACCGGGAAGGTAGCTTGCTGGAACAGCGTCCGGTTTTAAATCCCGTTTCGCTAACCTTCGTTATAACTGGCCAGTGCACCGTATTGGTCCCCGCACACGAGTCACGCCAACAGAAACCTATCTGCTCGTATTCCGCAATGCGGATGATCAGATTCAATTCACCGAAATAAACGCATTTACGTCACGCCTGATAAATCTCCTGGCTTCTGCTGAGCATACGGGTCAAAGCGGCGCTTCAAATCATTGCCATGGAAAGTCGACATCCCTCGCCCGAGGTCGTGATTCAGGGCGGGCTTGAAATCATGTGCAATTTGATGTCGCGTGGCGCGATATTGGGCATTTTCAAATAAAATATCGTCATTGTTCTTTGGACACTACGCAATTGGGTAAGCCATAACCGCTGGCTGCAGAATATATCGCGATAAATTTTTATATCACATTCGATGAGAGTCGCCCGATATGAAGCCAAACTCACTGGATCTCGGGGAAATCACCGACCTTACGCTGGCCCGCTACAACGAACGTGCCGAGGCTTTCTGGACGGAACGAAAGACCATGACGTCGGGCAAAATATCGCCGCGCTGCTTCAACATATCAAAGCCGTTCCGCCCTTCAACATATTGGATTTCGGCTGTGGACCAGGCCGTGATCTGAAGGTTTTTGCAGAACTTGGCCATATCGCAACAGGACTGGAGGGGGCGATGAATTTTGTCGAAATGGCTCGCGGCCATAGCGGTTGCGAGGTATGGCATCAGGATTTTCTCAGGCTCGATTTGCCGGATGGATACTTTGACGGCATATTTGCCAATGCCTCACTGTTTCATGTTCCCACTTCCGAGCTATCGCGTGTATTGAAGGAACTTTGGGCAACGCTGAAACCGGACGGGGTGTTATTCAGCTCGAACCCCCGGGGAAATAACGAGGAGGGCTGGAACCAGGGGCGCTACGGCGTATACCACGATATCGAAAGCTGGAGGGGCTATCTCGCCAATGCCGGGTTCGCCGAAATAACCCATTACTATCGCCCTGCCGGCCTTCCTTTCGAACAGCAATCATGGCTGGCCAGCGTGTGGCGTAAAGTGGCTGCATTACGTTAGCAGTGAGAATGGCTGCAACATGCCACATGAAATCAAAAAAAGATGTAGTGGTAATAGGCGCCGGGGCGGCCGGCATGATGTGCGCAATCGAAGCGGGAAAGCGCGGGCGATCCGTGCTGCTATTGGAACATTCAGCAAGCTGGCAGAGAAAATCCGGATCTCGGGCGGCGGACGTGTGTAATTTCACCAATCTCTACACCGGCCCGCGAAGTTTTCTCTCACAAAATCCGCATTTCTGCCGATCCGCGTTGGCCCGCTTTACCCCCAACACTTTATCGCGCTGGTGGAAAAGCATCGGATCCGCTATCACGAAAAGAAGCTGGGGCAATTATTCTGCGACGACAGTCGCAGCAAATCATCGACCTGTTGCGGCGCGAGTGCGATAGTGCGCGGCGTCGAGTGGGAGATGCCATGCCAAGTGAGTAATGTAAGTCTTCTCGGCGTCAACGGCTCCAGGTTCATGCTGGAAACCGACCGTGGCACATTGGCAACTGATGCAGTGGTAATTGCTACCGGCGGCCTCTCCATTCCACAAATTGGCGCAAGTCCCTTCGGATATCGCATCGCGGAGCAATTCGATATCGCGGTTACCCCTCTGCGACCGGGATTGGTTCCGTTGATTTTCGCACCCCAGCAGCTGGCCAGTTTTTCAGAAATTCCTGGAGTTGCGCTTGATGCAGTGGTGGGTTGCAATGGCGCACGATTCCGCGAGAATCTGTTAATCACACACCGCGGCTTGAGCGGTCCCGCGATATTACAGATTTCTTCCTACTGGCGGCCGGGATTACCGCTGCATATCGATCTGCTGCCGGATCTCGATGCGGCGGCGTGGCTGCTCGATCATAAACATAGCACCACGCTGTTATTCAATCTGTTAGCACAGCACCTGCCGCGGCGTTTTGCTCGGGTCTGGAGTGAAACGGTCATGGATGGGCAATCGACCGGATCGGCAAACCAGTACAGTGACAAGCGCCTGAAACAGATTGCCGCACAATTGCACGACTGGCAGGTTACTCCGGACGGTACTGCGGGCTACAAGAAAGCGGAAGTCACACTGGGTGGCGTGGATACCCGGGAATTATCGTCCAAAAGCATGGAAGCGAAAAAAGTGCCCGGGCTTTATTTTGTAGGCGAAGTGGTCGATGTAACGGGACATCTGGGTGGGTTCAATTTTCAGTGGGCCTGGGCATCCGGGTATGCCGCCGGCCAGTTTGCATAGTTCTGCCTCCATTCGTCACTCCTTCACGAAGCGCATTCTCCGCCGTATCGATACCGATATTTCCCCGCCGCGCAAAATTCATTTCCAACAGTTGAAAATGGTACTGCGTTGCAAGTTTCTCCAGATCATCGAGCAACGCTTGGCATACCTCGGAATGGAATAAGCCATATCAACGGCCACGCCCGCCCGAACGCTGCAGTGCGGGCATGCGACCGGCAGCAGGTCCCGTAGATAATCTGGCGGATGGCGGCTTGTTACCAGGCTGGCCTCCTCTTCGTTGACTACGTCCGGGGAGTCCGGGCGGCGAAGCGGCGCTGTCCTCCATCGCTTCCATTCACGATCGGCTCGGCCTTGATTCGCGGGTCTGGTTCGAAACCAGCGATAATTTTGCTCGGATAAATCCCGTTTGATCAGCCTTTCGATATCCGTCAACAGCTTGAGCTCGTCCACGCATACCAGCGACACCGCATCTCCTTCCGCCCCGCCCGCCCAGTGCGTCCGATACGGTGAACATAGTCCTCCGCCACGTTGGGCAATTCAAAATTAACTACATGCGGTAATTCGTTGATATCGATTCCGCGTGCGGCAATGTCGGTTGCCACCAGTACCTGCAGGCTGCCGGTCTTGAATTCCGCCAGTGCCCGCGTGCGTGCGGACTGGCTTTTATTGCCGTGTATGGCAAGCGATGGAATGCCACTGGCGACCAGATGCTCAACCAATTTGTTGGCGCCGTGCTTGGTACGGGTGAATACCAGTACCTGAGACCAGTGGTGCTGCTTGATAAGATGGGCAAGCAGATCACGCTTTCGCTCACGGTCAACCGGATGCACGATATGCGTCACATTGGCAGCGGTTGCATTGCGTGCCGCAACATCGATCATTGCCGGCTGGTTGAGCAAGCCTGCTGCCAGCGTCCGAATCCCGTCGGAAAAAGTGGCGGAGAACAGCAGGTTCTGCCGCTGCCTGGGCAGCAGCATGAGTATTTTTTTTATGTCGCGAATGAAGCCCATATCGAGCATGCGGTCAGCCTCGTCCAGCACTAGGATTTCAACGTGCGACAGATCGAGTGTTTTTTGCTGCACATGATCCAGCAGGCGGCCGGGTGTGGCGACCAGAATATCCACACGGCTCTTCAGGCGGGTGATTTGCGGGTTAATGTTGACCCCACCAATCATTATCATCGAACTCAGCTTCAGGTATTTGCCGTATATACGTATGCTTTCTTCCACCTGTGCTGCCAGCTCGCGCGTAGGGACGAGAACCAGCGCGCGTATGGGCGGCCTGCCGCTGGATGGTCCCTTAACACTCCTGTCCGACAAACGATGCAGGATGGGCAAGGTAAATGCAGCGGTCTTGCCAGTGCCGGTTTGAGCCCCGGCCATTAAGTCGCCGCCCGCCAGCACTGCAGGGATTGCTTGCAGTTGAATGGGCGTTGGATCGGTATAGCCACGTTCAATCACGGCACGAAGGAATTCATCGGACAGGCCGAAGCTAGAGAAAGACATAAAACTCCAAGGTAACATCGGCCTGTCGCCTCGGTCTGCGAGACGCCAGTCTTAGGCAGACGGGTAAGTTCGAAAAACAGAATGGACGGCGTGAAGACGTGGAGCGAACGCCGCAGGTCGGAATTGTAACAGATCAGGTCCCATCGCACCGTCTGGCGAGATGCTTTTCTTCTACATGAAGACGGAATGAAAACCACTTGAGAATATCGGAATTGACTGCTTCTGCCAGCTGAAAGCACGTAGCGTGCCAAATCCTCACTTTGCGATAAAGTGTTGAGCCGCGCATCCACATATGCGGCATCAACGACAACTTTAGTATCACGATGTTTTTCGGCCTCGAAGGATACCTCTTCCAGAAGCTTTTCCATCGCGGTATATAGGCGCCTTGCGCCGATGTTCTCGGTTTTTTCATTAACCGCAAAGGCAATCTCCGCCAAGCGTTTCACCGCGTCGGGTGTAAATTCCAGCTTGATTCCTTCAGTTTCAAGCAGCGCCTCATATTGGCGCGTCAGGCAGGCATCCGTATTGGTGAGGATCTGTACAAAATCGTCAGCGCTAAGGCTCGCGAGTTCGACACGAATCGGAAAGCGCCCC
The DNA here is from genome assembly GCA_963850515.1 of uncultured beta proteobacterium. Classification (GTDB taxonomy): domain Bacteria; phylum Pseudomonadota; class Gammaproteobacteria; order Burkholderiales; family Nitrosomonadaceae; genus Nitrosospira. The sequence goes on from CAWKMH010000060.1 coordinate 11,823, forward strand.
TGCAATTCAGGGATCAGGTCGGAAGGCTTGGCAAGATGAAATGCACCGCTTGCAATGAACAGGATATGATCGGTTTTGATCATGCCGTACTTGGTTGAAACGGTGGTGCCCTCCACCAGCGGCAGCAGGTCGCGCTGAACGCCCTGACGCGAGACATCCGCGCCGGAACTTTCGGACCGGCTCGTGATTTTATCGATTTCGTCAAGGAATACGATACCGTTCTGCTCAACATTTTGCACTGCGTGAAGCTTCAATTCTTCATCATTGACAAGCTTGGATGCTTCCTCATCGATAATAATTTTCAATGCTTCCCGAATTCTCAGCTTGCGTGTTTTCTTTCGCTCGCCGCCAAGGTTCTGGAACATCCCTTGAATTTGAGTCGTCAGTTCCTCCATTCCGGGGGGAGCGAAGATCTCCATGTGGGTATGCGCTGCCGCCACTTCTATTTCGATTTCCTTATCGTCGAGCTCACCTTCCCGCAATCTTTTGCGGAATTTCTGCCGAGTGGTATTTTCCCCCTCTCCCACCTCCGTTTGTACGCCCATCTCTCGCGCGGCAGGCAGCAGGACATCGAGGATGCGCTCTTCCGCATGATCTTCCGCGCGGGCCCGCATTTTATGCGTTTCCTGTTCACGGGATTGTTTAACGGCGGCTTCCACCAGATCGCGGATAATCGAATCGACATCCCGCCCGACATATCCCACCTCGGTGAATTTCGTCGCCTCCACCTTAATGAAGGGTGCACCGGCCAGTTTGGCCAGACGTCGCGCGATTTCGGTCTTGCCAACGCCGGTCGGGCCGATCATTAAGATATTTTTTGGCGTAATCTCCTGCCGAAGGGGATCCATTACCTGCTGCCTGCGCCAGCGGTTTCTCAGGGCAATGGCCACGGAGCGTTTGGCGCTGTCCTGGCCGATGATGTGTTTATCCAGTTCGTGGACGATTTCCTGCGGGGTCAGTTGTGACATGATTTCAGGTCGGTGATAAATGCGAGGGGTACGAAGCCAAGGTGAACCAAGGTGGAAGTATGCGATATGCGCGGCTATGCTGTCCCGCAATCATTCGTCGAAAGGCATGTATTTTTACCCCTGTAATTCAGTTCATCTTCCAAGGTTATATTCCTCGACTACCGTTCATGTTCTTCAGTTTACAGTTTACTCGAGTACCTCGATTACATGGTTCTGATTGGTATAAATGCACAGGTCGCCCGCGATGACCAGCGCCTTCTTGACGATTTCCACCGGCGTCATACTGGTGTTATCCAATAGGGCGCGTGCGGCGGAGTGAGCGTAAGAGCCGCCACTGCCAATCGCAGCAATACCGAACTCGGGCTCGATCACGTCGCCCGATCCCGTTATGATGAGCGTAGTGGTCAGGTCGGCAACGACCAGCATTGCCTCCAGCCGCCGTAAAATTCGATCAGTGCGCCAGTCCTTCGCCAGCTCCACCGCCGAACGCATCAGGTGTCCCTGATGCCTTTCAAGCTTACCTTCAAACCGCTCAAACAAGGTAAAAGCATCGGCTGTTCCGCCCGGCAAACCCTGCCAGTATCTTTTCATGGTAAAGCCTGCGTACCTTGCGCGCGCTTGCCTTGGCGACAACAGCGCCTAAAGTTACCTGGCCATCCCCCCCAAGCGCGACTTGGGCGCCTCGTCGGGCCGAAAGTATGGTTGTACCGCGATGTTCTAGCATGGAAATTGGCGCGTGATGATTGAGCGAAGATTATAACGCTGATCCGTAGAGAAAACGCAAGCTGTATGGTTACTGAAGATTTAACTTTTTTCCTTCTTCCTGGCACGTGGATGGGCCGCATCGTAGACCTTCGACAAATGCTGGAAATCCAGATGAGTATAAACCTGGGTAGTGCTGATGCTGGCGTGCCCCAGCATCTCCTGCACAGCCCGTAAATCACCGCTGGATTGTAACAGGTGCGAGGCGAACGAATGCCGTAGCACATGAGGGTGAATATTGGCGCTGATTCCTTGACGCATCGCCTGGATTTTTAGCCGCTGATCAATTGATCGGCGGCTGATATTCTTGCCATACCGTGACATGAATAGGGCGGTTTCGCCGGGTTTAGCCAACACCTGGCGTTGTTTCATCCATTCGCGCAAGGCTTGTGCCGCCTTGCTGCCAACGGGCGCGATTGCGCGTTTTTCCGCCTTTGCCGATAACCCGTACTGTGCCGTCATCCAGACTCAAATCTCCGGGTTTCAGGCCGGCGAGCTCACCCAGCCGCAACCCGGATGAATAACACAGCTCGAACATGGCTTTGTCGCGCAATGCCATCGAATAATTGTCGGAGGCTGGAAACTCCAGCAGCTTCGCGGCCTCGTCGGGGGAAAGGGTGTGTGGCAAGGTCTTTGGCGATTTTGGCGCGCGTATCCCGTCGCAGGGGTTGGACGCATAGCCGTGATCTCGCGTCAGGTATCTATAAAAGCCCCGCCAGGCCGATAACATTCTGGCTAGACTCCTGCCGGAAAATCCCTCTCCATGAGTTGAGCGGCAAACCGGCGGACATGATGAATTTGCAATCGGTCGAGAGGTTTTTCTTGCGCAAGGTTCAGCAAGGCGCGAATATCGCGAGCGTAACCACAGGTGAGCGGCGACAAACGCCGTTCTTTAGCAAGGTGGAAGAGATAGGCCGAGGCAAGTTCGCCTGGCGGATTACCCGATGTCATGTTGATAGCAGTGCGCTTTTCTTATCCTTCAGCCCGTGTGAAACGTTTCAATGCGGCGCTTACCAGTTCGCCTAGTTGCGCAAGGTAAATCGTTCCCATTTCCGGGTAAAATCGCTGCGGATCCTCGCTGCTCATCACCAGCAGACCGATGGTTTGCTCTGCTGACAGGGACACCAACGCAAATGAGCGCAGGCGAACAGCATCTTCTCCGAACCAGCCTCCGACCTCGTCCAATACGTGAGAACCGCAGTAAGGGCGCGCAGGCTTTCAGTCAGGGCGCGGATATCAGCGCCGGTTGGCGTGAATTCCGGTAGAGCGGTGCCATCGGCAGTCATGTTCCACAATCTCAGGGCCATATGAGGTATAGAAAAATCTTCGCGCAAATGAAAGTTCAACCCATGTAGAAAATCAGCCAGATGAGTGAACGTGAGGAGCGCCACAGCCAGGCGGTGCATTTTTTCGGTAATAGCGCCGTTTTCCTCGCCAAACCTGATCAACTCGGCCAATTTATCCTGCAAGATGCGATTCTTGTCCCGAAGCGCGACGATTTGACGTTCGCTAATGGGAATGGCTCTGCCGCCGTGAGGATGCGGAACCTGAATCTCCGCCAGCATATCGGCATATTCTTCAAAAAATTCAGGATGCATGCGCAGGTATTCAGGCAACTTCTTCCGGACTTGATTCCATATTTCTCCCTGTCTGAATCCTATAAGTCGATCTCTCCGTCAAACACGGTGACTGCGGGACCTGTCATCCAGACCGGTTGATTTTCGCCCTCCCATCGAATAAATAAGTCGCCGCCGCGAAAGCTGACCTGACCGGTGATTCAAGCAAGCCCCGTTGAATTCCCGCTACCACTGCCGCACACGCGCCGGTACCACAAGTGCAGCGTTTCGCCAGCGCCGCGTTCATATACGCGCAGCCGAATATGATGGCGGTCGATAACCTGCATATAGCCAGCGTTCACCCGCTGAGGAAAACGTGGATGACCCTCGATCATCACACCTTCGGTCAATACTGGAGCATCATCTATATCCGGACCCATTCACTGCGTGGGGATTTCCCATCGACACAACGCTGATTTCCAGTTGTTTGCTGTCGATATCGAGCGGATAAGTCGTTGCGCGTTTTTCGGCAACAAAGGGGATTTCCCGAGGTTCGAATTTCGGCGCGCCCATATTGACAGTGACTTCTCCATCGGCCTCCAGCCTTGGAA
>CAWKMH010000061.1:0-13002 GCA_963850515.1 uncultured beta proteobacterium
GGCGCTGGGCGTCTCCAGCTTCGGCATTGAAAATATGGCTTTCGTTATTTTCCTGACAGCCGCCATGCAAGCCGTAGTATGGAAATTCAATTGGCAACGATATATTTTGCAAGCGGTACCGGCTTATCTCGTTGAGGGGCTTCTGGCAGGAGTAGGTTTGAAGATCGCCCTCAAATTCATAACATTTACCTATGAGCTTCCCCCCGACCAGGAATCCGTCGATGTGTTCTGGAATGGAGCACGTATACAAATTGCGCTTATATCGCTAGCCGGTTTTGCCGTATTCGTATATTTGTTTTCAAAATTCAAAGACACAAAGCCCGCAGTGCCTTACTTTCTGTTGATAGCCGCAAGCATAATGCTTGCCCAATTCATGCCCGTATCCATGTTGCATGTGGATGATGTCGACCTCAAGCTGGCTCTGCCCATACCGAATATTGATAGCGCAATGACCTGGGTGTACATCATAGGCTTTGCAGCAATGCTGGCGACTATCGACGTAATTGAACAGGTAATGAGCAACGCCGCCATCGAAAAGCGCCGCCGCTGAGGCGTTGGCAGTAGAAATCCGCTTGTTGGAAGCTGACGGACAGGGAAACCGGTTAATACTGTAGATATGTCAATTTTTCTGGTCCGCCTGCACTAAAAGACAGCAGCATGAATGAGGACCAGAAAGAAAATAATGTCCAAAACAGGTATTTGCAGTATCTGAACAAAATGTAAGTAATTCGTGAAGTATTGGCGTACGTAGTCCCTCTTTCTCCCTCATGCTTTACCGGAAGGCTGGAGGAAATTAAGCCGAACAATATTTCTAAAAATCTCTTCAATCCCAGACAGAGTGGTCATGAGTAAGCTTGTGACGCCATAAAAGTTATAAATTGTTTCTCAGTCTCTCCCCCGGAAGACGCGGCGAATGAGATTAAAAAATAGCATCCACCACAAATACTAATACTTTACATGTGTGAAGAATATGTGTAATCTATGTCAATAAATTGTGAAGTACGGGTCTAATTGGTGGAGTAATGAGCACAAAATGCGGAATAGCTCACGAGTTTATGCAATTCGCCTTTTCCGGACGTGACGTGAAAAATAGTGCGATCAAAGTGCTTGTGCTTGCAGCAATATCACTCACTGCACTTTCGGTTTCCGCCATGGAATCGCCCGTGAAAGCTTCACGCCCAATAGATGTGTCCTGTATACAAAATATTATCGATGTACGCGATAGTTCGCTGGCGGGTATGGTTGGTAACTGGGCATCCTTAGTCAAGGATGCGCTAGAAAAGCGGCGCAGTGCATTGAGGGACAGTTGGACTATTACCGACTATAAAGACCGGCGATTCGCTCAGAGAAAGGCGTGGAGCGACTATGGGAAAGTTCTTCGTGGTGCCAATAACGAAAAAAAGAAAATACGTGCTCGCATATGGAAGACTTTTGATAACGACCGTCAGCAATGTAAGGGAGCTTCTTCCCCCGAAATGAAAACCGGTAGTACTTACGACGCAAATCTTTAGAAGAAGGCGTCGGGACTCCATGAGATTCTCCGGCAAACCATGCAATATAAGTGGATGGCATGCAGCACAAAATGCCCGGGATTCGCCAACAAAAGAAGTTAAGAATACTGGAAAAGTGTGCCAAAAATGACAAGTGGCTTGCGTGTGACGATAACACAATTGCCTGGCTAGCAGGAGAGGCACAATCTTTATCCGGACCGGATTTATTGTAAATATTTGGTTTCACAAGGCATTCTGGCAAGCAGCCAGATCCCGAATTTTTCCAATCATTTAGGAGCTAATTTAATCATGCTAAAAACATCGACTCAGACATTTCTTTATTTCGCATATGGCTCAAATATGTTTTCTCGCAGAATTCAAGCCCCGAACATTGCGCCATCTGCTGTAGCGATAGACATTGGTTTCGTTCAAGGACGTAGATTTACTTTCGGCAAAGTAAGTCGCGATGGCTCCGGGAAATGTGATATCGAAACAACGAATAATCCGAACAATCGGGCCTATGGGGTCCTTTATAAAATAAATGTAAAGGACAAGGCCAATCTTGATGCCGCGGAAGGTCTTGGAATAGGCTATAGCGAAGCAAATATCCAGATCGTTACCTCAACGGGTACTGTCACCGCGGCTACGTACGTAGCGAGTTATAAAGAGGCAACACTGCGGCCTTATCAATGGTATAAGGCGTTCGTCATAGCAGGAGCCCTCGAACACGGTTTGCCCGCTGAGTATGTTGAATGGTTGCGGACATTTGAAGCGCAGGCAGATCCAAATAGTGACCGTCGTGCCGAGAGAGAAGCGCTTTTATTCGGCGATTTGCCCCTAACCCGTTTTAATGCCAATATGGATACGCGACTGGCACTCGCTAAAGAGGCGTAAGGTATCGCTTTTGGTGTCGCTTATCAGTAGTAGCGGCACTCTGTAGTATGGATTTCATACGGTGTCACAGGTCGGGATTATTTGCTCGCAGTGAGAAGTTTAGTATATGTCTCCGCATGTGAATTTATTCCCGGAATGTGGCATCGTATGATTTGGCCAGCCTGTGATAGAAATTAAAGCGCCGCCTGCTGATTTTTCCTTCTTGTGCTGCTTGTGCCAGCGCGCAGCCAGGTTCACCGGCGTGGCGGCAATTATTGAATCTGCATTGTCCGATATAGGGATGAAATTCGATAAACCCCCACGCCAAATCCTCCTCATCAATATGATTCAGGCCGAATTCCTGCATCCCGGGAGAATCGATAATCCGGCTGTTCTCGTCGAGGTGGTAGAGCCGAGCGTGGGTAGTGGTGTGGCGTCCGGTATCGAGCGCGACGGAAATACCGGCGGTGGCGCGTTCCGCAGCCGGGATGAAAGCGTTGATGAGGGTGGATTTACCCATGCCGGATTGACCTACCAGAACGCTGAGATGGCCTTTCAGGTATGGTAAAAGTGGGACGAATCGTTCTTGGCGCTGACTTTCACAAGGGGATAGCCTAGTTCCTGGTAGAGCGCGAGCGAGGCAGCGGCAGCGCGCGTGGATTCAGCGAGGTCAGTCTTGTTAAGTACGATCAGCGCCTTGATACGCTGGTTCTCGGCAGCGGCGAGACAGCGGTTTATCAATTCCTCGCTGAAACTCGGTATGGCCGCCACCACAATGACTACCTGGGTGACATTGGCGGCGATGAGTTTCTCCCGATAGACATCGCTGCGATACAGTAGCGCGCTACGTGGCAGAATGGTTTCTATCACGCCTTGCCCTGACTTGGTGAGCTGGATTTCCACCTGATCGCCACACGCTGCCCCCCCTTTCTTTCCCCGCATTACACAGGACAGCGCAGCATCACTTGCGGTTTCAACGAGAAAATGCCTGCCGAATGCGGCGACTATTTGTCCGAGAATGGGTAACGGTGCGGCTACGCTGCGAATTGAGTCTCAAATCTTGAACAAGGTATCAATTTTCGCTGCACAAATAAAATCATTTTCGGACAAGCCATTAATGGCGTGGGTGGTATATTCCACGCTGACATTTATTGTAGCCAACGGTGATGTCCGGATGATGATCTTCGCGATGCGAAACCCAGGCGACTGGCGTTAACAAACGCCATCGTCTGATAATAGTTATTGAAATTATAGACTTTTCGGATCAGCGTATCGAGAAACTCCCATCCGTCGAGCTGCTGCATCAGCAGCGTAATTTCGTCGGGCGAGAGCGGAGGCATGCCGCCTTCACAGGGTCGGCATTGCTTTGTGGACAGATCGTTGACAGTGGTATTCATTGGTACTCCTGCTGGTTGTAATGTACAAATAATCGATGCGCCTGCGTTCAGGAAAGTTAATTATGCGCCAGGTTCTGCAGCCGCGCTATTCTCATCGCGGCAGGCGGATGCGAATCATAAAATGCCGAATGCAAGGGATCTGGGGTAAGCGTCGCGGCGTTATCCTGGTAGAGTTTAACTAACGCGCGCATGAGATCGGTGGCGGAGGCGTTACGTGCAGCATATTCGTCAGCCTCGAATTCATGCTTGCGTGAATATAGGCTTGCCATCGGCTGGAACAGGAAAGTGAACGCGGGCATTACCAGAAAAAACAATAGCAGCGCCATGGCGGAGGAAGGCACTGATGAAACGGAGACCCCTAATCCCTGATAAAACCAGTCCTGCTGCATCAAGTAACCCAGCACCCATAAGAATACCAGGCTCATGGCAAACTCCACACAATGCGCTTGATAACATGGCGGCGCTTGAAATGTCCCAATTCATGCGCCAGCACCGCCTCAATTTCAGACATATCCAGACGAGAGAGCAAGGTATCGAAAAAAACAATCCGCTTGGTTTTGCCGAAGCCGGTAAAATAAGCATTTCCGTGATTGCTGCGGCGCGAGCCATCCATGACAAAAAGACCGCTGGATTTGAAGCCGCATTTCCGCATCAGTTGTTCAATACGTGCCTTGAGCGGAGCATCTTCAAGCGGAGTAAATTTATTGAAAAGCGGTGCGATCCAGGTCGGGAAGATGGCGAGCACCACCAAGTTGAAGCCCATCCATGCAAGCCAGGCAAAAAACCACCAATTCGCGCCCATCTTCTCCATCAGCCACAAAACACCAAGTAACAGCGGAATGCCAAGCAGCATTCCCAGCAGCGCTCGCTTGACAGATCGAGGAAAAACATGCGCGGATGTCATTTTGTTGAAGCCAAATTGTTGCTCGATAACAAAAGTTCGATAGTAGCCTACCGGGAATTCCCGCTACGCTCATCAGCAACACCGTGCTGACGATGAGCGCCATGCCGTGAGCAACGGATCGTTCAACCAGACTGACCAGAAATCCGCCAGGGCATTTAATCCGCCTCCCAAGGTAAGTATCAGTAAAAGCAACGTATCAAGCGATATGCTGACATAACCCAGGCGGGTTTTGGCACAGGTATAGTCCGCCGCTTTCTGATGCGACTTCAAGATAATCTGGGAAGAAAAATCGTCGGGCACGCTGTCGCGATGGGCGAGAACATGATGGATGTGCCGCGTTGCCAGCCACATCCGTACGCAAAAAGGTGAGCGCAGAGCGGCAAGAAAGACGACTGTAAAAGTTTGCATGGTCGCATTAATGCCTGGCGGAAACTGGACGAAAGGTGACGGGTAAGTATCGATATGACACAATTACACGTTGAAAATTCAGGAAAGTCAATTCATTATGGCACAAGACAACAATAACCTCATCTGGATAGATATGGAAATGAGCGGGCTGAGCCCGGACAATGACCATATCATCGAGGTCGCTCTGGTGGTGACCGATTCTCAATTGAACGTGGTAGCAGAAGCGCCGGTACTGGTGGTATCTCAGCCGGAAGCAGTGCTGGACGGCATGGACAACTGGAATAAGTCGACTCACGCCAAATCCGGTCTCATCGACAAGGTCAGAATCATCCAGACTGACGGAAGCTGAGGTGGAGGCGCGCATGATAACGTTTCTGCAAGAGTATATTACCACCCGGGATTTCTCCCATGTGCGGCAATTCGATCTGCCAGGATCGGCGTTTTCTGGCGCGCTGGATGCCACAATTAGAGACATATTTTCATTATCGTAATCTTGACGTGAGCACGCCTGAAAGAATTGGTAAAGCGCTGGAAACCGGAGATCTCGGCGGGCTTGACAAAGCAATGCAAGCACGAGGCACTGGCGGATATTTACGACTCCATTGCCGAGATGAAATATTACCGCGAGCATTTCATCAAAGCATAGACCGGCATAGATTAAGATCCATCGCGATTCTTCGCTCCGGCTCGAGACAACTCTTACCACCTTTCAAGGAAAATTACCATGTCCTCGGGCACCGTATTTACTATTGCTGTCAATCCAAAAATACCCTCCCGTCTGGCGCGTCTTGAAGAATTGGCCAACGATCTTTGGTATAGCTGGGATCGCTCCACACGCTCGCTATTTTCTCGCCTGGATCCCAGCCTTATGGGCGACAGTGGGGCACAATCCCAAAGGCTTTTCTCAAGCGCGTGGATGAGTCGTTGCTGCTGAAAGCCGCCGAGGACCAGGTATTTCTGGCCAATTACAACAGCGTTCTTTCGGCTTACGATTCATATCATTCGGAACCGGTACGAAACGGTGCAACGAAGGTCTGCATCCTGATGATCGGGTGGCATATTTTTGTTTCGAGTTCGGTTTCCATGAGAGCTTTCCAATTTATTCGGGTGGCCTTGGCATCTTGGCCGGCGACCATTGCAAGGCAGCGAGCGATTTGCGCTTGCCATTCGTCGGGGTGGGCTTGCTCTACCGTCAGGGATATTTCTTCCAGACCATCGATAATCTAGGGTAATCAAAGAGTTACCTATACTGATTCGGATTTTGAAGATCTGCCCGTGGCGCCCGTGTTGGGCGACAATGGTTCGGAAGTCGAAATCGAAGTGGAAATGCCGCAACGCAAGGTCGTCGTCAAGGTCTGGCAGGCAAAGATCGGTCATGTTACGCTTTACCTGCTTGATACAAATTTAGCGGAAAATTCTCCAGACGACCGTGATATCACGCATCAACTCTATGGTGGCGACCGGAACCATGCGCATCAAGCAGGAAATCCTGCTTGGCATTGGCGGTGTCCGCGCGTTGAGGGCGATGGGAATCAAGACCGACGATATGGCATATCAATGAAGGGCCATGCTGCGTTCATGATGCTGGAACGTATGCGTAATCTGGTGCAGCAAGGGCTGGATTTCGCGAGCGCGCTAGAGGCAGTGGCGGCAAGCACGGTGTTCACAACCCATACCTCGGTACCGGCAGGACATGATCACTTCGGCGATGACATGATGGACAGCTTATTTCGAGGGGTTTTACCGTGATCTTGAAATCACCCGGGAAGAATTTATGGCGCTGGGCCGCGTTCGCGGCAGCCACGATTTTAACATGACAAATCTTGCCATTCATGGCTCGCGTTTTCAGAACGGCGTGAGCAAAATACACGGCAACGTTTCCGCGCGAATCTGCAGAGATTTGTGGCCACAGATCGAGCCGGAAGAAAATCCGATGGCGCATATCACCAATGGCGTGCATGTGCCGACCTTCCTGGCTCAGGAATGGCCGGATTTATTCGACCGCTATCTCGGCTATGAATGGCGTAACAATATGTGTGATACCGAATACTGGTCGCGTATCGAGCGCCATACCCGATCACTTGTTCTGGAGCGTGCGTCAAACACTGAAATCGCAGATGCTTTATGGCATACGCGCTCGTCTCGCCGCACAAAATTCCCGCAATCATGGTTCTGAAGCGCATCTCGACCGCTTGCTGAGATTCACTGATCCCATAAATCCAAACATTCTGACGCTCGGCTTTGCGCGCCGCTTTGCCACTTACAAACGCGCGGCACTGCTATTCGAGGACCTCGACTGGCTGCGCAGAATCATGCTCAATCAGGACCGCCCGGTGATGATAATTTTTGCGGGTAAGGCGCATCCCGCTGATGTCCCGGGGCAGGACCTGATTCGCCGCATCAACCAGGTTGCCCAGCTGCCCGAATTCGAGGGACAACTTTTGCTGGTTGAGGACTACGATTTACGTCTAGCCCGGCGGTTGGTGGCCGGAGTCGATGTGTGGCTCAATAGCCCGGTATATCCGCTGGAGGCAAGCGGGACCTCAGGCATGAAAGCAGGTATAAACGGAACAATCAACCTGAGCGTGCTCGATGGCTGGTGGGGCGAGGGCTATAACGGCAAGAATGGCTGGGCGATCAAGCCCGGGCCGGAAAACATGGCTATAGCGCTGCGCGACAAGGAAGAGAGCAGGGATTTCTACGAAACGCTGCAGGATCACGTGGTGCCGCTCTACTATACGCGCGATAAATTGGGTTACTCGCCAGGGTGGGTAAAAATGGCGAAAAACTCAATGATATCGTTGTTGCCGCGCTACAACGTCCGCGCGCATGGTAAGGGAGTACACAAAGAAGTTTTATGTGCCGGCCAGCAGGCAAGGGGCGCTTTATGCTGCGAATGACTTCAGCGGGGCGAAAAAAATCGCGGCCTGGAAAGCTTTCGTGCGGAAAAGCATGGGGAGGGGTAACGATACGTCGATTAGATACTCCACCAAGCGTATCAGTTTTGGTGAGCGTGCAGTTTGATGTCGCGGTAAGGCTGAATGGTTTACAGCCTGAGGACGTGATAGTGGAACTGCTGATTTGCCGTCAGCTCAAAAGGTCAAGCTATGCGATTTCAATCATTCAGGTTCGAATTTACCGGTGTCGAAGAATCGGGCGAGCACCTGTTTACATTGAGCCTTACTCCGGATTTATGCGGAAAGCTGGACTATTACATGCGCGTTTATCCATATCAACCATTGCTGACGCACCCATTTGAAATGGGCATGATGGTATGGCTGTAATTTTTCTTTCAATTTAGTCCAAGGGGCGCGCCAGCGCCATGTTCCGGCCTCACGCGGTCATTGAAACAAATATCCTCCCTGTTCAGGATTCAAAACGCTGAATAAGTCTCCAGGTTTTCCCCTCAATTGCTCTATCTCGCGGGGATCAGGAAAAGCGACAAGTAGATTTGCCGGTACGCAGCGGCGCTTGAAGCGCCAACTGAAATCTTTTGTCATGCCATTTTTCTTCAAGCGGCGCCACACTGATTTATCGTGATAAGCAACGGCGACCCGCCGAATCGCGTCTGAGAAAACCTCTGCGGTCATGTCATGAAACAAAAAACCACTGGCGCTTTTATCGGCCAAGCCGCAGGCGTGCAATCGACTACGGTATCGAGCAAGCCGCCGGTCGCATGGACCAGCGGAGGCGTACCATAGCGCTGGCTATACATCTGATTCAGGCCACAGGGTTCGAAGCGGGAAGGCATCAGGAAACTGTCCGCGCCCGCTTCGATCAGATGGGCAAGTTTTTCGTCAAAGCCAATACGGACGGCCAATTTTCCCCGAATAATTTTTTGCCAGCCTGGCGCCAACTTCTGCTCCAGCACGGCTTCACCACTGCCCAGAATCACCAGTTGGGCCGGTATTTCGGTTAATTGCGTCGCTACTTGCAATAAAAGATCGTAACCCTTCTGATAAGTGAAGCGCCCGACAGCGCCGAATAACGGAATGTGCGGGATCGACAACCAATCCCAGCAATTGTTGTAATGCCCGTTTATTGGCGGCTTTGGCTGCAAGATTACCAGCAGTATAATTCTGTGTAAGATGGGGATCGGTGGCAGGGTTCCATTCGGTGGTAGCGATGCCGTTGGTGATGCCGCTGATGTGCTGACGGCGTCCCGCCAGCAAACCTTCCATGCCAAAGCCCAGCGGTGCCGTCTGGATTTCTTCCGCATAGGTGGGACTCACGGTGGCGATGTGGTCGGAATAATAGAGCCCAGCCTTGAGAAAGGACATGCCACCGTAATATTCCAGGCACCATTTATATCGAAGCTGGCGGCGGGCAAGCCCCAGCTGAGTTAAGGTCTCGGGAGGAAACACTCCCTGGAAAGCGAGATTGTGTATCGTCATCAGGGACGCCGCTTTTTTTCCTCGATGAAAATGCAGATATGCTGGCACGAGACCGCTCTGCCAATCGTTGCAGTGCGCGATGTGTGGATGCCAGGAAAGCGGGCTGGCGTCGCTCGCCAGAATTGCGCCGATTTTCGATAGAAGGCCGAAACGCAATGCGTTATCCGGCCAGTTGTGCCCGGCCGCATCTGCATAAGGACCACCTCCGCGACTGATAGAGCGTGGGGCAATCAAGGACGAATACCGGAATGTCGCGGAGGCGTTTGACGGGAGCTGTGCAGATAACAGCCTTGATGATGGAAACGGAGGCTGAGCGGTAAATTCTGCTATTTTGCGTTTGTGCTTGAGTCCTGCCAGTACTTGAGGATAGCCGGGAATAAGTAGGCGCGCGTCCACCTTCAGTTCGCGTAATGCCGCTGGTAACGCTGCGCTTACATCACCTAGACCGCCAGTTTTGCTTAGAGGATGGACTTCCGGTGTGACAAACAGAACGCCAAGACTGGGGTATGGTGGAGCGAGTGCCATGGATAAATCCGTAGGTTATATTTTTGTGCATTAATTATTTGATGCCTTCCGGGGAATAAACAGGCGGACCATCCGCGTTTAACCGGTTTCCATCTGGCAATAATCTGCCGGGTGGAAAGAGTTCTCCTGATTTTGCCCAACTCGTCAATGTATGGAATGGGCTGGGTGAGCCCAGGATGACTCCGTAGCTTGAGTATCTCAGTCGCCATTACCGATTCCAGGTCAGGGCGGCAACTGATCGTGGCGCATGGATTCCGCGCGCCAGCCGCTACGACCGCGTCAGTGTTGCCTAGCGAATGATTTATGCGGAGATACAATAGCTCGCATGCAGTTACCATCGAGCTGATTTATTGTCAGTGCGGTCGTAATAATTGCAACGAATGCGCCAATAATACGAGCGCTCACACCGCTCGCGTGCGTATGATTACTTTCCGTATTCGCTCCCGCCTCAAATCTTCTTCAGGTTATGTCACACCTCATCCGTTAACACCACAACGCCACGCGAGCTTTCAAGCGAAAGAATAATCCCCGCGAGCGGCGGCAGTGAGGTAACAACGGAATCCGGCAGTCCCATCCATGGCTCACCGGTGGCATCAATATGCCCCATGTTGCCTAGATTGCTGCCGCCGTAGTATAAAGAATCGCTGTTGAATATTTCATGATAGCTTCCCCTGGCAGGGACACCGATACGATAACCTACTCTCGGTACTGGCGTAAAATTGAGAACTATCAGCACGAATGAGCCATCGCATGCACGGCGCAGATAGCTGATGACAGAGTTATCGGCGTCGTGGCAGTCTATCCAGGCAAAACCTTCCGGTAAAAAGTCAAGTTGATGTAACGCAGGGATGTTGATATACAGATGATTGAGGTCGCGCAATGTTGCCTGTACACCGCGGTGTTGCTCGTCCCTTAGCTGATTCCAATCCAGTTCCCGGCCGGCGTTCCACTCACGCCCTTGGGCAAATTCGTTGCCCATGAAGTTGAGCTTCTTGCCGGGGTAAGTCATTTGATAAGTAAATAACAGGCGCATGTTTGCAAATTTCTGCCAAGCGTCACCCGGCATTTTGCCTAGCAGCGAGCCTTTGCCATGCACGACTTCATCATGTGAAAACGGCAGCATAAAATTTTCGGTATAGGCATACAGTTGACCGAAAGTAAGCTGGTCATGGTGAAAGCGCCGGTGTACCGGATTTTCCAGCATGTAGGAAAGTGTATCGTTCATCCAGCCCATGTTCCATTTCATTGAGAACCCAAGCCCGCCAACGTAGGTAGGTCGGGATACGGCTGGCCACGAGGTGGATTCTTCAGCCAGTGTCAATGCCCCCGGAAACTCATTGTGTACCATGATGTTCAGTTCGCGCAGAAAATCTATAGCTTCCAGATTTTCCCTGCCGCCGTATTTGTTGGGCAACCATTCTCCCTGATTGCGGGAATAGTCCAGATAGAGCATGGATGCAACAGCATCCACACGCAATCCATCAAGATGAAACTCCGATAACCAGTAATGGGCGCTGGATAGCAGAAACGATTTCACTTCGTTACGCCCGAAATTAAAAATGTAGGTGCCCCAATCCTGATGCAGCCCCATACGAGGATCTTCATGTTCGTACAATGCAGTACCGTCAAATCGAGACAGGGCAAATGTGTCCCGCGGAAAATGCGCTGGTACCCAGTCGAGGATGACGCCGATGCCAGCCCGATGACAGGCATCGACGAAAAATTTCAAATCATCCGGTGAGCCATAGCGACTGGTAGCGGCAAAATAACCTGTAGTCTGGTAACCCCATGATTCATCAAGCGGATGTTCTGAGAGCGGCAGCAGTTCGATATGGGTATAGCCCATTTCCCGTACATAAGGAATCAAATGATGGGCAAGCTCCCGGTAACAATAGAAGCGTCCGTCCAGGTGCCGCTTCCACGATCCGGCGTGAATCTCGTAAATGTTCAACGGAGCCCGCAACCAGTCCCATGCTGCACGGTTTGACAGCCACCCGGCATCCCCCCAGGCTATTTCACAACCAGCAGGTGTAAGGGCGGCATTATTGGGTCGCAGTTCGTAGCGCGTGGCATAAGGGTCGGTTTTGAGAAGAATTTCGCCACTATCGCGGTTTCGCAACTCATATTTGTAAAGCGAATCTGGCGGAAGGCAGGGGATAAATAATTCCCATACCCCACTGGAGCCATGGACCGCCATCGGGTGTACGCGTCCATCCCACCTGTTAAAGCCGCCGACTACGCTGACTCTCTCGGCGTTGGGCGCCCATACCGAAAAAAGTACGCCAGCGATGCCGTCGACTTCCATCGCATGGGAGCCTAAAGTACGATAGGCCTGCCATAACCGGCCTTCATTGAACAAATACAAGTCATGATCGGAAATTTGTGGCGGGAAAGCATAGGCGTCATAAGTTTCATACGCCATTCCTGACGGTGTCGCGTTGCCATCCTCGATACGCAAAAGATAGGGCATGTGCGGCAAGGCTGTGCCGTACCATTCGAAAATTCCGCCTGGATCGACCCGTGCCATCGGCTCAAAAACGCCTGCTATATTAATCCACACATTTGCGGCATGGGGATAAAACACGCGTACCACGGTTCGGTCTTGCTCGATGCGAGCGCCGAGATAGGCGAAAGGATCGTGCAGTCGCGCGGCTAGCAGTGCTTCCAGCAACGGATCGATCCCGGCGGGTATGCCGGATTTCGTAAGATTAGATCTCATCTGGGAATTATAGCTTGCTTGCACCCGGCCATGAATTAAGATCAGGTTGCACCACGGAAAACATTACAATTGTAATAAGGTGCATAGGCGGAAAAGAAGTGGTATAAATATGAAAAATGATCCATGCAGGGCTACTATCCGATGAAACAAGAAGCTGAATTACGTTTTCACAGCCAGATCACGCGTAATTCGATAGCATTGATACTGGCGGGCGGGCGCGGTAGTCGCCTGCGACAACTCACCGATTGGCGTGCCAAGCCGGCGTACTCTTCGGGGGTAAGTTCCGAAGGAA
>CAWKMH010000062.1:0-23653 GCA_963850515.1 uncultured beta proteobacterium
GGCCCAGGCGAGTGCGCACGGCGCAGTACTTAGCGCCCAATCGTACGTGCAGTCTGGCCGCCGGATCGTGGTGGATGTTGATCTGGAGCAGTTCTTTGACCGGGTCAATCACGACATTCTCATTGACCGCTTACGGAAACGTATCGATTGATACCGGGGCTCATCCGGCTGATTCGGGCGTACCTGAACAGCGGGATCATGAGCAATGGTGTGGTACAGGAACGGTACCAGGGCACGCCGCAAGGCGGACCACTGTCGCCGCTACTGGCGAACGTGTTTGCTTGATGAGGTGGATAAGGAACTGGAACGACGCGGCCATTGCTTCGTTCGCTATGCAGACGACTGCAACGTGTATGTGCGCAGTCGGCGCGCGGGCGAGCGAGTGATGGAACTGCTGCGCCGGTGCTACACCAAACTGCGGTTGACGGTCAATGAGAGCAAAAGCGCGGTGGCCAAGGTCACGGGACGAAAGTTTCTGGGCTACAGCTTCTGGTTTGCCCGCAAAGGGGAGATCAAGCGCAAGGTCGCCGCCAAACCATTGACGACGTTCAAGCAACGGGTGCGGCAACTGACGCGGCGTTCGGGCGGGCGCAGCATGGGTGAGGTCGTCGAACGATTGCGGCCTTATCTGCTGGGCTGGAAAGCGTACTTCGGGTTGGCGCAAACACCTCGCATCTGGCTCAGTCTGGATGAGTGGCTCCGGCATCGACTTCGGGCGATCCAACTCAAGCACTGGAAACGTGGCACGACGATATACCGGGAGTTGTGTGCCTCGGTGCATCGGCGACGGTAGCGCAACGGGTGGCGGCTAACTCCCGCCGTTGGTGGCGTAGCAGCGATGGCTTGCTGAAAACGGTCATGACCATCGCCCACTTTGATCGCCTAGGCGTCCCGTCTCTCATGACCTCAACTTCTCGAACCGCCCGGTGCGGACCCGCATGCCGGGTGGTGTGGCAGGGGCGCAGCTAATTTGGCTGCCCCCTATGCCGATTGCGCCCAGCATGGGCGCACTCCTGCGGGTGCAAGTCCCGCCGTATGTTGCTCACAGCGAACGAAGCGAAGCGCAACTGCACGAGAGCGACCGAGGGTGGGGGACGCCTCGGCGTAGCCCCGTCTCTCATGACCTCAACTTCTCGAACCGCCCAGTGCGGACCCGCTTGCGGGGCGTGTGGCAGGGGGGCGCCGTCTGATAGGCGCGCTCCTATCAGCAGGGCTCTCAAAAGAAAACCGCCAAGGGCGGTTTATTGAGCGGCTAATGCCGGGGCTTATTTATACTCTCGCCAGTTTCCTGGTAGGCGCGATTGGACTCGAACCAACGACCCCCACCATGTCAAGGTGGTGCTCTAACCAGCTGAGCTACGCGCCTGGAAGAGGCAATTTTATCTGAAACAGAGAGCGGTTCAAATTATAATGCGGATTCCGCAATAATGATTGGCGAAAGCGTTGGCATGACGATTCCTTCTATGTCGCACCATAATATCCGCTACAGGAGCTTATGGAAATTCATGGAAAAAATCCGACTATCCAAACTCATGTCCCAACAAGGACTATGTTCCCGCGGGAAGCGGATAGCTATATCGAACGCGGGTGGGTATTTGTGGATGGCGAGCGCTATCACTGAGTTGGGTACAAAGATTTATCCTGCGCAGAAAATAAGCTTCGATAAAAGGGCGCAAGCGCAGCAGCTGGAACACGTTACGATACTGCTGAACAAGCCAATCGGCTACGTATCGGGGCAACCGGAACCGGGTTATCAGCCAGCGGTCAGCCTGATAAATCACGGAATCCGTTTCGAGGGGGACCAACACCAAAACGCTTCAGTCCCATGCATCTAAGAGGCTTGGCCCCCGCGGGCCGGCTGGATATTGATTCGTCGGGATTGCTGGTACTTACGCAGGATGGCCGCATCGCGAAGCAACTGATCGGCGCTGAGTCGGGGATTGAGAAAGAATACCTGGTGCGGGTCGAGGGAACATTGTCGAAGCACGCGCTTGAGTCTGCTAAACCATGGTCTGAGCCTGGATGGCAAGTACTAAAACGCGCCGAAGTGATCTGGCAGAATCAGGACCAATTACGCTTTATTTTGCGCGAAGGCAAGAAACGTCAAATTCGTAGAATGTGCGAACTGGTCGGGCTGAAAGTGACCGGGTTAAAGCGCGTTCGCATCGGTAGAGTAAAATTGGGTGAATTGCCGTTAGGAAAATGGCGTTATTTGCGGCATGACGAGGAGTTTTGACCCAGAAGTTCCCGCTAAATGCCACCATGCGGTCATCTCTTAAATCTGAAGGATAATAATGATTTTAGTAACGGGCGGCGCCGGGTTCATTGGCGCAAATTTTGTGCTGGATTGGCTGGCGCAATCCGACGAAGCGGTAATCAACCTCGATATACTCAGCTACGCGGGTAATCTGGAGAATCTCTCCAGCACTGGCAGAAGATGAGCGGCACATTTTTGTAAAAGGCGATATCGGTGACTCTGCCCTCGTTACTGATCTGCTCCGGCGCTACCAACCCCGCGCCATCGTCAATTTTGCCGCGGAAAGCCATGTCGACCGTTCCATTCATGGTCCGGAAGACTTTATACAGACCAATATCGTCGGTACCTTTCGTCTTCTGGAAGCCGGACGCGGTTACTGGAATGCCCTGAATGAAAATGCAAAGCGGGATTTTCGCTTCCTCCAGGTTTCGACCGACGAAGTTTATGGTTCCCTCGCCAAGGACGCGCCAGCCTTCAATGAAGCGCACCGTTACGAGCCGAATAGCCCATACTCGGCGAGCAAAGCCGCCAGCGACCATCTGGTGCGTGCATATCATCATACCTACGGCTTGCCTGTGCTCACCACCAATTGCTCCAACAACTATGGTCCTTATCAATTCCCCGAAAAACTTATCCCGTTGATCATCGTCAACGCGCTTGCCGGCAAACCCTTGCCTGTGTACGGAGATGGCCAGCAAATTCGCGATTGGCTATATGTAAAAGACCATTGCAGCGCCATCCGCCGTGTGCTGGAAGCGGGAATTCCCGGGCAGATTTACAATATAGGCGGCTGGAACGAGAAACCCAACATCGACATCGTCCATACGATTTGTGCATTGCTGGATACGCTACGACCTCGAGCTAGCGATCCCTACCGTAACCTGATCAATTTCGTCACTGACCGTCCTGGCCATGACCGCCGCTATGCAATCGATGCGAGTAAAATCGAGCGCGAACTGGGCTGGAAGCCTGCTGAGACTTTTGAAACAGGCATACGCAAAACCGTGCAATGGTACTGGACAATCCGTCCTGGGTCGCCAATGTTCAGTCCGGCGCCTACCGGACCTGGGTTGAGAAGAATTACAATGGGCGCGCCTGATGAAAATTTTGCTGTTCGGTAAAAATGGGCAGGTGGGGTGGGAGCTACAGCGCAGTCTCGCGCCGTTGGGCGAATTGATAGCGGTCGATTTTGACAGCCAGGATTTCTGCGGCGATTTCACGCGCCTTGATGGTATTGCGCAAACCGTTCGGACGGTTTCACCCGATGTGATAGTGAATGCGGCTGCTCATACCGCTGTGGACAAAGCTGAAGGCGAGCCGGAGCGAGTTCGTGTCATTAACGCCCTTGCTCCCGCTACGCTTGCCCGGGAAGCCGGTAAGCTCGGTGCCTGGCTGGTCCATTACTCCACTGATTATGTATTTGACGGCAGTGGAAGCAAACCCCGGGTGGAAACTGACCCTACCGGACCTTTGAATGTATATGGTCGGACAAAACTGGAAGCCGAGAACGCAATTTCAGAGTCTGGCTGCCGCCATCTGATCTTCCGCACCAGTTGGGTTTTTGCCGCGCGTGGCGGTAACTTTGCAAAAACAATGTTGCGTCTGGCCCAGGAGCGCGATCGTCTCACCATTATCGACGATCAGATCGGCGCGCCAACCGGCGCCGATCTGTTGGCCGATGTGACTGCCCATGCCATTCGGACGGCCGTGAAGCGGCCGAACGTATCCGGCCTTTATCATCTGGTTGCGGCGGGCGAAACCTCATGGTACGGTTATGCCCGGTTTGTATTAAACTTTGCTCGTCAAGCTGGGGTCAGGCTCAAGGTGGCGCCAGAAAATATTCTCCCCGTCCCTACCAGTGCATTTCCTTCACCCGCCACAGCGACCGAAAAATTCGCGCCTGGATACCGAAAAACTGCAAAGCACCTTCGATTTGAGTTTGCCTTCATGGCAAACGGGTGTAGCGCGCATGCTCACTGAAACCCTTGAGAAGAATCGATGACCCAGCGTAAAGGCATTATCCTCGCCGGCGGATCCGGCACCCGGCTTTACCCCGTCACGAAGGCAGTTTCAAAACAACTGCTGCCTATTTACGACAAGCCGATGATCTATTACCCGTTAAGTACACTCATGCTGGCGGGTATTCGCGATATCCTCATCATCTCCACGCCGCAGGACACGCCGCGTTTTGAACAGCTGCTGGGTGATGGAAGCGATTGGGGGCTGAACTTGCAATATGCCGTGCAATCCAGTCCGGATGGGTTGGCTCAGGCCTTTACCATTGGTAAAGATTTTATCGGGCATAATCCCAGCGCCCTGGTGCTCGGCGATAACATTTTTTATGGACATGATTTGCACCTGCAACTCCAGCGCGCCATGGCAAAGCAGGAAGGAGCGACCATATTCGCCTATCACGTACAAGACCCCGAGCGCTATGGCGTGGTCGCTTTTGATGGTCATAATCAGGCTTCCTCACTGGAGGAAAAACCGGCCCTGCCCAAGAGCAACTATGCTGTGACCGGCCTGTATTTCTACGATAACCAGGTTGTCGATATTGCGAGCAGGCTCAAGCCTTCCGCTCGGGGCGAGCTGGAAATCACCGATGTAAACCGGAGCTACCTGGAGCACGGCCAGCTCAGCGTCGAAATCATGGGCCGTGGTTATGCATGGCTGGACACAGGTACTCACGAAAGCCTGATTGAAGCCAGCAATTTTATCGAAACCATTGAACACCGGCAGGGTCTCAAGGTTGCGTGCCCGGAAGAGATTGCCTATCGCCAAGGTTTTATAGACGCCGCACAGCTTGAGAAGCTGGCGAAACCTTTGGCAAAAAATGGCTATGGCCAGTATTTATTGCGTCTATTGAAGTGAGCGGGTGGTCATGTGAAGGTAATTCCCACCGCCATTCCGGACGTGTTGATAATCGAACCGAGAGTCTTTGGTGACAGCCGGGGATTCTTCTTCGAAAGCTTCAATCAGAAAAATTTCAACCAGGCTACCGGGCTTGGCGTAAACTTCGTGCAGGACAATCATAGCCGCTCCGTCAAAGGTGTATTGCGCGGCTTGCATTATCAGATCCGCCAGCCCCAGGGCAAGCTGGTGCGTGTGGTACGCGGTGCGGTTTTTGATGTGGCGGTCGATATCCGCAAATCATCTCCAACCTTTGGCCGATGGGTCGGGGTGGAGTTAACCGAAGATAATTACCGTCAGGTATGGGTGCCACCGGGATTTGCCCATGGTTTTTACGTGCTGAGCGAAAGTGCCGATTTTTTGTATAAAACTACTGATTACTACATTCCCGATTTTGAGCGTAGCATTGTCTGGAATGACCCGCAAATTGCGATTTCATGGCCGGTCGAAGCGGGTGCGCAACCCATTATTTCGGCGAAAGACACAATTGCACCAACGCTGGCTGATGCCGAGGTATTTTGATAGGCTTCTCAGCCTGCAATCTTGTGGTGTGCCAAGCCGAGGAACCCTTCGGGTTGTGTATCGACATAGGAAACATGGATGATTTGATCAAGTAGTAAATCGCCCGACAATCCTGATTCAATCACAAAACGAACGATTCTATGAGTATCCAGGAATGATAGAAACGACAGCTGGCCGGGAATTTCCGTTGCGGGAGGCGCACAGTCTTGTCCGCGATCTCATGACGCCCAATCCCTGGATTTACTGGGTGGATTTTCTCTTCCATATCTCGCTGGGTTGGGCCGCTTTTTTGGCTGTCCTGTCCATGCCGCTGTTTTCTGCCTGGCAACTTCCAGCTTTTTATTGTCGCTACACTTGCGTTTTATCGTGCAGCTATTTTCATTCACGAACTGGCCCACCTGAAAACGGGAACATTCGGGCTATTCCGTCTGGTGTGGAACGTCACTTGCGGCATACCGTTGCTGATTCCCTCTTTTACCTATGATGGCGTTCACAACGATCATCACAAGCGTGATGTCTATGGCACCGCCAAGGATGGGGAATACGTTCCTTTCGCTACCTTGAGACCGGTGATCATGGTCGGCTATGTACTGCTCTCATTTATTTTGCCGCTCTTTTTCATCATCCGTTTTCTGGTTCTCACACCGTTATCGTATTTCATTCCCCCGTTGCGTAAATTGGTCTGGGAACGGGCTTCCTCTCTCACCATCGATATGAATTATAAGCGTGAGGAGAATGCGATTCGCAGCGACAAGCACTGGCGGCTCCAGGAGTTTGCCGCTTTTGTATTCATAACAGCGGTGGTTGCCTGCATTGCGCTGGGCGTGCTGACCTATCACTTTCTGGTCTTCTGGTATGTCATTGCAATGTTCATCTTTTTTATAAATTCCTTGCGTACGCTAAGCGCACATGCTTATCGCAATCCCGGTGATCAACCCATGGAATTTCACGAGCAATATCTCGACTCGATAAATGTTCCGGGCAACCTGTTCATTACCGCCTTATGGGCTCCGGTTGGCTTGCGCTATCACGCGACCCACCATCTTTTCATGAGCTTGCCCTACCACAACCTGGGTGAGGCTCAACGACGTCTGGTAAATGGCTTGAGCGACAACACGCTTTATCTGAAGACCGTGCGGACCAGCATGTGGGATGCGCTGCGGCGCATATGGGGTGAAGCGTCTACAAATGCCCATGGACGTCAAGCTGACGTGGCCAATTCTGATACGACGTTTGAGGATGGCGTACGCAGACAAAGAAATGCCTGATAAAGAACTGGGCTGTTGTTGCGTCACGGACAAAAAAATCTGAAACTCCAATAAACACGTCAGGCAATGAGCGTTATCATGCCTAAACGTACAAGGCCGACAGGAAGCGAGTCACTAAAAAACGAATGCATCAGCTCGAAGTAAGCTGACCATTCCCGTGCCTGGCAGATTTGCGAAAGCGGCGGCGTATCAAGTAATAGTTCCCCGGTAACAATCTTCGCCCTCTTGTTTTATTCTTGCCGAGGCCGTGTCATGTTTGTTGCGTTTTCGATCCCTGCCTCAGGCAATCCGCGAAGCACTTACGGCCCGGGCTGGCGCTTGCTCAGGCTGTTCCTCCTGAAATTGATTTGCTGCTGGATTTTCCCACGCTCTTTCTCTGAGTCACCTGCCGGCATGATATGCTGAAATAAGTCATGTGGAAATTGCACTTTAGTACAATGTTATTCAAGGAGATACTGCCGGATGATAGGGAGTTGGAGTACAGTATGGCAGGTCGCTTTGCCGATATGAATGATAAACGGAGTGGGAGATAACTGATGAGCCTGGTGGCTGTAGTTGGATTGGGGTATGTAGGGTTACCCTTGGCAGTTGAATTTGGAAAAAAGCGGCGAACCATAGGATATGATCTTTCCGAGCAGCAAAGTCGACAGCTACAAGCGCGGCATAGATCCGACCGGCGAAGTTTCCTTTGATAATCTACAAGCGGCATGTCACCTGTCTGTTACTACCGATCCGGCTGAGCTGTCCGAGGCTGATTATATCGTTGTCGCAGTTCCCACCCCGGTAGATCTTGCTCATCAGCCCGATTTTTCGTCACTCATCGGCGCCAGCGGGGTCGTCGGAAAACACATGAAGCGGGGCGCCATCGTTATTTACGAATCTACGGTTTATCCAGGCGCAACGGAAGAAATCTGCGTTCCGGTTCTCGAAAAGCATTCTGGTATGAAATGGAAAGATGATTTTCACGTCGGCTTCTCTCCCGAACGTATTAACCCTGGCGATAAGCAGCATACGCTTACCAGTATCTTGAAGGTTGTGTCGGGAGACGACCAGGATACGCTGGAGAAAATCGCCGCGCTTTACGAAAGCATAATTACCGCTGGCGTATACCGTGCATCCAGTATCAAGGTGGCCGAAGCCGCTAAGGTGATCGAGAATACGCAGCGTGACTTGAATATCGCATTGATGAACGAGCTAGCCATCATTTTCGATAAGCTGGGAATCGACACCATGGAGGTACTTCAGGCTGCTGGCACGAAATGGAACTTTCTTCCTTTTCGCCCCGGCCTGGTTGGGGGTCATTGTATTGGTGTCGATCCATATTACCTTACCCACAAGGCTGAAATGATCGGCTACATACCGCAGGTTATTCTGGCTGGCCGCCGTATCAACGACAGTATGGCTAAATTTGTTGCCGAGCAGACAATAAAACACATCATCAAGGCTGACATTAATGTCAAGGGCGCCCGAGTGAATGTGCTGGGCTTGTCCTTCAAAGAGAACTGTCCCGATCTCAGAAACTCTAAAACTGCCGACTTGATCAGCGAACTCAAGTCCTATGGCATAGAAATTCACATCCATGATCCTGTGGCCGATCCCGAAGAAGCTCGCCATGAATATGGCCTGGAGCTTGAGTCGTGGGAAAATCTTCCATGCGCTGATGCACTCATTGTTGCAGTCTCGCATCGGCAATTTATAAACAGACCCTTGACCGATTTCCAATCCAAAATTACCGATAAAGGTTGCTTTATCGATGTTAAATCCCAGTTTGACCCAGCAGCCCTGCGTGAAGCCGGTTTCAACGTCTGGCGGCTTTGAAGAAAATGAAAAAGTTCTGGAGCGTTAAAAGCTGCTGGTAAAATTGGAGCTGGTAAAATCGTAAGTTATTCACAGAATTCTTCAGGAAAGGCTGGTCAAATAATGACAAGATATCAAGATGTGCTTCAGCATTTGGAGAATCACCAATATCAATGGCTGATAACCGGCGTTGCCGGTTTTATCGGGTCCAATTTACTGGAGACCTTGCTCAAGCTGAACCAAAAGGTAACAGGCCTGGATAATTTTTCGACTGGCTACCGGCATAATCTTGAGCAGATAAAGGAACGGGTGGGGGAAGAGGCCTGGCTCAACTTCAGCTTTATTGAAGGGGATATCCGGGACCTGCAAGCATGCAGGGATGCATGCAAAGGCATGGATTATGTATTACATGAGGCCGCTCTTGGATCTGTGCCGCGGTCTATTCAAGATCCTATCCGACAAATGAAAGCAATATTTCCGGATTCCTGAATTTACTGGTGGCCTCACGTGATGCCCAGGTGAAGCGCTTCATTTACGCAGCCTCCAGCTCGACATACGGCGACCATCCCGGTCTGCCCAAAGGTGGAATCGGTAATTGGCCAGCCCCTTTCGCCATATGCCGTCACCAAATATGTCAACGAGCTCTACGCGGATGTATTCGCCCGCTGCTATGGTATGCAATCCATAGGGTTACGCTATTTTAACGTCTTTGGCCCCAGACAGGACCCAAACGGCGCTTATGCGGCAGTGATTCCTCAATGGATCGCTGCGCTTATCCGGGGTCAGGCTTTATACATTAATGGAGATGGCGAAACCAGCCGGGATTTCTGCTTTATCGAGAACGTCGTTCAAGCCAATCTTCTTGCGGCGCTGGCTGAAAATTCCGAAGCGGTCAATCAGATTTACAATGTAGCAGTTAGCGAGCGCACAAGCCTGAATCAACTCTATGAGATGATGCGCGCGTTACTTGTGGAGAAGTTTCCCGACCTGCGGAACCATAAGCCCACATATGCGGATTTTCGCAAGGGAGATGTACGACATTCTCAGGCGGACATTTCCAAGGCTGGCAAAATGTTGGGTTTTGAGCCGACTCATCGGATAGATGAAGGGCTCAAGCAAGCCATGGCCTGGTATATCGCCCATCTTGCGCCCGAGAAAGAGGCAACGGCGAATCGGCCTAGATGCACATTTTAACATAAGGGATTATCGTATGGGTATGCCGGGTTTTCTCAAAGCTGATCCGTCGCCTTTCAATCACCGTCCCATTTTCCTGCTTGTATCAACTGATTCTTCAGACCCGGAAGGGGAAAGCCCAGTTCGTATGCTTTCTTCGCATAAATTTTTGCCTGCTCATAGTTTTTCTTCTGCATATAGAGCAAGCCGAGATTGTAGTTGATGGTAGGGTTTTCTGGCTGGAGGTCAATAGCTATCTGAAGCTGCTCGGTGGCTTTGTCGGTTTGCCCAGCTTTCAGCAAATAATTGCCAAATACCATGCGTACTAATGCCATCATTTGGCTTGAATCGGATAGCGCGATCAAAAAAGCATCCAACCGAATATTTTGCGCCATCTGGTTTTAAAGTTTTATCTCTCAGGGAAAGTTTAGCTGAATGCAGCCAGTGCCCGGTGATGATTCGGAAATATCATAAGCGTATAGTCTCAATTCCCCCGAGAGTGCCAGAATTTCCATGGCGCAGGTTTTCGATGTTAGGAGTAAAGTGCGCACTTTCGACCAGCTCCAGGAACGGCTTGTGGTCGGGATCGGTGTAATCGAAGGGTGCAGAAGACCTTGGGCGAGTTAGTTCTCCGCAATGGGGCGCTGCGTGCAGGTTAATTGCTATTGTTAAGATGATAAATATTGCAACACTAGATATAAATTTCATAAAGCCCCCAAAACGGTTCACCCCGGGAAGGGATCACGAGACCCATCATGATTCCCGAGCAACCATGTCGAGCAGGTTTGCCCAACTCTCTGGTCCTGGATCGTCTGGAGCTCGCCAATACCTCTGCCATTGACGCGATTGGTGCTGAACTTCTTTCGGCTAATGCTATAAAACGTAGCAATGCGCGCATAATATCATTCTTGCAATCAAGGGGAGCTATTATATCGATCCCTGCCTTTTTCAGTGCAGCTGCGGTATTCCCGGCTGGGTCGGCCAAAGCCAAAATGGGACGGTCCGCGCGGTAAATATTCATAAAGTTTTGCGGGGATTTGGTTATTGCAATTAGAGGCTTGAAGAAGAAGGCCATCTGCCGTTAGCATCTCTGCCAAAGCCTCGCAGTAGGGTATCGGTGGAGCGAGCGTAACAACATCACCGATCTCATATTGAGCTATCAGCCGGAAAAGGTATTCGTCATGACCTGTGGCCCGCAAAATCACGCTGAAGCTGGCGTGAGAAATTATCCCCTGTTGGGATAGAGTAGCCAGAGCTTCAAAAAATTGTATGGGATCACGTTCGGAAGGGTAAATGACGCCGCTATGTATCAGAACGAAGGCTTTATTTTCGCAAATACTGGGAAAACTTCAAGGTTCGCTGGATCCGCTGCTCCCTCGCATTGGCGGATAGTGATATGCGATCATAAGAACACGTCTACCATGATTGAATCCAATCGCTTGTCCAAACCGCAACCTGATCACGCCACTCACGTCGCGAAAAAGTATGGTTGGCTTGCGGTAAGTCGAGCCGGGAACTCGCGGTGAAGCCAACAATTTTTGCCATTCAGCCGAACCTTTGATCAAACCCGAAAACTCCTGAGCTGTTAGGTCATTTCCACTTATGATCAGGAGCACATGTCCGCTGAAATGGCTAAATCCGTGAAGCATCCGTTCCGGCAAAGGGGCGAGATTACAATCTCCGTCGTAAGATGTGTTCGCTGTGTTGGCGGTTTTTTTTTCTTTTCCAGTCAAGGCTGCGCCGATAGTTTTCGAAAGTGACTGAACTGCTGCGACATATTTAAAATTACCACGCCAAAGCTTGATCCAAAATTCCCGCTCAAAAAGACGGGCGATGTAATAATGTTTCAAATAAACTCTGGCGGCGCCTTGATCCGTTCTTATCCATGGATTCAGCAATACCAGTCCGGTCACACGCCGATCCTGGTAAGCAAAGAAAAGTGCAGCTGAAGCTGCGTCACATAATCCCCAAATCACAAGCTCGTCGATAAAGGGTACTTCCTCCACAAATTTATCTATTGCGGAGCGTAGGTCATCCTCAAAATCTTCAAAAATCCTTGCATTTCCTTCGCTATCGCCCATTCCACGACAATCAAAGCGCAGCACGGGTACGCCATGAGCGGCCAAATGGCGTGCGAGCAATGTGAACTGGCGATGGCTACCGACCCGGTATTGAGGCCCTCCCACTACGATTAGCACACCTCTGGAAGCAGCCTGCTCAGGTAAACTTAGAACTCCATACAGCCAGGAATTTTCACATGCAAAGACAAGGGCGTGATCCTTAAACTTCATACTGCCGCTACAGCATTGGCGGCTGCCGTAGCGGACACCAGTTCTGCACATTCGGAAATTTCCTGAGTCGCCCAAAACGGTGCGCACCGCACGAGATGTACACGCAGATCGACCCCATTCGTCTTCCATTCATTCACAACCTTCGCCCCCGCTTGTGTCATGGAACGGCTCGACTCAGCGACAATCTCGAACCAGTGAATAGTACTTCTTGCCACAACTAGTTCAGTTGCTTTCAAACTATCGATAGCAGCAGCCAAGCCGGGCGCAAGCTCATACCCAGCCACTTCAAGAGTCTCTCCCCTTTTCAGGCAACGGCGCATTGCGTCTGTTCCTGTCGTGCTTGCGGCGCCGGCGCTATCTGCGAGTATTTCATTAGCAATCCGTAGACGTAAAAACTGATTCATGAAGGACTTCCCGCTGAGCACAGGTTGCCATAGGATAATCTTATCAATTTCGTTTTCGGGATCCATGGCGAAGTCCAACGCTAGCAACCCTCCCAGACGCAGCCCCCAAAGGGAGACTGACGTGGCGACATGGTTCCCAATCCAATTTCTTGCAGCGGCCAAGTCTCCTTTCCATATATCCCAGCGCGCATCTCGGAATTCTCCGCTGCTGTCCCCGCAGCCGAAAAGATCCATCTGTAGTACGCCAAACCCCATCGCGGCAAAAGCCCTTGCCTGCATCGCAGCCATACGCCTTGATTTATTCATCTCATCGCCAAAAGGATGAATATATATGAATGCCCCATGGCATTCACTGCCAGGGTTAGGGCTGTGGTAAAGGCAAAACCGCTCTCCGACGTCAGCTTTCAAAAAAAAAGGCTTGGCAGGGACCCTTCGCGACAGATCCTTCATTCAGCCAATTTCTGCTCAACAAACCGGGTCAGGCTACCAAGCGTTTCAAAAGTTTTAGCGCTGATCTCATCATCATCCACCGTAATTCCAAAGTACTCTTCCAAAGCAGTGATCACGTTAACGACTGCCATTGAATCCAATTCCGGTATACTTCCGAGTAAGGCCGAATCCTCTTCAAGAAAATGCTTCCGCTCGCCAAGACTCATCACGTCGCACAGGATATTTCTTACTTCTTTTAGCTGCTGCATGATTACTCCAAATATGTTTTGCTTTGACGGTCAGTAAAGCTGCCTAAATCACGCGTGCGAAGTGGTATCGGGAATCAAAAACGCTTTGAAGTAGCTCGTGTCCTATCCTGATTATCGCCCCATGCATGAATTCCTCTATGAGCAGGGTGATTCGGTGCGTTGAAATCCCGTCCGATCTAGATGTGCTATATGGATAAGAGCTGAAGCAATCCCGGCTTCCACCTATAACCATCAATGAATAGGCGCTCTATGTATTCTGACTTATCCTGCCTGCCCGTTTGTGCATGATGTCGCGTAGTAATGGTAGGACCGGCCATCTGTATTTATTAACGTGGTACATAGTGCGCAATTCATTACTCCATTTTGTATGCCACTCCATCACTTTTCCGTAAAACTCGATCCTTTTGAGCTTGCCGTCTTTGAACAATTGGCTGAAAATTTCCTGCCGCATCAATAAGGCTGGCGAGGTTGCCCCGCCAATGTTTTCGTCATAAGTGGTTTTTAAAACAACAATACTGCCATTGCCTTCAATGCACAAGTCCATGGCAGCGATGTGGTCATTATACCAATATCGGTAAATTTTGCCGGCATCTCGTCGACAAAATTGTTCGAGCATAGTTTGATAAAATCGCCCTTGCGCGTTTTGCGGATGAATCGCAGTCCCGCCTTTCCCTTTCCAGCCAGCGCTTTCAATTCTACCGTAATCGGCAATCGCCTGCGCTACCTCTTCTGGTCTGGTACTTATTTGCAGTCGAGTGCTCACAGCGTCATTTTCAAGCTTGTTTCTCTGCTTTTTCATATTTTGCCGCAAATTCTTGCCACGAGAATTCCAATAACCATCGAACCCCCCCTCTAACGAAATTCTGGCAGTTTGGATATAATCCAGTGTTTCCAGCGATCCATGAGGCTCTGGCCGTGGTAGCAAGTCCGGGTCCTGCTGAGTGATGCTGAGAATCAATGGAAAGCCAGGTAACTTCTTGATCAGGCTGGAGAGAAGTGGGGCCCAATCCATGCCGGTACTATGCATCCAGGCGCCAACTGGTGCTTGTGATGGCTGAAAAGTGGCCCATGTACCGGGGCCACACAGCGTAAGAATAGCCATTGCGCGCAACTGATTATCGCTCTGATAGCATGCCAATACTTCCTTTCCGCTGCCAAATATCTGAAGTAATGTCGATATAAAGGCGAAATCCAAGAGCGGTGACGCGGTTTGGCTCAGGTTAAATTGCTGCCAGCTATCATGATGATTTTTGAAATCACTGATCGGATATAACGTCCAGCTCATTTTTCTATAGTCTCATTTGACAGGAACGTGCTTCTAATTTCACCGATCATCCAATCCATCTCCACTAGGCTTAGCTCCTGGTGGCAGGGAAACTGCAGTACTCTTCGCGATAAATCAACGCT
Organism: uncultured beta proteobacterium; assembly: GCA_963850515.1. Classification (GTDB taxonomy): domain Bacteria; phylum Pseudomonadota; class Gammaproteobacteria; order Burkholderiales; family Nitrosomonadaceae; genus Nitrosospira. The sequence continues at coordinate 14,728 of CAWKMH010000062.1, forward strand.
ATTAGCGCAGATGGTCGCGTCAACACCTTGCCACAAAAACTCCCCGAAGCGAATTACGGGCACCCCTGCATTTTTTAAAATCCGAAACTGTCTTTCGGGCTCGTCGGTAATTAGCGGAAAAACATAAGGAAAGATACCCTCCGGTAACTCGGGAAATAGAGGTCGGCATCCCGGTAATCCCGTTATAGCGTTCAGAAGTGTCCTGTAGTTTTTACGTCTATTTTCGGCAATCCTGGTTTTGGACACCCGCTTGATCAAGTATCGAGAAATAAAGGAGGATTGCTTACTAAGCCATTTGGTTTCCAACCCAAAGCCTCCATCTGAAGCGCCGGGGCCGAGAACAATATTTCCAGTCGGAATCCTTTTCTTTATAGAGCTCCAGATCAGGTTCTTGAGCTTTATCGGCAGGTATATAATTTTTTTGAGAAAAAGCAACCTGCCATAGTCAAACCCTTTTTCCAGTGTATTAAACGCAGCTTTCATTTCAAAGCCAGCCCCGGCCGATTCTAGGAGAGGGGCAGTAGGGTGATGGGACGAGGCAAGACATCCGCCTTCATAAATAGGGAAAAATTTCATTGCGCTAGCAATGGCGTAATCCCCAAATGAGCCCACCGGCTTCCCCTCATATTCCCCGAAAAATGAATGGGCACAATCTTCCAGCAGCAAAATATCGTGTTCATCGCAGAAACGACGAATTTTCGGCAAGTTCTGAGGGAAACCGAAATAGTGCGTAATCAGAAGCAATTTTGTAGAGCTATCCAGACGCGCCTGAATGTCATCCAGGTCAATGGAGGTATCGGCTCGGATTTTATAAAATATCGGTGTAGCCTCCGCCCAAATCACCGGTTCTACCATCGAACTGCAGTGGTATGCGGGTAAAAGAACCTTGTCGTTCTTGCCTATTTTCATTTGGAGCAGCGCTAGCGCAATTGCTACTCTGCCACTGGTTACAAAAGTTATTCCGCCAACATCCAGTATCGATGGAATGTGCCTGCGTTCAGGATGATTGAACGATGCAAGTGACAGGACTGGCTGTGTGGGAATGCGTGGTTTGGGATAATTTATCATGTTTGTTTTTGCGCAAAAGTGACTAATATGCTGGCTATCGCAATGTATATGATAGAAAGACCCACAGGTCTACTTGGTCAAACTAGGACAGCTAATCCATAATATACCTCTAAAAGACGGTGGTCGAATGCTGGATAAGGTCGAACTTCCTATTGCATTACTAGCTTTTGCTGGGGCGAGAGCTGAGCCGGAAAATGTAGGATAAGCAATGGTGTCCTCACAGAATCATGAAGTAGACGGACGCCCCTGATTGCAGCTAACGTTGAAATCTCGTACTCGCTGAATAGAGCCTGCCATTTATATGACACCCATGTGTCAACTTGGGTTGAACGGAATCAGATGCTTCCATGTAATTGTGCTGGTTATCATGTCGGCCGAGCAGAGCTTTATCTGCTTAGACCAACTTGCATCGACCTTTAGTCTATCGGTGGGATGGTAAAAATAGCGGAACCGAGTTATGGGAAAAAGCTCATTTACAGCGATATAAGTAAGCGTGATCAGAAGTCAACTACGCGCTGCTGGCACTAACCAGTTTTATCACGGCAGATAAAGCTGAATATTTTTAGACGGATTGATAATTTTTATAAATGGAACAGGGTCATCCATTATTTTTACAGGAACAAGCGTTGCGGCTGGTTCACTTTTCATCCCATTGAAAAAGTGGTATTTCAATATGACAGGATCGCCGGAAAGATCCGAGACTGTGAGTTGATTATGCCCGCGTTTTTCGATGCGACCTGTACCTTCCAGGAAGTAGCTAAGTTCTCTTTTTATTTTATATGTACTGATCTGCTTATAATTGCCGGTCAAAGTTGCCTCTGGCAGCTTTTCCAGATAGTTCTTGCTGATATCCGAGTGTGCCACGACCCAGCCAATATTGTATAAATCCATATATTTTAAAAATTCTTCCGGTGCAATCTCTGTGATAGCTTTCCCGAAAGCCCATCCATCCCAGAAACCGGCAAAAAACATGAAAGGGTATGGCCCTCCGATCAACTCCCGGTCCGAGGTATAGGCATAGTAGCCAGCCATTCTGGCTCCGTCGTAAATCCGTCCCTTGGAAGTCTCGAAGAGTACCCTGCCCGCATCCGATGTCTCTCGGTCTAGCCAATCTACCACCCAGCGTGAATAGTCGCCTATTGGCGAGACTAGTGGCGGACGGGTGCCGTAGTGGCCGATATCATCGTAAGAAACCTCTCTGCGCACCTCGTTGACGTAATAACCGGATACAATAAAAACTACGACCAAACTAGCGGCAGCAAATCGACTTGGGCCTCGTGCTTGCGTTAGGGCAGTCGCGAACATCGTGCGCACACCAATCGCGGCGGGTATCACCAACATTAAATACCCAACTGGAGCAAATCTGTTGGGTTGGATTTCGCCCACGCCTGGAATGGCAGCGCCAACTGCAGCCAACAGAATTAACAACATCCAGGATACCGTCAGCGCGCGTGAAAAGTCACGATGGGATTTTTCCGCCTTCAGACATGCCCACAGCGACGAAAAAAATAATATCGCATAGATTTTCGAACCCTGCGCATTCCCCTTCCATTGACCTAGCATTTCCTGCCATATCGTTTGGATATCAATAACTTGCTGATACGGGCCCGCTACGCGCTGATTCCCAAGCATCTCGATCAACCAAAAAAAATTCGGAAGAACACACAATATCGGAAGTACGGTCCCCAGTATGAATACCCTTTTCCAGTCAAGATTTCGATTCCTCGTAAGAAGATAGCTCAGTGTGCCCGCAACGATCGGAATCGGGAAAAGAGGATGCAAGATTAAGCCGAATGCTCCCAGCAAACCAAGAATGCATAGCAGGCTCCAGCCCCCCCGCCTGAGGTACTGGTATACAATTGCTAAATAAGGCAGTGTCAAATATGCCGCCAGCACGAACGATGTCATTCCGGCCGTGAAGTACCAGTGGAAAACGGTCGCCCACCACATAAAGACACCGAATACCGATGCAATCACACCTGTACCCGGACTTAATCCCAGTAACCGGGAAGCTGCCGGCGCACAAATCACACAAAGAATCGCCGAAACAAAAACGTAAAGTTTATAAACTATTATCTCTGAAAACCACGAAGCGAACAGGAGTGACAAAATGGCAGGCAATTTGGCGCTCGCATTGAGAGGTATGCCTCCTACATAACCAGCGGCGAAAAAAGGGTCGTATCCAACAATGTTATTGGTTGTGGCTAAATTCACTGCGAGCTTTATTTGATACCAGTGATATGCCCCATCGTTATGAAATATGGGGTTTTCAGACCACAACTCTGTCCACGGAAACACGGCCCCAACAAGCATGAACTGGGTCAGCAACGTCGCGCTGATTAGAAGAAAATAACGGAGACCTGAAGTCGAGATCATTTTTTAACGAATATGCACAACACTGGAGATGAATTTGCGTATTCAAGCTGCATGGGTTTTTTCCGTAGTTTAATCCAGATGAGAACTTTTCTTGAAATTACTGCGTGTAATTGTTATTAAATAAATTGAGAAAGCAAACGCGTCGTCATGTTACGATTTGAAAGAATTCAGCAAAAAATATAAGACTCTTGTTACATCTTGATTTGGACCAAAGGCAAATCGCATCACGAGATAATGACGACTCCTAAATCTTTACTTTCGGTGGTAGTACCCGCTTTCAACGAAGAAGAGGTACTGCCTATTTTTCACAAGCGCATAACGGCGGTGCTTGCCTCTCTGGATATCGATAGCGAGATTGTTTACGTCAATGACGGAAGCACGGATAAAACCATGGAAGTGCTTCAGAACATTCACGAACACGACCGGCGCGTCGCTATTGTTGACTTGAGTCGTAATTTTGGCAAGGAAATCGCACTGACTGCGGGCCTGGACAATGCAAAAGGTGACGCCATTGTAGTAATCGACGCGGATTTGCAGGATCCGCCAGAATTGATATCGGAATTAATTAAATACTGGCGGCAGGGCTATGACGTAGTCTACGCTAAGCGCACCCGGAGGGATGGTGAAAGCTTGTTCAAGAAGGTTACCTCCTATGGATTCTATCGCATCTTACAACGCATGAGCCGAGTCAAGATACCTGAATATACCGGGGATTTTCGATTGCTCAGCCGAAAAGCTGTGGATGCGCTCAAGCAACTACGTGAGCAGCATCGCTTTATGAAAGGCCTTTTTACCTGGATTGGTTACGCACAAAAAGCTGTCCCATACCGGAGAGATCCGCGACACTCGGGAGTGACCAAATGGAATTATTGGAGGCTTTGGAATTTTGCGCTTGAGGGCATTACCTCCTTTACTATTGCGCCGCTCAAAGTTGCCACTTATCTTGGTTTGCTCACTGCATTTGGGGCGTTCATTTTTGGAGGAGGGCTCATTATCGATACGCTAATTCATGGTAACCCCGTTGCTGGTTATCCTTCACTAATGGTAACAGTATTGTTTCTAGGTGGAATCCAATTGATCACTCTCGGCATCATAGGCGAATATCTGGGGCGCATGTTTGATGAGTCAAAAAGAAGGCCTCTTTATCTGCTAAACCAGTATTGGCCCGCCGACCTGTGGAGAACGCATCGCCAACCATCCGACGATTAACCCGCTACGCGGGTGTCACTTATAAGACAAAAATAATCCAACTATTGCTTGACGTATCTGACGTTACGACCTTCTATTACACTATTATGGAACCACGGTCGTTATCATGTAACTGATCTTTCCAATAATCAAGGGCGATAGCTGTACCGATCTATTGAATGAGGCGCGCGAAGTGGCCAGAATTGTAGCACTGTGAGGGCGAAATAATTAATGAATCCCGATGCCTATTTGGAAATGTCAGATGTTGAGTCGCGCCATTGGTGGTTTTCAGCTAGACGTGTTTTGTTGTCAGCGATTATTAGCCGTTTGGCGTTGCCATCGGATGCGCGAATTTTAGAAATCGGATCGGGAACTGGTGGTAACTTGGAGATGCTGTCATCTTTTGGACACGTAAGCGCATTTGAGATGGACGCCACCGCAAGAGCGATTGCAAATAAAAAGACTCTGAATCAATTTGATATTCGCGCAGGGTTCTGCCCCACCGATATCCCATTTTCCAATGAAAAGTTTGACTTAATATGTCTTTTCGACGTACTAGAGCATATAGAAGACGATTTTGCGACTCTGGTTGCTATAAAGAGGTTGCTCAGTGATGAAGGCAAGATCTTACTTACTGTCCCAGCCTATCAGTGGATGTGGAGCACGCACGATGAGTTCCTGCACCATAAACGACGATACTCTGCCCCTGAGTTGTGCAAAAAAGGCATTAATGCTGGCCTACGAATAGATAAAATATCGCATTTCAATACGCTTCTTTTTCCTTTGGCTGCTATTGCAAGATTTAAGGATCGCATGCTTGGGAGCGTTTCTCAAGCGGATCCAGTATTCCTGTCGAGCCGTTGAATATTCTTCTATATAAAATATTTTGCGCGAGCGATATCTGTTAGAAAAACTATCCCTCCCTTTTGGCGTATCGTTACTCGCCATTCTTCGATCTAAATGACTGCATGGGGCTAAATCGGTTTTTTTATCACGAAACGATTTGGATTTGCCATTTAGGATTGACGGGAGTCTGCTCATAAACCGCCGTGGCATTTTTAAAGATTACCTGCGAAGAACGTGACCAATTGTTTCAGCCTTAATGACCAAGTAATTCTTTAGTTGAGCGGATTGCCATTTCTGGGTTGGCGGATTTTATAGCATGCACTATCCGCAACTGGGCGAAAAAATGAAAATAATTTTATTACAACCAGTCCGCTTTTTTCTAGTTGGTATTGTCAATACATTTTTTGGCCTGTCGCTTATTTTTGCTGCAAAAGCTATTGCAGGGCTCGACGATCTTGTTTCCAACATGCTTGGATACAGTCTTGGATTGTCAATCAGTTTTTTTTTAAATAGGAAATGGACATTTCGCCACAATGGTAGCGTTTATCCTACTGCTGCACGTTTCCTGCGGCCTTTCTGCTTGCCTATATTGCAAATCTGATGACTCTTTACGGGTTGCGGGATGGTGCTGGAATAAATTCATATCTCGCACAGACCATAGGCATAGTGCCTTATACCGTCGTCTTTTATCTTGGTAGCCGGTACTATGTCTTCACGCAAAAGCATGGGTGAGCAAGGCTTCCCAACGCTCTGGAAGGCGTGGGCGCTTGATCTCGAAAAGCACATCCCCGAATCGAAAATCCTGTTGACGGCAAGGCGTCACACTGCCGGCGAATAGAAATGTGGCGGCAAAAATTCCGACACGGCAATGTCCTCAAGAACAAGAGGAAGGGTAATATCTTAAAGAAGAAAGAGCGCCAGCCTGATCAGATAAATCTCATGATGTGTTTCAGCAGCCGCTCCGATCGATTTTTCCGTTTCTGAAAAAAATACGATGGCAGTTGATACCTTACTTGCACGGCTTCAATCCCTGCTCACGTATCCGTGGTTTACCCCTGTGTGCTTTTCCGTATTTATCGGGACCCGTCTTGCGCTTCTTCTTTTTGTCCCTGTAGAACCCAGTTCGGATGCAATGTGGTATTTCAGCAGGGCTGTCATCATCGTAGAGCATGGCTCATATTCTGAGGGAGGCTTTCCAACCGCTTATTGGCCGGTCGGCTACCCCGCATTTCTCGCGCTCTTGTTTACTTTCACTGGTACGCATCTCGTTGCGGTGCAATTCGCCAATCTGGTTCTGGCGGGTTGCACTTTCTGGTTGCTCTTTTACTTTGTGAAAGCAGTTTTTAAAAGCAATTCGACAGCTCGCCTGAGTATCCTCCTGCTCACCCTGTACCCCAACAACGCGGCATATATTCCCTTCGTTGTTTCAGAGATGCTCTACACCTGCCTGCTTCTATTTGTCAGTCTATTGATGCTAACCCGTCAATCTGCGTCAGCCATATTGTTGTGTGGGATTACGTTGGGCTTCGCCACGTTAATAAAAACACAAACGCTGCTACTCGCACCGATCCTCGCAGTGATTGCTTATTCCAGGGACTGGACTCTGCCCGACCTCAAAAACGGAATCATTCGTGCTATAACGGTTTCCATACTGATGCTGGCTGTAATAGCACCGTGGACCCTTCGCAACTATCTTGTTTTTGATGAATTTATTCCTGTCTCGACAAACGGTGGAACATCTCTTTTAGCCGGGAATAATCCATCCGTCGTTGGGGACTATGGGCATGATTACTCTGAAACTGACCCGCTATTCAAACAAGCCGAATTTAGCGTCGCCGACCAGGTCGCAGCGGATAAACGCGCTCGCAAGCTCGCCAAGGAGTGGATTCTGGAAAACCCCGGCACGTTTATCGGCATGACGCCCAAGAAATTCTTCCGCTTCTGGGGCATGGATGGGGAAGGAGAGTGGGGCTATCAGGCCGGTACCCCCTGGTATGACCAGCATGCCAAATGGTTTCGGTCGGTGCGCGTAATCAATCAGATTTACTATTTTCTCCTGTTGGGCGGCTTCGCGGTAGCGATCTGGAAACTCCTGCGTACACCCGCAAAACCAGCAATGTATTACGGTTTGGTAATCGCGATCTATTTCACTTTTATCAGTCTCGTTTTTTCCGGACAGTCGCGTTACCACTTTCCTGTCATGCCATTTGTTATCGCGTATGTCGCCTGGATTGGAAATGAAATGTTGAATTCGAAGAAACGGGTTGCTGCACTTGCTGCACTCCCAGGTGCATGACGGATACGTGAGGAAATATGGCTGATTCGGGGTGTGATAGTGCAAAACTATCGGCAGTGCGGGCGCAATCGAGCCGCATTATGCGAGGAAATCCACTCGTTCACCGTAGGTTGATTTGCCTTTTTCGAGGCGCAGCATCCAGGAAAACCCCAGTATCCTTTACCCTGCGGCAGGATAGCGGTAGATGACAAAACAATCCCAGACTGCCGAAATACTGCCCGAGATTACCATCGTCTCTACCATGTATCGATCGCGGCCGTTCCTGGAGCGGTTTCTTGCCGAATGCCTGCAAGCTTTATCCGACATAAAATGTGATCACTTTGAGATATTGCTAGTCAATGATGGGTCCCCGGACGACTCATTAGCCTATGCGCTGGAACGCAGGGCTGACATTTCCCAATTGGCGATAATTGATCTTTCACGCAACTTTGGCCATCATCATGCGATACAAGCCGGGTTGCAGCATGCGCGGGGGAAACTTGTTTTCCTCATCGATTGCGATCTGGAAGTCTCGCCTTTAATATTGGCCGAGTTTCACCATAAGCTTCGCGAATCAGGTTGCGACGTTGTTTTTGGTTACCAGGAAGCCCGCAAGGGTGGACGATTCGAGCAGATAAGTGGAGGCCTGTTCTGGAAGGGATTCAATTTGCTCAGCGATATAAAGATTCCTGAAAACACCCTTACCGAAAGGATCATGTCGCGCCGCTATATCGAAGCGCTGCTGCAAATGGGCGACCGCAACCTGTTTCTTAGCGGCATGATGAGCTGGACAGGGTTTCAGCAGATCGGCCTACCCGTCGTCAAGAAACAGCGCGCCGGCGGCGGTACCTATACGCTCATGCGGCGCATTGGCTTGATGGTTAACGCAGTGAGTTCTTTTTCCGCTCAGCCTCTGGTATGGCTGTTCAACACCGGGGTAACCATTACTCTGCTAAGTTTCTCCTTTGCTTTCTACCTGATCTTTCGGAAATTATTTTTTGACGACACTCTGCTGGGTTTCACCTCGCTAATGACTGTCATGACGCTTAGTCTTGGTATTTTGACCACGGCGACGGGCATCGTTGGTATATATCTGGGAAAAGTATTCACCCAGGTGCAGAACCGTCCGACCTATATAGTCAGGGATATTTACCGCTGAACTCCAGTCCTTTA
>CAWKMH010000063.1:0-19741 GCA_963850515.1 uncultured beta proteobacterium
GGGCGGGCAAGCCCGTCAGAGAGAGCCGCTATCTTCATCCCAATCTCGCCGCCGCGGTCTATTGCGCCGGCGATCATCAGGTCGAGAACCGCAAGCTGGTGCGGGCGCTGCGCGTGGCCTTCATCGCCGCCGGCGGCAAGCTGCATGAGCACACCAGAGTCGCGGCGATCGCGACACCGCCGGCCGCGTGACCGGCGTTGCGCTTGAAATCGGCGCGTCGAAGCCGATGTCGTTTTGCTCGCGGCGGGCGCCTGGTCGGGCGAGATCGCCGGCCTGCCGCAAACAGCGAAACCGCCGGTGCGGCCGATCAAAGGCCAGATGCTGGCGCTGCGCATGTATCCGGCGGCGCCGCTGCTGCGTCATGTCGTCTGGACGCCGCGCGTCTATCTGTGCCGCGCGAGGATGGCCGCCTTATCGTCGGGGCGACTACGGAAGAGCGCGGCTTCAACAGCGATCTCACCGCAGGCGGCATTTACCGCTGCTCGAAGGCGCGTGGCGCGCGCTACCAAGCGTCGAGGAATTGCCGATCCAGACATGTGGGTGACCCATCGGTGGCATAAAGCGCCCGGCTGCCGTCGTCAAAGCGCACCTCACCTTTAATCTCGCCTTTTAATTCGCCTGCCAAAGCCTGTGAATCGAGAAGCGACGTTGTCATGGTTATCTTGCTCCTGGCGACGGTTGAACGGATGTGTCGGATGTTCATGCCGCGTATCGTGTCGCGTCCGTACGCTTGAATTCCAGCCCAAAGCCGGGCCGAGTGAGATCCGGATGCAGAAGCCCATCTTTGGGTTCGATCGCGCCATCAAACAGCATCTGTTTTATCCGGACATGGTCATAAAAATATTCGAGATGGCGGATCGATGTTGCGGCGCAACAGGGGTGAATATGAATCGAAGGCGCGCAGTGGCTGGAAAGCGGTAAATTAAACGCCTTACAAAGGGCGGCTGCCTCAAGGAAGCCGGTTATGCCCGCGCAACGGGTCGCATCCGCCTGGAGAACATCGACGGCGTCCGCTTGCAGCATGCGGCAAAAATATTTGCTGTGATATCCATATTCTCCCGCACTGATATCCATTCCCGGCGGAGCTCTGTCGCGCATCAGCCGCAGGCCCTGAAGATCGTCGCTTGAAACAGGCTCTTCAAACCAGGAAACGCCCGATTCGGCGAAAGAAAATGCCATCGCCATCGCCTGCTTGCGTGAATATGCGCCATTGGCATCTACAAAAAGCTGGCTATTCTCGCCGATGGCTTCGCGTGCGGCAGCGACGCGTGTGATATCTTTGTCCGGCTCGCGCCCGACCTTCATTTTCACGCGCTGAATTCCACTGGATGTCCAGCCGGAAAGTTGCTTTTGTAATTCAGTAATACTATAAGAGGTGAAGCCGCCACTCCCATAGGCAGGGACAGCTGTGCGACTTGACCCAGCAATGAAACGAGCGGTAGATCAAGAATCCGGGCCTTCAGGTCCCATAGGGCATTATCCACCGCGGCAATCGCCATTGAGCTGATGCCGGGACGGCCGAGATTGCGGATGGCAGCTACCATGGCGTTCCAGCAATCCCCTACAGCAAGAGCGTCACGACCGATAACGGTGCCGGCCAGCGTATCGTGAATCAGTTGTGCGGTAGCGGTATCTGCGTAACTAAAGCCGATGCCGGTCTTTCCTCCTCCATCGATTTCGACCAGCACCAGCGTCGTCGCATTCCATTCGAGCGTGCCATCAGATTCTGGCGTGGCGGTAGGAATGGTAAAAGTGGATACCCGTATCCCCGAGATACAGGGATTGCCTTTCCTGCGCAGCGAGGGAGCGGCTGTTTCCATTTCAGACCCCAGTAAGCCAAAATCCGGCTAAGCGAAAATCTGCTTGGCGGAAGACTTGATGATGTCGCGGGCGTCCGGATCCCCATTCAGTATTGCGGCTGCATACCCTTTGGCCTGTTTAAAAGTAACGTGGGGCGGCAGCGGGGGTACGTCAGGATCAGTGTAGGCTTCAGCACAGTGGGACGGTCCGCGCTCAATGCATATTCCCATGCGCTGCCGAGCTCTTCGGGCCGATCGACACGGATGCCTCGCAGGCCGATCAATTCAGCATAGCGTGCATAAGGAAATCTGGCACTTCCTGCGAAGCTTCGAATTTCGGGTCGCCCTCCATGACACGCTGTTCCCACGTCACCTGATTCAAGTCGCGGTTGTTCAGTACCATGATGATGAGGTGCGGGCTGCTCCAGCGGCGCCAATATTTACCGATAGTGATGAGTTCGTTCATTCCATTCATTTGTATCGCGCCGTCCCCGACCATGGCAATCACCGTACGATCCGGGTGTGCGAATTTAGCCGCGATAGCATAAGGCACGCCCGGTCCCATAGTGGCCAGTCCACCTGAGAGAGATGCCATCATCCCTTCCCGGATCTTTAAATCGCGCGCATACCAGTTGGCTGAAGAACCCGAATCGCAGGTAAGAATGCAATAATCGGGGAGACGCGAAGATAATTCCCAGAACACCCGTTGCGGATTGATTGGATTGGCTGACTCCATGGCCCGGGCTTCCATGGTTTTCCACCACTGCCCGACATGCTTTTCGATTCGGGTCCGCCAGGCCCGGTCATCTTTTCTTTTTAGCAAAGGGATCAGAGACCTCAGTGTTTCCCTGCTGTCGCCAACCAGGTTCACTTCCATCGGATAGCGAATACTCAGCATGCGGCCATCAATATCGATTTGCACACCGCGCGCCTGGCCTTCCTCCGGCAAAAATTCGGAATAGGGAAAGCTCGATCCGACCATCAGCAATGTATCGCATTCCATCATGAGGTCGTAGCTCGGCCTGGTGCCCAGCAGGCCGATCGAGCCCGTTACAAAGGGCAGACCATCGGAAACCGCCGCCTTGCCCAGCAAAGCTTTGGCGATACCGGCACCGAGCAGGTCGGCAACCTCCAGCACTTCCCGCGTAGCATTCAGCGCCCCCGCACCGACCAGCATGGCTACTTTTGACCCGCCGTTAAGCGCGTCGGCAGCGCGGCGCAAATCTTCGGCCTGGGGTACGACACGGGGCGCCTTGTAGCCGATTCCCGAATGGATCGCGCCATGCTTTCGCGGAGGCTTTTCGGCATCCATCTCCTGAATGTCGCTCGGAACAATGATGCAGCATACGTTTCGCTCAACCTGGGCGATGCGCATGGCGCGATCGATGAGGTGGCGCATCTGCGAAGGCGTCGACGCCATATGCACGTATTCCCGCGCGACGTCCTTAAATAGTGAGATAAGGTCCACTTCCTGCTGAAAACTACCCCCCAGCGAGGCCGTTTGCCTGGCCTACAATGGCTACCACCGGCTGATGGTCGAGCTTGGCGTCATATAAGCCATTGAGCAAATGGATTGCACCCGGGCCGGAGGTGGCCAGACATACACCTACCTCCCCAGTGAATTTCGCATGAGCGCAGGCCATGAAGGCAGCCATTTCTTCATGTCGCACCTGGATAAAGTCGATCTCCCCGTCAGCGCGGTTTAGCGCGCCCAAAATACCATTGATGCCATCGCCCGGAAAACCGAAGATACGTTTGACGCCCCATTCGGCCAAACGCTTCACCATAAAATCGCTGACATTTCCCTTCATTTCGCAATCCTCCGTTTGATCTTGCGGTCTGGATAAGCGACGCGTCGCTGATTTCGTCGTCTGGCTGCAACCCGGCTTTCGGCCAAGCCGAGGAGGATGATTGAATGCTACGCTCCAGACGCGATATTTCTGTTCGCCACCGAACTCACAATTTCTTCACAATTCCGAAATTCATAATCCTGGATCCGGCAACTGAACGGAAAGGTGAAGCTCGCAGGATATCGCAGATATGAAAAATCCTCTTCGGTATGGTGCTTAGCTGAAAAATGAGCGGCCCGCTGCGGGATGCAGGATAAAACACAGGCAAGCGAGTTTTCTATCTGGCACATGCAAGAACACCAAGGACGGCGCCGCTTCCAGTGTCCTTTTCTGCGCTAGCTTCAGGATATTCGCGGGATTAGACTGAATTGAACTTATTACAAGCGGGCGAGTCAGAATGAAAAGATAAGCGGAGGTGGCGAGGCAATTGATGGGGCGAGTTTCGAGTGGGGAGGGGAAGAGGCGGGGCGGTTCTTTGGTTTTTATTCCAGGCCGCGTAAAATTACGCGGTATGACCAGGCAGCGATCGGCGGAATCTGATTTTTAGGCATCAGGTGTAGTATCAGGAAGAAATACGGAAGGAATGACCCCAAGCGAGCCCGAACCATCGGGGTCGCACCTGGGGCTAGTGAAGGAGGGAAAAATCGACTAGAAGCAACCTGATATTGCAATACGAACTGTCCTCTGCTGGAAGTTTTAACGATATCGCCGGCAGAGTTGGCGCGGAATACGGGTCTGTTCTGGTAATCAAAGGTGATCTTACTGTTATGACCGTGTAACAGCCAATTGATGCCGCCGTTAAACACGTTCATTTGATCATGGAGTGCGTCCCAGCCTGCGCTTGTTATCGATGTATAGACCTGCAGTTGGCCGTTATTTGACCCAAGCAAGCTTTTAGGCAATAGATATCCCGCCTGCGCGTACCACATGTCGCCTGTGCCAAACATTGGGTAAGTATTGCCGGGACCATTTCTACTGACACCTGGGCCTGATCCGTTAGCCGAATTCTGGCCATTTCCGTTCATGCGAAGATAATTGGGCCCATAGTTCATGTGGAAGTATCCGACGTAAGCGGATATGGCGGTTTCCTTCTCCTTGTCCAACGGTGCATCCAGCTAACCTGAACTTATCAGTGAGTCATGTCACTAAACTGAGGATTAGCCTCAGTGCCTGTCCACATGGCAGCTTTCTGGGTGGCAAAACCGGCTTCAAGATTCAATATGCTCTTCTTGCCGAGATAGGTACCCTGCATGTAGGGGTTGGTGTTGGGTTCAACGTCCCAGAAATTCCAGTAGAACATGCCGGTGTAATTTTTATGATGACCAACCTGGGCAAAATTGGCCACCGTCGCGTTGATGGCGCCGTCATTCGCTATTCCGTCGGTCGTTATCGGAAACGAATCGTTCGCAGCTATCATATAGCGAAATTTGCTGACCTGACCGCGAAGGTAGACGCCATATTGCCTGTTGAACGAAGATGTCCGTTCCGTCGTGTATTGAGCAAGAAGCGGAACATCCAGTGTCATGATGGTGCTGACGCTGGGCGCGCTGAAGCGGGACAGGCCGTTGAACATGCCAAGTCCGCCCCCTATGGTCATTTGATTTCCCTCAGTCAACCGCAGTTCACCGAAGGCGTCATGAAAGTACGCGGCGATGTGTCGATTACCGTTCTGCTGAGTCAGGAAGTTCTGGTTATTCATCCCGTACTGGGTGTAAAAATATACCCTGTCGGTAAGTTGCCCTTGTACGACGAGACGGGTCCGGCGTAGGCCGATATCCGTTGTATCATCCACAGGTTGGCCCTGTACCAGGGATCCCGGATTGTTTTGTTCGTACCGTAATTGAACCTGGTTAAGAAAACCGAATTTGATGTACTGGCTTCCATCGCCGTTCAGATTCCATTTGAAAGGATCTTTATCCTTCCAGTTTGCGAAGCCGAAGCCACCCTCCGGCTTTTTCACACCTGCTATCGTGGCGCCCGGCCCCATTGGAACGCCCTGACCCACGTTGGGACCGACCTGTACACCGGGAGGTAATGGACCTGTTACTGCGCTGGGAGCTGGGGTGGCTGGCTTATCCGAAACTCTTTCGAAAGAGCCCATGCGGACGCGGTCGGCTCCCGGTTCGGCATAGATCTGCTTGGTCTTGGTATCCACATAAAGGTCAATGGCCTGGGCATATAGAGAAGCCGGAAACAGGCAGCAGGACAAGAGACTTAGGGGGAAACGAAACTTCATAGATACTCCCGATATCAAAGTTGAACAGCGAAGACTTGAAGATTCAAAAATGTTCATATCTTATTTGGAAACTATGTCCGCCATGGTAATCGCTCAGTTGATTGTGATTTTTTTTGGAATTCTTGCTTGAGTCGAAAATAACACCGTGCCCATGAAAAAAACGTTACGGGAATGTGAAAAATGCGTGAGGAATGGTAAATAGAACTGAAGAGTTAGTCAAGATATTATGCAAAACCACTATTCATTAGTGGTTATCGTATCCTGGAAGGTATAGTGTGTAGCGGGTAAATTTACGGTGATATGATCGTTATCACCGGTTTGCATTAATAGGTCTATGTCGTGCTTGGCACGCTTTACAAGCGACCACATAAACTTCGGCTTACCGTGAAAAACTCCCATTCAAACCCAGCCTTATACTTTGCCGCAAGCTGCATTATTACCGGATCGCAGGCACGCAGTCTGGAATTGGCGAGTGCAGAACGCGGGGTCGACCATTGAGAATTTGAGACATGATGTACAAACATCTGGCAAGATTTCTTTTTGCGGCGCTGTTGCTTTTTAGTTCCGGATGCTCCGTGTTCATGGCGATTGACCAGCCGGACAAGAAGAATGTGGATTTGTTCAGGGTAGGAACGCCCAGAAGCGTGCTTCTTGGCGAGTTTGGCGCGCCCGCCGTGTCAGAAACGCGAAGCGGAAGGAAATACGAAATTTTCAAGTTCGTTCAAGGCTACAGTACGGGAGCAAAAGCTGGCAGGGCGCTAGTTCATGGCGCTGCCGATGTAGCGACATTCGGGTTGTGGGAGGTTGTCGGTACCCCGCGGAAGCAATCTTCAGCGGCGACGAGATGGCATACGAGGTTTCATACGATCAGGACAATAAGATCGACGAAGTCACGACGCTGAAGAAATAAAAATAATAGAAATCTGTGCTGCAGATTGCTGCCGCAACAGGCGGCGGCATATTGCCTTTCGCTGTCGGTCGACTTTGCTCTATAACTGGAGCGTTGAACATGCAACAAGACGGGAGACGGTGCTCCGAAAATTTCCGACCGACTTAATTCAAGTTGTAAACTTAACCAGGAATTACCCTCCCGCCGCTCCTCCCGCTGAAATATTCGTATCCACGTCTGTGTTCGGGCCAGGAGGCGTATTAGGTCCGTAGAGAACTCTTAGAATTTTTCTAAACAGGCTTTCCTTCGGCGGTGTAGTCCAGCTTGTGGCTGCCTGCTCTTCACAGGTCTCGCTTGTTGCGCTTGCCTGATCAGGTGCCTTCTCCATGGGTGTCGAATTTCCGCTTCCTGGCGGCGAAACGTCCTGACAGGTAACCTTGCCTTTCTCTTCCTGGGACGCGGGAGGCTCTCCGTCCGCCTGCGCCTGGAGCGGGGCTATTGGAAGGAGAATCATGGTAGCAGCAAACAACATAAAGCGAACCACTGCTTTTTCAGCCCAAAAAGTATGTTTTATATCAGTTCTCCTTTATTCGCCAACGTCTCCGATATCCCCTGACCACAAAATCAACCTCCAGCACCGCCAACCGAGACGTTTTCGTCCATGTCGCGGTTGGGCCCGCGCGGCGACTCAGCCCGATACAGGATACGCACGACCTTGCAGAGAAAACTTTCCTGCTCAGGAGTGGCGTGCTGGCACGAGCCAGATGTCTGTTGCCCGGCTGCTGACCAGCCTGATGAAGGATCAGTTTGGCTGCCGCCTGCAGTGCAGCCTGAGCAGGCGCAGCGGTATTACCTTCGGGAGCGGTAGCCTGGCCTGTTACAGGATCTTTCCAGCCGGAAGCCGGCTGCTCGGCGCTTGAGCCAGCCTGCGCGAGCAAATGGGCTCCACCTTGTGCGGCCCTATCAGTCGGTGCAGTCTGTGCATGGGATATCCCGACTGTGCCGAGAATCAGGGTCCCGGCAATTATTAAAGACCGGGTTGCGGAGTTTTTCAGAATGAAAGAATGTTTCATAAGTACCTTTTATTCAGGTCGGGAGAAGACAAAAATGAAATACTACGCCTGTTTCTCGAATCTTAACGCAAGTAGACCCAACCGGCAGCCTCATGCCCATAAATTTTGCTCCATAACCCGCAATGAGCAACTGGTGCATGGGCGTTGGACAGGAGAGGAGCATTCGGGTTCCAACCATTGAATGCTTGATGCGTTCCTGCTTCCTGACATGGGCGAAAGATTCAAAGGTAAACAGGAAAAGAAGACGAGAAGGATCGGGTGACGAACAGAGTCGTGCGTTCCGGGTTAGTGCGAAAATCAGATTATCAGCAGGAAATTGGAATGGAAGAGGGTTGGCTGTCCACCATCTCGTGATGGTGGACGCATATAGTATTTAACCGGCTTCCGGCGCTTACGCAATAGACCCGACAAGCCCCGGTTTGCCCAAGCGCATATTTTTGCGGTTTGCGACAAAGCCTATCAACCCCAGCCCAACCAGCAGCATTGCATAGGTTTCCGGCTCGGGAACTGCGGCGGCGAAGCCCGGTACATCCGTGAGCACGATGCGCCCGTTAAGATCTTGAATCTCACGCGCGTCGCCATTCGGAAAGAGCGAACTATACGCATTGATCTCAGCCGCGGACATTTGCAGCGGCTGAGCCAGATCGATCCATTTTACACCCTCGGAGAAAGGGGGCGTCGTCAGTGAGCCATCATAGCGGAAGGATTCCATGTTGGACGGCAGCAGCGCGTTCAGATCAAAGTGGTTGAAAACGTGCGTCTGCGTCGTGGTCTTGGGCAAATCGGAGAAAATGGGTTCAAGCGCGGCATTGGACGCACCTACCTCGATCCACCGGCCGACAACGAGAATGTGCTTGCTTGCGTCTTCAAATACCAAATGCATTTCCATGGGAAACACCTTGCCATTCTCCAGATGCTCTGCGGGTGTATGGAAGTGAAACTGGGCCAATTGATAGGTATCTCCATCCACTGTCATTGATCCATCACCAGCGTGAACAATGGCTCTGGCGGCGGTTGCGAACTCATCAGGCGAACCATTGTTGATCACGTTTAGCGTAGTGTCAGAGCTCAAGTTAAATTGCATCGGCGATAGCGTCTGGAATTTTGTATTCGCCGCAGTGATGTCGATGGGACTTTGCTGGGGAGCTGCATGCGCAGCAGGCAGGCCGTACAGGAAAAGGGCGGAAACAATCGATGCCAGCGGTAATAACCGAGTCGATGGTGCATTCATAGTAAGTGTCCTCAAAAGTGTGATGCTTGAAATGAAGGGCATGGGTATGACGTTATGCGATTTAAAAATAACATGCCCGGTGTGAAAAAACAGTCGCCTAAATGTTAAGAATGCGTTAACCCTACTTGCTTAGTGCTTAGGTATTAGCCGCTTGTCGCCGCCGCAGGGCTTGGTTGCTTGTTTCATATCAGATTCCCGACTTTGGATTGTGCCAGCAATTATCGGGTGCAATCAATGTATCCGCGGCTTCGGGTCCCCAGCTCCCACGCGCGTAGGGAATGACCGGATGGTGTGTCTTCAGGACATTATCGAGCGTTGCCCAGGCGGCCTCCACTGCATCCTCACGCGTAAACAACGCTCCATCACCCATCATGGCGTCATGCAAAAGCCGTTCGTAAGGCAATTCCTGTCCAAAATGTTCTTCGACCAGGCAGAGTTCTCGCTCGATCGCCAATAAACTCTTTTCCCGTACGTTTAACTCGCGCAGCGATAGCGACGGTGGAGATAGGGGAAAGCTGGAAGCGCAAATAGTTGGCGCTGCAAGTTTGAGGGTCCGGTACCGAGTCGGCAAAAAGCCTTTGCGGCGGAGGTTTTAGCTGGACAAGAACTTCCGTGGCTGTCTCGGCGAGAAATTTGCCTGAGCGTAAATACCACGGGACCCCGCCCCAGCGCCAGGAGTCGATAAATAGACGCAAGGCGCAAAATGTTTCGACGTCGGAGTCTCTTTGCTACGTCTGCTTCCTCGCGATAACCGACATATTGACCTCGCACCAGGTCATCCGGGCTCAACGGCCGCATTGCGCGGAACACGTTTGCTTTTTCGCCTTGAACCGCACCGAAGCCCCTATACGTTGGCGGCTCCATGGCAAGCAGCGCAATGATCTGGAAAATATGGTTTTGAACTACGTCGCGCAGGCAACCCGCGGATTCGTAAAATCCTCCGCGTCCCTCTACGCCAAAATCCTCGGCCAGCGTTATCTGTATGCCGGCTATATAGTTCCGGTTCCAGATCGGTTCCAGGAACGAGTTGGCGAAGCGGAAGTAGAGGATATTCATTATCGCCTCCTTCCCCAGAAAATGGTCGATACGGAAAATGGAATTTTCCGGAAATGCCGCGCGCGCGACGCGATTGAGCTCGCGTGCAGAAGCGAGGTCGCGTCCAAATGGCTTCTCGACAATGACTCTGGCACCATCGGCCAGGCCGGTGGCACCCAGGCTTTTTATAACAGTAGCGAAAAGAGCAGGGGGTATGGCGAGGTAATGCGCTGGCCGCTGGGCATTTCCCAGCACCTGCTTGAGCATTTTGAACGTTTCCGGATTATTGTAATCGCCAGAAACGTATCGGAACAACGAAAGAAGACGGTCAAGCGCAGGCTGGTCATCGATCTTTCCGGACTGTTTTACAGCTTCCGCTACCCTGTCGCGAAGCTGGGCGATATTCCATGACGACGAGGCCACGCCGATTACGGGTACATCCAGGGAGCCTTGCTTTACCATCGCATAAAGCGCCGGAAAAATCTTCTTGTAAGCAAGGTCGCCCGTCACGCCGAACAGCACGAGCGCATCGGACGCAGCTTTTCCGTCGTTTGCCTTATTCCCCCCACCCATCTCAGCTCGTTCCTTTTTTCTCGTCATGTCCGCCAAACCGCTTTCTCATCGCCGAAAGCAGCCGGTCGGCATAATCGGCATTGCCGCGGGATTCAAAACGGCTGAAAAGCGCCGCGGCGATTACCGGCACCGGCACACCCTCGTCAACGGCCGCCAGCGTGGTCCAGCGTCCCTCGCCCGAATCCGACACGCGTCCCGAAAATTTGGTGAGATCTGCATCCTCGATCAAAGCCTCCGCTGTCAGATCGAGCAGCCACGACGCAACAACGCTGCCACGACGCCAGACTTCCGCGATTTCCGGAAGATCCAGCTCATACTGGTAGAATTCGGGATTGCGCATCGGTGCCGTTTCGGCATCTGTATCGTGCGCTGCCTTGCCGGCGTTGGCGCTGTGCAGGATATTCAGGCCTTCGGCATAGGCCGCCATCAGGCCATATTCAATTCCATTATGGACCATCTTGACGAAATGACCGGCACCGTACGGTCCACAGTGAAGATAGCCTTGCTCGGCGGTGCTGCCAGCTCTGGTGCGGCCGAAGGTACGTGGCGCTGCCCCGATTCCGGGCGCCAGTGCGGCAAAGATCGGATCGAGGTGCTCGACAATCCCGGTTTTCCCCGCCGATCATCAGGCAGTATCCGCGCTCACGGCCGGCAACGCCCCCGCTTGTTCCCACATCGACGTAATGGATCCCCTTGGACCGTAGTTCGGCGCCACGCCTGATATCGTCGTGGTAATAGGAATTGCCGCCGTCGATGATAATGTCGTTCTCCTCTACAAGAGGTACCAGTTTTGAAAGAATCGCATCAACCGCGGCTGCAGGTACCATCAACCACACTACGCGCGGCTTGCTCAGACGAGCGACCAAATCTTCCAGTGAGCCCGCTCCGATGGCGCCTTTTTGCTCCAATTCCTGGACAGCTTCGGTGCGAGGGTCGTAAACCACGCATTCAATTCCGGCTTGTATCAGCCGGGCCGCCATGTTGATGCCCATACGTCCTAGTCCGATCATCCCGATTTGCATCTTGATCCTCCTTGCAGTTAAGAATCGAATTTCGTGCACGCTAAGTTGGTTCGAACGTACGGCATATCTCCGCCTGCGCCTCTTGATTGTCATTGTGTCGTCGGCGCCACCTCAATAAATATTCTCTTGATGCTCGGGTGATATCGGCGGATCGTCGATTGCAGCCGGGAAACAACCTTCGCCAGTTCGTTTACCGACAACGATGGAACGAACTGCGCCTCAATATTCAATAATACTTCCTCCGGGCCGAACACAAGAGTCAGAACCTGGCTCACTGCTATTACCGATGGATCATCGAGCGTGAGGGCGGTTACGCTTGCCACGACCTCCGGTGTCGCCGCTTCGCCCACCAGGAGTCCTTTGCTTTCGCGGATCAGTATCAGGGATACGATGCACAAGGTTATACCGATCAGGATCGAGGCCGCGCCATCGAAATAGGGATTGTTGAAACGATGGGTGAGATAGACACCGATAAAGGCGGCTGTGAGGCCGATCAGCGCCGCTGTATCCTCGAGCAGTACTGTCAACACAGAGGGGTCGTAGCTGCGACGCAAGGCCTGCCATAAGGTATGTTTCCCTTTTTCCGCCAGAAGCGCACGTAATGCAAAAGACCAGGAGATTCCTTCCAGCAACATGGAAATGCCAAGTATCACATATGCCAGAAATGGTTCTTCCAGGGGCCGTGGATGTGCAATATGAGTAATCCCCTCGTAAATTGCCATCCCGCCGCCGATACCGAAGAGCACCATGGCGACAATCAGGCTCCAGAAGTAAAGTTCTTTGCCATATCCATAGGGGTGCCGGGAATCCGCCGGCTGACGGCTGCGATTGACGCCAAGGAGCAGTAATAGTTGATTGCCGGTGTCGACCGTGGAATGAATGCCTTCCGACAGCATGGCCGAACTGCCGGTATGCGCCGCAGCCAGGAATTTCATCAAGGCGATCGCAAGATTGCCTATGATGGCTACATAAATGACGAGTTTCGTTTTCGGCGAACCGGAAGCCATATCGTTGCCGCCACGATTTGGGATTGAGGTGTTGAGGAGCAGCGGGAATAGTTACTTTCTCCACCAAAACCAGGATTTCAGCAAAACATTTTCGACCCTTCTCTACGTCCGCATCTCCGGGGGAACACGCCTGAACTAAGCAAGCAACTTCCATTTAAGTTCCTCTCCCCGGCCGAACCAAGGTGATAAAGTGGCTGGAATCGAATTACTTCATTAATGTCTCAGGCGGGTTCACCATGGGACGCCGCAGCAAGCGCATCACCGACAATTGCCTGCGCTTCCTCTACGATATGATGCAGGTGATCCGTTCCCCGGAAGCTTTCCGCATAAATTTTAAAGAGATCTTCAGTACCGGACGGGCGCGCCGCGAACCATCCATTTTCAGCGATAACCTTGATTCCGCCGATAGGCGCATGATTCCCCGGCGCCTGGGTGAGAATATTCTTTATCTTTTCACCGGCCAGGTCCGAGGAGTGGACCTGCTGTGGAGAAAGTTTAGCCAGCAGCCCTTTTTGCTCCCGGGTGGCGGGTGCATCGATGCGTTTAATGACAGAATGGCCAAATTCCTCTTCGAGCTGGCGGTATATCTCACCGGGGTCCCGCCCCATGCGCGAGGTGATCTCGGCCGATAGCAGCGCGGGGATGATCCCATCCTTGTCCGTCGTCCAGACCGTGCCGTCCAGGCGGAGGAAAGATGCTCCCGCGCTTTCCTCACCGCAAAAACCGAGCGAGCCGTCGCACAGCCCATTTGCGAACCATTTGAAACCGACCGGCACTTCGTAAAGCTTCCGGCCCAGTTTCGCGGTCACCCTGTCGATTATCTGGCTGCTTACCACTGTTTTGCCTATCGCAATGCCACTACCCCATTCTGGGCGATACTGGAGCAAATAATAAACAGCCACCGAAAGATAATGGTCCGCCGGCAGCAGGCCCTCGCTTCGGGTGACGATGCCATGCCGATCATGGTCCGTATCACAAGCGAAGGCAATGTCGTAGCGATCCTTCAAATTGATCAAGCCTTGCATGGCGTAGCGCGACGACGGGTCCATGCGAATTTTGCCGTCCCAATCGATTGTCATGAAGCGGAAGGTTGGGTCGACAACATTGTTCACCACCGCGAGATTGAGCCGGTAATGGTCCGCAATCGCACCCCAGTAGTGAATTCCGGCGCCACCTAGCGGATCGACTCCCATGCTGATATTCGTGCCGCGTATGGCGTCTACATCGATTACGTTATGAAGATCGTTGACATAAGTGTTGAGAAAGTCGTGCCGGTGCGTTGTAGAGGCGCGCAACGCGCTTTCAAAACGCATTCTTTTCACTTCTGCCAGATTCTTTCCAGAAACTCATTGGACTGGATTCGATCCAGCCAGTGATTTCAACGCCCGCCGGGCCACCGTGCGGCGGATTGTACTTAAAGCCGCCACTCTCCGGCGGGTTGTGAGAAGGCGTAATGACGATGCCATCGGCAAATCCATCCGTTCCGTCCCCGGTTATACGTCAGTATGGCGTGGGAAACAGCGGGGGTAGGCGTATATTCGCCATTTTTTGCCAGCATGACTTCAACGCCGTTCGCGGCCAGTACTTCAAGTGCGCTGGCATATGCCGGCTCGGAAAGCGCATGCGTGTCAATCCAAGAAATAGTGGACCATCGATGTGTTGCCGTTGCGCGATACAGGCAAATCGCCTGGGTGATAGACAGGATGTGCCATTCATTGAAGCTTGCTTCCAGTGAAGACCCGCGATGTCCCGAAGTGCCGAATGCGACCCTTTGTACCGGCACCGTCCAATCGGGAATCAGCGCGTAATAAGCAGTAACAAGCTTGGGCACGTCCACCAGCATTGCCGGCTGGGCAGGTTTTCCTGCCAGCGGACTGATCTTTTCAGCAATTTTTTCAGCGGCCATGTTGCCTCTCTTCACTGTGCCGGTAACCGACGCAAGAGCGTCAACCGGAATTTTAGCGTCCCTTCACAACCCTGCCCGAGCGGGCCGGTAGTGGTTTCGACACCGGAGGTCCAGCCGTATTCGGTGGCCGGTGCAGCGGCTTGCCGTCTGCTGGAAGCGCTTGAGCTCATCAAGCGTGACGGCCAGCCTGCAGCCTAATCATAACGAGGAGCTCGGCGCTTTTACACCGTCAGATAGAGAGGGCTGTAGAGGCGAAGGCCGAGGCATGATCAGGCCGGAAGCACGAAGCGGTCGCGATTCAGCCATTCGGGGTCGCATGGATCGTAGCGAAGAAAGCACTGCCAGCAGGCAATATGCCGTTGGTGCCGCGCCCATTCGGTGTTCCGGGGTGACCGGAGTTTGACTGTTGCACCGCGTCGATCGACAAGGTGCGAAGCGTATCGATACAAAGCTGGTCTGATTGCGTTTGTTGGGTCATGGCATGGTTCCAGTGGAGCAAGCCATACTACGCTTGCCTGAAAAAGATTTGCCCCTTTAAACTTTTAATCTCCCGCTCTTGTGTCTGCCCTTGTGTTCGCCGTTTGCAGACTCGGCCTATCGCTATCCTATATGAAAGTATTGTAGTCCCCTGAATTGCAGAGTTATTAAAAAACAGGTTTGAGAATTTATTCCATATATCAAGCATCGGGCAAGGTGAGGGTCGCGTGATGGGCGACGTGCAGCTATTTCATTTTTTGCTGGTTGTAGCGTTGTATCAGTGCATTGGTCGAGCTGTCATGCTTCAGCGGTCAACTCGCTGATACTCTCCAGTTCCGGCATGATACGCTTGGCCAACGCCTTGCCCAATTCGACGCCCCATTGGTCGAACGAGTCAATGTTCCAGATCGATCCCTTGTGTGAAAACGCTGTGTTCATAAAGGGCTACCAAGTGCCCAGCGCATGTAGGGCGTGAGACGCTCGATGAGGATCGTGCTGGTTGGGCGGTTTCCTTCGAAGCTTCGGTGGGGACATAACCAGTCGGAATTCCCTCCGCTTTCACTTCATCCGGTTTTTCCGAATGCCAATGCTTCAGTCTGCGCGAACAGATTGGCCATGAGCAAGTCGTGATGATTACCCAGCGGGCTGCAAAGTCTGGCAAAAACCGATGAAGTCACACGGGATCAGGCGGGTTCCCTGGTGTATGAGCTGATAGAAAGAGTGCTGGCCATTAGTGCCCGGTTCGCCCCAGACAATGGGCGACGTCTGGTAGTCGACACGAGTGCCATCGAGCGTAACGCTCTTGCCGTTGCTCTCCATCGTGAGTTGCTGCAGATAAGCCGGAAACCGCTTGAGGTATTGCTCGTACGGCAGCACAGCAATTGTCTGTGCCTGGAAAAAATTGTTGTACCAGATGGCAAGCAACCCCATGAGAGCGGGCAGGTTTTTCTCGATCGGGGCGGTCGAGGAAATGCTGATCCATGGCGTGAAAGCCTGCCAGCATGGCACGGAAATTCTCGGGCCCGATGGCGATCATCGTCGAGAGGCCGACCGCAGAATCCATCGAGTATCGCCCACCTACCCAATCCCAGAAACCGAACATGTTGCCCGTATCGATACCGAACTTGGCCACTTCGTCCGCGTTTGTCGAAACAGCGACAAAGTGCCTGGCCACCGCACGGTCGTCTTTTATCTTATCCAGAACCCATTCACGCGCCGAATTGGCGTTCGCGAGTGTTTCTTTCGTGGTAAAGGTCTTTGAGCAGACGATGATAACGTTTCTTCCGGATCGATATCCCTCGTGGCTTCCTTGAAATCCGTGCCGTCCACGTTGGATATGAAACGGAAATTCAGGTCGCGCAAACTGTAATAACGCAGCGCTTCATAGGCCATCACCGGACCGAGATCCGAACCACCTATGCCGATGTTGACAACGTTGCAAATTCGTTTGCCGGTATATCCACGCCATTGCCCAGTGCGCAAACTTGTCGGCGAAATCGCCCATCCGATCCAGTACCGCCTGCACCTCGGGTACTACGTCAATGCCATTGACACGGATCTGTTCGCCCTTCGGTGCGCGTAGGGCAATATGCAATGCGGGACGCTGCTCGGACAAATTAATTGGATCGCCCCTGAACATTGCGTTGATGCGATCACGCAAGTTGCATTCCTCGGCAAGCTGGACAAGCAGCCGGAGCGTTTCATCGGTTATCCGGTTTTTCGAATAGTCAAGATAAATTCCGGAGGCTTCGGCCGTAAACCGCCCGCCGCGTGTGGGGTCATCTGCAAAAAGCTGACGCAGATGCAGCGCTTTAACCGACTCATAATGCGCTTTCAGCGCTTTCCACGCGGGACGCCCGGTCAGAGTCTGCGCCGCGAATGAGGTCATGGTTGCGGTCCATCAGGTATTTTTTTCTCTTGGTGAACCGCCACATCCACATGACATAGCCCGACAAGGCATAAAGTAAAAAGAGGCAGAACAGCACAACCGGTGGATGACTCGGAATCAAAACGAAAAAGAACAGCGCCAGCAGCAAAACGGTGACGAATGGCACGGTTTTGCGTAAATTGATTTCCTTGCCGCTGTAATAGGGGATATTACTGACCATTGTGAGGCCCGCGAATAAGGTGATACACCAGGCGAGCCATCGGATATCCGTACCCGCTATGCCAAAGTCTAGCATTACCCAGACCAGTCCTGCAATCAGCGCGGCGGCGGCGGGGCTGGGCAGCCCCTGAAAAAACCGCTTATCGACGACTTCTATGTTGGTATTGAAACGCGCCAGGCGAAGCGCGGCACAGACGCAATATATAAACGCCGCAATCCATCCCAGTTTGCCCATGCCTTTCAAGGCCCATTCGTATATGACCAGCGCGGGTGCAGCGCCGAATGACACCATGTCGGACAGGCTGTCGTACTCCGCCCCAAATTCACTTTGCGTATGAGTCAACCGGGCTACCCGACCGTCCAGACCGTCGAGTACCATTGCAATGAAAATGGAGACCGCGGAATGTTCAAAACGGCCGTTCATGGCCTGCACGATGGCATAAAATCCGGCAAACAAGGCTGCGGTGGTAAACAGGTTGGGCAGTAAATAAATGCCGCGACGGCGCAGTTTGGATTTGAGAATGAGGCGTGGATGAGGATCATGCATCATGTGTGCAATCCCATAGGAGACTGATGCATGTTAGGCGCTCATGAGATTTGTCGTAAACAGTAGCTGCGAATAGCTGTGCGGGACCCGAAATTGGGAGATTCCCGACATTAAGCGCCCGACTATCCGCATTAACAAGCAATCCGGCAACTTTTCATAAGCTTTCCCCGAATTCGACAGCGATTCGACAGCCGCTTTAACTGGCGGCTTCCGCTTTGCAAGGCCTCAAGCAAAGCGGAAGATGTGACAAACACCGTATTGATTCAGCCGCTGTTTCTTTGTTTCTTAGTTTTTTGCCTGATCAACCAGCTTGTTCTTGTTGATCCAAGGCATCATGCTCGCGCAATTTCGCCCCAACCGTTTCGATCTGATGAGCTGATGCAAGGCGACGGCTGGCTTTCAGCATGGGCGCGCCGGCACGATTTTCCAGAATAAATTCACGGGCATATTCACCCGTCTGAATTTCATGCAATACCTTGCGCATTTCATCCCGGGTAGCATCGGTAACGATGCGTGGGCCGCGCGAAATGTCTCCGTACTCGGCGTTGTTGGAGATGGAGTAGCGCATATTGGCAATGCCGCCTTCGTAGATTAAATCGACGATCAGCTTCACCTCGTGAAGGCATTCAAAATAGGCCATCTCCGGCGCGTATCCTGCTTCAACCAGCGTTTCGAAGCCAGCCTGAATCAAAGCGGTAAGACCTCCGCACAGCACGACCTGCTCGCCGAAGAGATCGGTTTCGGTCTCCTCGCGGAAATTGGTTTCTATCACTCCCCCGCGCGTGCCCCCGTTGGCTGCGGCATAGGAGAGCGCCAGGTCTCGCGCTCTGCCTGACTTGTCCTGATGCACGGCAATGAGTGACGGTACGCCGCCACCCTGTGTGTAGGTCGATCGCACCAGATGGCCCGGACCTTTGGGAGCGATCATGATGACGTCGAGATCTTCTCTTGGCGAGACCTGGCCATAATGAATATTGAAGCCATGAGCAAACGCAAGCGTGGCGCCTTCCTTGAGGTTGGGCTCGATTTCCGCTGCATAAACGGCGCCGATCTGCTCATCGGGCAACAGCACCATGACGACATCGGCCTCCTTCACGGCTTCCGCCACTTCTTTTACAGTAAGGCCGGCCTTCTCCGCTTTGCTCCAGGAGGCTCCCCCTTGCGCAAGCCGACCGTCACCGTCACGCCGGAATCGCTCAGGTTATTGGCATGGGCATGGCCCTGCGAGCCGTAGCCCACAATAGTAACCTTCTTGTCCTTGATGAGCGACAAGTCGGCATCTTTATCGTAATAAACGTTCATGGTTTCCTTTCTGCTCAAAAATAGAAATACAGCCAGGGAGCACGGCGATAGCGGAAATATTCGGCTATTCCGCAGCGTGCTGCTATACCTTCAATATCCGTTCACCACGGCCGATGCCGGAGGCGCCCGTCCGCACCGTCTCCAGGATCGCGCCCTGTTCCATTGCCTCAAGAAATGCGTCAAGCTTGGAACCGGTGCCGGTCAGTTCGATCGTGTATGATTTATCAGTCACATCAATGATGCGGCCACGAAAAATATCAGCCATACGCTTTATCTCATCGCGGTCCTTTCCTACCGCGCGTACTTTCATCAGCATAAGTTCGCGTTCGATATGATCGCCTTCGCTCAGATCCACCACTTTGACCACTTCAATGAGTTTGTTCAGTTGCTTGGTTATCTGCTCGACCACGTCATCCGATCCCACGGTAACCAGCGTCATGCGAGACAGGGTCGGGTCTTCGGTGGCGGCGACAGTCAGCGATTCAATATTGTAGCCACGCGACGAGAACAGGCCGGCTACGCGAGACAGCGCGCCCGCTTCGTTTTCCATCAAGAGAGAAATGATATGTCGCATTGTTTATACCAGAATCATCTCGGAGAGACCTTTTCCGCCAGGCACCATGGGAAAAACATTCTCGGTCTGGTCCGTTATGAAATCCATGAATACCAACCGGTCCTTGAGTTTGA
>CAWKMH010000064.1:0-9216 GCA_963850515.1 uncultured beta proteobacterium
GAAACGCTGATGTCACCCGCGAGCTACGCAGGCCCGCAAATGCGCGACTATAGTGCGATCGAAGTCGGCATTCTAAAGGATCTCGGCTATGTAGCGGTCGTGCCGAACCCGAAACATACGCCATGCTGCTTGCGGGTCTGGCTGTTCTGGGTGCGATTGTACGCCGCCGTGCATCCGGTATCACGATGGGCTAAACGACTCGGGACCCCGAAGAGGGGTCCCGAATTTCTTGCCGGATAAAACTGCCGGCAGCAATTTTCGAGAAGGGTGAAGTCAAATGATATCCGAAGCCGACAAAGCCGATACGGACCAATGGGCTAATTCCAAATGTGAGCTTGGGAATGCACAATTCATCGCCGGATTCAAGCTCAAGCACGACTCTCCCATTAGGATACCGAACGAATTTATTGCCGGCGCGCTGCTGATCGTTATCGCATGCCTTGGGATGCCGGCGGCCATGGCTGGGCGTATTGCAGCCCTGAATCGGGCAGCCCGCCGTTGACCTATCGTATCGACGACGTCCACATCCGTCTGACCCGTCATCCCGGCAACACCGCCTTTCCGGTTCAACGGGTCAGCTTGTCCGGTTCCGGTAGCGCAACGCTGGAGCGGGACGGCAAAATCATGCCATTCACCTATCAGGTGAAGAAGCTGTTGGCCCTGATGAACGGTCTCTACAGGATTCGTTTCTTCGACATGCCGGATGACTATACCAACCGGTATTCGGTCGTCCTGAAGGATGAGGGAACTGTCGAAACGGCTGCACTCCATATGCTGGATGCTGGAGGCACGCGGATTTGCTTTACCGCGGCCAGCTATGAAAAATGCGTCAACTATGGCGATGAGGGGCCTTCCGAATTGGAGGATATAGCTAGACGGATTTTTTCCGAGGCCGATGTATCGGTGAAGAAATAAGACTCGGAGTTGCTATTCGCCGCCGTCAGGGGAAATGTACTTCCAATTTGAATATATCGCTTCGTTGTTATAGTCACTTTTAAACACAATTATATAAATTATCGTAATACGAGGGGCGCTCTTGTTTTAAAGGAAAGCCCGGATTCGTACACATTCGTCATTAACTTTCGAGAACATAAAAATCATGGCACACAAGCTATTGGCAGTATTTCTTCTCGCGCCTGTATTGATCTTCAACTCAGGATGCTCGGTTTTCATGGCGGCGAAGCAGCCCGACAAGAAGAATGTGGATTTGTTCAGGTCGGGAACCTCAAGAAATATGCTTCTGGGTGAGTTTGGTCCTCCTGCCATCTCGGAGACGAGGGATGGCAGGAAATATGAGGTTTTCAAGTTCATCCAGGGATACAGCACCGGGGTAAAAGCAGGCAGGGCATTGTTTCATGGCGCTGCCGATGTGGCAACGCTGGGCTTGTGGGAGGTTGTCGGCACACCTGCGGAAGCGGTTTTCAGCGGTGATGAGATGGCTTTCCAGGTTTCATACGATAAGGACGACAGGGTCGATCAAGTTACGGTATTGAAGAAATAAATGCACTAGCCGATGAACACGAATATTTTTAACTTAAAAAAGGAAAATCAATAAAATGTGCTATGCAATCAAGATGTTGAGGATTGGTTTCTTTGCAGCGATAGGCGCCGGATTATTGCTTTCCGGATGCGCGACAACATCCCCTAATGCGGCATTCCGCCAAGCATTGCCGAAGGACCAGCGCCTGGATGCGAACGACACCGCCGATGTGAAAATAGAAGCGGCAGAGGGCATTTTTATCGACGAATATGAGAAACAGCGGTTGGCCCGGAACATCCTGGGAAAGATCGACATCCAAAAATTGCGGAATCCCGATTCCTCGGGCAAGCGTGAGTATGAAATCGCGGTGTTGTTGACACGATATGAAAAAGGCAATGCTTTTGCCAGATTCATGCTTGTCGGGCTTGGGCAAATTCATATTGATGCCAAAGCATCCGTATTCCTGCTGCCCGAGCGTATGAAAGTTTCCGAATTCGATATAGACAAGACGTTCGCATGGGGTGGAATCTATGGCGGCACTACGTCGATTGAAGACGTAGAGCATGGATTTGCGGAAGGCGTGGCACAAGCGGTGACAAGCGTCGAAAGAATAAAGAGGTCGTTTTGTTCTTTTATCGAACACGCAGAAGGCAGCATGTGGAAGTGGAAGGCTCCGCGATACGTATGCTTTCTGCGCCGGGTTCTCAACGTCAAGCATTGCGAACAATAAAAAACGCGGCTTACTCAATGCCTGGACACGCTATTAAACAGCTAAAACGCTGGGAAAGGGCCGGCGCCCCAAGGATGAGGGTGCATGCAAAAAATTAGCGAGAGGACCTGTCCTTTACCTTCGCATCAATGATGATGGGGAAAGGGGAGCGATCTCTATACCTTGTGGCAATATTTATTAGAACCGCTGGGTTTTCCCCTTCTTCTTCAGGCAGTACGGTTCTAAGTTTTTGCCAGATACTGGAGCGGTGACCCTCTACAGTGCGCCTGGTTATACCGAGTTTTCCTTTTGCAATGCCGATCTCCACCGCGATATACGTATTTGACTTCCCATCGCCAAGAAGCCATAGGACTTGCCGCTCGGTCGGGGTCAAAAGCAGTTCGAGTTCCAACACCGGGGGAAAGACGGTTTTGCCTTTAACGATCTTGCTGATTACATTGATGATATCGGATGCTGGCCTGTCTTTTAACACATAACCGCTCGCACCCGCCTGAATTGCTTGAAGTATGTGCTTGTCTTCATTATGCATGGTATATATCAGGACGTGTAGAGTGGGAAATTCGGCGAGCAGCTTCATCGTCAATTCAATACCAGCGGTAGTTCCGTGCGGCATTCCCAGGTCCGTCACTACCAGGTCTATTCCCCCCTTATCTTTTGCCGTGCGCAAGGCTTCCTCCACGCCAGACGCCTCGGCAACTACGCGAAAAGCCGGCCTGGTTTCCAGCAGGCCTCGTAATCCCTTCAATAACAGTTCGTGATCATCGACAAGCATGATGTTGATGGGCCGATCATATATCATGGCTTTGGAAGAAAATAATGTAATAAGTAATGTAATAAGGATAGCGGAATGGTGGCGATTACCGTTGTGCCGCTGCTTGTGGAATCAATTTTCAAGTGCCCGCCGATCTCTTCCAGCCGTTTTTTCATATTGCGCAAACTCATGCCAAACCTTGGGTCGCTATCGATCCGGCCTGCGTCAAACCCGTTGCCATTGTCGCGAATGGTGAGCACGACCCCGCGCTTGCTACGTTCCAGCCGCATCCATGCCTGCCTCGCAGCGGCATGCTCCATGACATTCCTCAGTGCTCCCTGGGCAACCCGGTAAAGGATTTTATTGACGGAGCCGGATAAATCCTCTGTTATCCCCACCGTGGTGAATTCGATAGGGGTCGCGGCATTTTTCATATCATGAGCCAGTCGACGGAGGGAGGCTGCGAGATCGAGGCCGGGGCCAATTGTATCTGGATAACGCTCATGGGCAATTTTGCGGATGTCTCCGAGGATATTATCCAGTTGTGCCGCCATTCGCTCGAATGTGCTCTGCGCCGGCGTGAACTGCTCGGAAATTCCCGTCAACTGGATAATGCCTGTTTCGGCTTGCAGTCTGGCGGATACCAGTCTTTGGCAAATGTCGTCGTGCAATTCGCCCGCCAGCCTGACCTGTTCCTCCGCTTGCGCGGCGTGGCGCTCGCGGATGCTCAGCACCAGGCCGGAAGTAATCACCACGACCACCCCCAGGAACGCAATGGCGCCAATCCAGCGCATGGTGTCGAAATTATTGCTCGACACCTGGGCATCCACCGTGGCTAATGCGTTCTCGACATCATCGAGATAAATTCCGGTCCCTATAACCCATCCCCACTCAGGCAGGGGAATTACATAGGTGAGCTTGAGAACGGGTAATTTAGTGGTTGGTTTTTCCGTTGCATACTGTACATAACCGCCCCCCTCATTCGCCCGGCTGATCAGGCTCTGGATGGTCGGATAGCCGTTGACATCCTTGTAATCCAGGCGATTGCGACCGATCAGCTCCGGCCTGCGTGAATGAACAAGCAGCGTGCCTTTGAGATCGTATACAAAAAAATAGCCGTCCTCCGAGTAATCCAGCCGCGTCAGAATGGCTTTGGCCTCCTCCATCGCCGCGGCGTCGGTGCGGCCCGATTCATAAAGATGGGCGATCGAATGCCTGGCCAGCGTCACGTAACTCTTCAGTTCTGCCTGCTTGCTGGCGCGAAAAGCCGGTTGAATGACCTCTTGCTGAGCTTTGCTTAATTCCGTTGCATGGTGATAGACAGTGAACGCAATGATGCAAAGTGCCAGAACAAGCGGCACAGTGGCAAATACAATGATTTTTTGTCTTAGCTTCATAAACACCATTTTATCGCTTGCGTGTCATGGGCATATGCGTAGAACTACGTATCCGCGCTACGTGTTTGTACGCTTGCTCGAGAGAGCAGATCTGGTACCAAATATCAGTTGCATGAAAGCAATGAAACATCGATGAGTTGCAGATCTGGCTGAATCGTCTTCGCACGGACGAGATTGCATCGACCATGACGCATGCAGTTCGAGTGGGAAAAGCTCTAATTCGGCCAGAATAGGTGGGGCATAATATCAGCCGCGCTTTTCCCGATCAATCGCTTGCAAGGGCATATCGGCCGGGATGTAAGGGCTGATTTCTCTGATTATGAATAATTATGGTTAACGCATAGTCATTCATGTTCTTTCTTGTCTTTCCGCGGCACGAATTAGTCAGCGGGATGATTATTGTGTTTGTACGATATGTCGGCTTTTACAACGGCTGATCCTGGATTCAAGATAAGCGGTTGTCCATTTTTACCTGGGAAAATTGAACAGCATGGATTTCCTTTTGGAACTGGCCATCATTCTTGCCTGCCTGGTTTACGGTACGCGAAAAGGGGGCGTCGCGCTGGGCTTGCTAAGCGGCATTGGCCTCGTCATATTGGTATTCGTTTTCCAGTTATCGCCAGGAAAACCGCCAGTGGATGTGATACTTACCATCATTGCGGTCGTGGCTGCCTCGGCAACACTGCAGGCTTCGGGAGGATTGGAGGTGGTGTTGCGGGGAGTCGAAAAACTCTTGCGGCGCAATCCGAAATTCATATCGTTGCTGGCGCCTTTTACGACCTGCGGATTAACGATGGTATGCGGCACAGGGCACGTCGTTTATACGATGCTGCCCATCATTTATGACGTCGCGATCAGGAACGGCATCCGCCCGGAGCGCCCGATGGCTGCTTCCGCTGTTGCCAGCCAGATGGGCATCATCGCGAGTCCGGTATCGGTGGCAATGGTTTCGCTGGCGGCATTTCTTGCCGTCATACCCGTGGAAGGCGCGGCAATCGATTTCATTACCGTGTTGTCAATTACAATCCCCTCAACGTTAGCCGGCGTATTAATAGTCAGTATTTTCAGCGCGTTCCGCGGCGAGGAGCTCAATGACGATAAACGGTTCCAGGCGCTTATTGCCGACCCCGATAACTGGAAGCGCGTCTATGGCGAGACCGTTCCATTGGAAAAGAAGCAGTTGCTGCCCGGCCAATGGATCGCAATGGGCATATTCGTCGGCGCGATAATGGTGGTGTCCATGCTTGGCGCAATCGAATCGCTGAGGCCCATTGTCGATGGTAAACCTTTATCGATGGTGATCACCATTCAGATATTCATGCTGCTGGCCGGCGCCCTCATTATTTTATTTACGGAAACGGATCCCGCAGCCATAGCCCGAAACGATGTTTTCCGTGCCGGCATGATTGCTGTCGTTGCAGTATTCGGTGTGGCCTGGATGGCTAACACTGTATTCGACGCGAATCTGGACGATGTGAAGATCGCGCTGTCGGGGCTGGTCGAGGCTCAGCCCTGGACTTACGCGATTGCGTTGCTGTTGGTTTCCAGGCTGGTAAATTCCCAGGCGGCCGCCATCACTGCAATGGTGCCGCTGGCTCTGTCGATCGGCGTGGCACCCGGATATGTTATCGCTTTTGCGGCTGCAAGCTATGGCTATTTTATCTTGCCCACTTATCCAAGCGACCTGGCAGCCATCCAGTTCGATCTCTCCGGTACCACGCATACCGGTAAGTACCTTATAGATAGCAGCTTCATCCTGCCTGGGCTGATTGGCGTATCTACTTCGTGCGTGTTCGGATATTTGTTTGCCGCGACACGCGGGCTCATCTAGCGAAGCAATCTGTCATTCCGACCTTGATCTGCCGAGACCGTGCGCCGCTTTGATCGGCATTCAGGCATTTTCATACGACCGTCATGATGGGCAAGCAGATAAGATTGCCGGATGTTCATGAGTAAAGCCGCATAATCATCCGGACGGCTTATACCATCCCCGATTCGGCGCGCGACTTGCTGGATGACCTCCAGGCTTTTTCAAAACCTGCTGCTGGACTCCTTTATACAGCTCAGGTTGGAAAGCGAGACATCTGCAGGCAACTCCAGATGCATTTTTTATCACGCTTTCTCGGCGCATCCATCGCGTGCGCGTCATGACATCCATAAAGGCCACTGGCTGCTTTACATGTGTTCATGCTCCAATTTTTTATGATTTTATTCAAGCCTCTTCTGGCAACTACGTACCTACTGACCGTATTTATACGCATACCAAAGGAAATGAAATATGGTCGAATATCAATTGCTGGTTGCCAGAGAAAAAACTGGCATATCCATGACCGGGAGGGTCATGAGCAGGAGCGAATATACGCCGATGAAAGCAATAATTCCATTGGGACCTTTTCCTGAAAGAAAGGAAGAACTACTCGGATTTTTGGGCCGATCTTCTTTTATGGAGTAGTTGTCGTTATGTATGGAATGTTTAAATGGGGGGCGGAAGAGAGCGATATTCTGCTTATTTTTCTTTATTTGGGCTTCCTTCTGTTTTTTTCGTTATCTCAGCCGAAAAGACCCCGAAAAAGTGTGCAAAACGGATATCGTTCCGCATTCATTAATGAGTACGCGTTCCCCGATTCAATAAAGGAACAAGTCAGGAATCATTATCCTCATCTATCGGACGAGCATCTGCGCCTCGTCATGCAAGGGCTAAGCCAATATTTTCAATTTTGCTATATGAGCGGGAGGGAAGAAATTTCGATGCCTTCCCGCGTGGTGGATTGTGCCTGGCATGAATTCATTCTGATCACACGATCTTACGAGCGTTTCTGCTGGAGTACCATGGGTCGTTTTCTCCATCATGTCCCTGCAAGCGAGGCAAGCTCGTCGACTTCCTTTGCTGAGGGCATAAGCAGAGCATGGCGATTGGCCTGTGACTGGGAGGGAATAAATCGGTACTCGCCTGAGCGGCTTCCATTTCTGTTCGCGATTGATAACGCGCTGAAGATACCTGATGGATTCAACCATGTCCTGGACAATGACTACGCCATCAGTGGCGAGCAGCATGATGATGCTTCAGAAGGTGGTTGCGGAGGTGATGGAGGCGTTTGCTCAGGTGATGGAGGTGGATTGCGGAGGTGCGTGGCTAAACAGGAAACCGAGCTGCCTCCTATCTGAAAAAGCTTGGTATTTCAGGTAAAACATGGGCTCGCACGTGATGCGGGGCCACGGTCGCGACCCATGCGCTGGATAATGGAGCCGACATTGCCAGAAGATGCAGGAGTGGCTGGAGGATGCCAACATTTCGACCACGAGGATCTATGGACCACCGCAAGGCCGGCCGGAAGATAAGTCCGACATTCAAGGTGAGTTACTAAAACTACCCTTAATATTGTCCGACTTAAAATCTACCAATAGCTCGCTTAAAGCGCTGGGCTCTGAGTCCCTGACGTCGCATGGTTCTCGTCGAGTTTTGAAGCCATTTGACGATGCAAAGCGGCTTCTTGTATATTTGCTGCGATATTCCGCTCGTAATCCCGGATTAACGCTTCAGTATGGGATTGCAAGTCTTGCGCCCGTCGACCATAGAGATAGCTTTTATTCTGATACTGTTCCAGCAGCTCCTTTTGTTCCTTCACTTTTGCCTGCATCTGCGAAGCTGCATCTTCATAATATTTTGCTATGGCCTCATGATCGCTCTGGGTGGTGGCATTCTGAACCGCCGCACGGATTTCAGGGGTATCGGCAGAATTATCAGCCGCAGTAGCGGGGGCGCTTAGCGAAGCCAGCAGGCCCTATCATCGATATCGCGCAACGAATTTTCCGATTTTGTTTTCATAGATAGTAATGAACGCAAATAGGTTAGTTGGCCTTATCGTAGCCCGATTAATACTATGAGTACATTGGGAAACTCTGATTTTATGCTAAGGGAAACCCTTAGTAAGTCCCTCACTACAATGGCCTGCGCTAAACCATGGGGGGCCTTTTAGCGCCGCTGAAAGATCGGCAGATGAGGTAATGGAACCAGGTGTTTTCCAATATACCTAAGTTATTCGTCCCTGAAAAACCTCTTCCTTAACAAACAGCCATCATTAATCGATGGTCATCTTCATTTTGTTTCTGTCTGAGGCATTGCAGGTATTCCAGGATGTGGGCGTATAAAAGCACTAACCGGGCACGCAGGATCTTGCGCAGTTTATGCCCTTCGCCTCACCAGCGCACTTCCGGCTTTGGGTAGAGCCCGGTCTGCAAGCAGGGCACGGAACCGAACAACTGCCCAGCTCGGCGCAGTGGATAAGCCTGCAAGAATCGCAACCATACCAAAACCGTTTACGAATCTGAATATCCAGCCGGGTTACGAGTCACTGGCCACGGCGGCCTCATCATTCGTGGCAAAAAATGCCTCCACCTCAGCCAGTTCTCGGGTACGCTTCATCGGCGGCAAGCTCTGCCAGATTTTCTTTCCATACGATTTGGTGATGAGGCGCGGGTCACAGATCATCAGTACGCCGCGATCGGTTTCATCACGGATCAACCTTCCCGCGCCTTGCTTGAGGTTGATGACCGCGCGCGGTAGTTGATATTCCATGAAGGCATTGCGTCCTTCCTTGTTGATTTTGTCTATGCGCGCGGCGAGCACCGGGTCATCCGGCGGGGCAAAGGGCAGCTTGTCGATTATCACCACCGACAACGCTTCGCCGCGTACGTCCACGCCTTCCCAGAAGGATTGACTACCGATAAGTATGGCATTGCCCATTTTACGGAAGCGTTCCAGCATATGGGAGCGCGAGCCCTGGCCTTGCAACAGTATGGGATAATCGAGTTTCTCCCGCTCGAATGCCTCCAGCAGCAGTTCATGCGCGCGTTGCAT
>CAWKMH010000065.1:0-7875 GCA_963850515.1 uncultured beta proteobacterium
TACGCATTCGGTCAAAGCTCTGCACGGTGTCGCCATTTGCAAGGGTAATGGTACCGATGCCCAGAGGCGCAGGAATACCGGCCACAAAACTGCCGAATTCCCGCGCGGGTAATTCCCACACTTCGACTTCGATAGCGCTTCCTTGTTCATTTCTTTCCACTCGCACCAATCCGGGACGATAGGGCGGTCCTCCCGGTAGCGCGTAAAGTTTATAGTCTGGTGAAGTCGTGGTGCTCAACACCAAGCGTCCGCCGCGGCTGGTCAGTTGTCCGTTCAACGGGAGACCGGACAAGTGCGCGCCACAAACCGCCACGCGTACGTGGCCGGGCTGCTGATCGGATCGCGGTGCCTCTGATGAGCTCCGGATCAAGCGCTGTTCCGGCAAGACCTCTTCTCGCAGGGGAATGCCGGTTGCCCCAAGGGGCAGCGCATAAGCTTGTTGCAGGCGTCCGGCGAGATGCAGCAGCGCCTCATCGTGGTGGGCTGGCGCTGCAAGGGTTATGCCGAACGGCAGTCCATCACCTTGAAAACCGGCGGGCACCGCTACCGCCGAATAGTCCAGCAGGTTCATGAAGTTGGTGTAGTAACCAAGATTTGCATTGAGGCGTATGGGGTCCTGCTGCATCGCCTGGATTGTATAAATGGTTCCGGCTGTTGGCGTCAGCAGACAATCCACTTCAGTCCAGATTCGATCAGTCTGCCGTTTAAGCCCATGCAAGCGATATACACCGTTATAGGCGTCGGCAGCGGAGTATCGTTTGGCGCTGCCAATTATTTCCCGTACTGGCGCAATGATCTGCTCGCTATGCGAGTCAAAAAATTGCTGAATCGCCGCATAACGCTCGGCTACCCAGGGGCCTTCATAGAGCAAGCGCGCTGCTTCCAGAAAGGGCCCAAAATCTATCTCAACGGATTTGCCGCCCAGGCCTTGCAGTTTTACGATAGCCTCGTTGAACAGCCGTTCATACTCTTGATTACCGAAGAATTGCGATTGATCCTTGCGGGGAATACCAAAGCGAAAACAATGCTCCGAAAAGCGTTGTGTAGCAGAATCATGGCCACGCCGCCTTGTCTTTCCCGCGAATAAATGTCTTCAGCATCAAAGCTGGCGGTTACTTCAAGAACTCGCTCAGCATCGTCTGCGGTAAGGGCAAAGATGGAAACACAGTCAAGCGAGCGGCAGGCGGGCACCACTCCGCGCGTGGAAAGCCAGCCCCTGGTCGGCTTATACCCGACAAGATTATTGAATGCAGCGGGCACCCTGCCGGAACCGGCGGTGTCGGTTCCCAGGCTGAAACATACCCAGCCTTTCGCCAAGGCCACCGCCGAACCGGAGCTCGACCCACCCGAAATATAATCGGGATTGAAAGCATTGCGGCAAGCCCCATAGGGAGAGCGAGTACCATTCAACCCGGTTGCGAACTGGTCGAGATTGGTTTTGCCGATGGGAATTGCGCCAGCGTCAATCAATCTCTGCACGACCATTGCGCTGCGTTGCGGCGTGTAGGCAAAGCCTGGACAAGCTGCCGTGGTCGGCACGCCCGCCAGATCGATGTTGTCCTTTATGGCGAAGGGAATACCATACAGCGGCAGCGCTGGCTTACCCACGGTCCTGGCCTTGGCCTCCACCTCGCTGGCATAGCGTCTCAAGGTTTCAAGCGGCAGTGTATATATCCATACATGGCCGGTATCGTTCTGGATCAGCGCGCATGCACCGCTTCCACCATCTGGCCGGGCGTCAACTCGCCGCTGGCATAGCGCTGCAGCAACGAAGATATATCACCTAAAGGCATCAATTCGTTCAAGTTAATCCTCCTGAATCACCAGCAGCAACTGGCCGGCGGACACATGTCCGCCTACCTTGCAGAAAAACTGACCAATCGTGCCGCTCACTGTCGCTTCCACGGCAAACTCCATCTTCATCGATTCGACGATAAGAATCGACGTTCCCGCTTCGACATGCTGCCTCTCCTCGACCAGCAGTTTCCATACCGTACCGGTCACGTGCGAGCCGATCGCGTGCGCCCCATCCGGAAGGTCCAGTTCGCTTTGCGCATCGGCTTCCTCAAGCGTAATCTCGCTCGACATATTCGACCTTGCCCTCGGCATCCCAGCGTTCGCGCTCGGCTTCAAACGCAGCTTGCTGTTTTGCCTTGAAAGCGCTGATTGACGCCGCGTTCTCTTGCAGAAAAGCGTTATATTGTTTCAAGCTGAACCGGTTTTCTTCCATACGCAGCTTGAAGTGCCCAGTGATGAAATCGCGGCGCAGCTTGAGCAACTCGCTCTCGCTAACCGGATAGAATTTGATCTGATCGAAGAATCGCAGCAACCAGGGCTTGCCATCCTTGAAATCAGCGGTTTGACGATAACGATTCCACATCTGTACAGTGCGCCCGACAAACTGGTAACCGCCAGGCCCTTCCATACCATATATGCATAGATAGGCCCCGCCTATGCCCACCGCGTTTTCGGGCGTCCAGGTACGTGCGGGGTTATACTTCGTAGTGACCAGGCGGTGGCGGGGATCGACAGGGGTCGCGACCGGCGCCCCCAGGTATACATCACCCAACCCCATCACGAGGTAACTGGCCTCGAACAGGATGCGTTGCACTTCTTCAATGCTTTCGAGCCCGTTTATCCGGCGGATGAATTCGATATTGCTCGGGCACCATGGCGCATCGCTTCGCACGGATTGCATGTATTTGTCGATCGCCAACCGGGTTGCCCCATCGTCCCATGACAGAGGCAAATGCACGATGCGTGTGGGAATCTCGAGGTGTTCGATGTCCGGCAGCTTCTTTTCCGCGGCGATCAAAAAATCCAGCAGCTTATCGCGCGCCAGCAGGCGCGAATCGAAATGGATTTGCAAAGACCGGATGCCGGGCGTCAGATCCAGGATACCTTTCAGGCTGCCGTTATCGACGGCAGCCTGAACCCACTCCATGAGCGCGTGGGCACGGAAGCGCAGGTTGAGATCGAGCTCGGCGGGCCATATTCAACCAGCAGATTTTTGTCACCTGCCTGTCGATACACTACCTGTACCTGTTGGCCAGCCGGCGGGATAGCGTGGAGGATGGGTGTGGTTGTCGTTCTGGTTACTGCTGTGGCCCGTGTTTTTTGTTCGATTTCCAGCGGGACTGCTTTTGACACCCGGAGGTTTTCGACAGCGGCATCCTGCAATTTTTCGAGCGCAAGCGCCTCGTCCATTGAAACCCGGCGAAAACGCACGCTATCGCCCGGTTTGAGCTGGCCCATTTTCCACAATTCAGCCTGAACTATCGTTACGGGACAGACAAACCCACCCAGACTTGGTCCATCCGGCCCGAGTATCACCGGCATATCGCCAGTAAAGTCCACTGTGCCAATAGCATATGCATTGTCATGAATGTTGGACGGATGCAGCCCCGCTTCGCCGCCATCGCTTCGTGCCCACTTTGGTTTGGGACCGATCAGGCGAACGCCGCTGCGATTCGAATTGTAATGAACCTCCCAGTCAACAGCGAAGAGTGTCCGAATGTCCTCTTCGGTAAAAAAATCCGGCGCACCGTGCGGGCCATAAAGCACGCCGATTTCCCACTTATCACTGTAATGGGGAATCAACTCTGCCGGTAATAGGCTCTGGGCACCGTTTGCACGGACTGCGCGTGCCATCATGGTCTGAGGTATACTGGCATCGGCTGCAACGATATGCAGCACATCGCCGGTAAGCAGAGTCCGCCCAGCGTGTCCGCCAAACTGTCCGAGGGTAAAGGTGGATTTACTGCCCAGATAGTCAGGAACCTGGAAACCGCCCTGAACCGCC
The DNA here is from genome assembly GCA_963850515.1 of uncultured beta proteobacterium. GTDB lineage: Bacteria > Pseudomonadota > Gammaproteobacteria > Burkholderiales > Nitrosomonadaceae > Nitrosospira. Next base: position 3,803 of record CAWKMH010000065.1, read on the forward strand.
AGATAGGCGCGACAGCCATTACTCACCAGCTTTCCGAATTGTAATATTGCGACCCGCCTTGACCGGATACGGTCGCCAAAAGGTCAGCGGCTCGCCATCCAGGCGCACCTCCATCGGCGCGCCGCATACCGCAATAACGGAGTCGCAGTTGAAACGCAACGCCGGGCCCGCAAGGGTAATCTCGAGCCCGGCCTTGTCTTCCGGCATTTGCAACCAGCCGATTAGCCAAGCGGAAGGCCAACCCATCCATCGGGCCGGATAGCGGCACGCCGATATTCCAGTAGCCGTTCGCCCTGGGATAATCCTGCACCGTGGTCTGCACGCCCGGGCTCAGGACATCGATGGTATGAGCAAAATAACGAAAACCATTCAGGAAGCTCGTCGTGTGCTGTCCGCCGCGAAATGCATCCCCGCGCAGGATCTGCTTGAGATAACCCACATTGGTTTCAATGCCGTTCAGTGCCGTAGCGTCCAGCGCGGCCAGGAGCCTGGCGATGGCCTGCTCACGGTCTGCCGCGTGCACGATTATTTTCGCCAGCATCGGGATCATAAAACGGTGAGACCTCGACACCGCGTTCCACCCAGGTTTCCACCCGCGCCACAGACGCGGGCGGAAACTCCGCCGAGGTGAGCGTACCGCAGGATGGCTGAAAATCCTTGGCCGGGTTCTCGGCGTATACCCGTACTTGGATTGACGCGCCCCGCGGCTCGATATCGAATGAATCCAGAGGCGGCAGCTCTCCGGCAGCTTGCCGGACCATCCATTCCACCAGGTCGATACCGGTCACTTCCTCTGTCACGCCATGCTCGACCTGCAGCCGGGTATTTACCTCAAGGAAATAAAATTCGCTGGTGGAGGCATCGAAAATATATTCCACTGTACCCGGCCGACTGATAGTTGACTGTTTGGCCCAAACGTACCGCCGCATCCAACAGCGCCTGGCGCACGCGTCGACGGCAAGTGGGGGCGCCGGCGTTTCTTCGATCACCTTCTGGTTGCGCCGCTGCATGGAACAGTCGCGCTCGCCCAGCGCGATGACCCCGCCCTTGCCGTCGCCAAAAATCTGGACTTCGATATGGCGAGCATTCTCCACATATTTTTCCAGGAACAGACCCGCATCCTTGAAATTATTTTGCGCCAGGTATTTCACCGATTCGTAGGCGGCACTCAGTTCTTCCCTGTTCCAGCACAACCGCATGCCGATACCGCCCCCTCCCGCGGTGCTTTTCAGCATGACCGGATAACCGATGTGGGCCGCCTGACGCAGTGCATCTTCCAGGTCTTCCAAAAAACCGGTTCCCGGCAGCAGCGGTACCTGGTTCTGCAAAGCCAGTTCGCGCGCCGTATGTTTCAGCCCGAATGCACGCATCTGCTGCGGGGTGGGGCCGATGAAGCAAATGCCATGCGCAGCGCATTGCTCGGCGAAATCCGCTTTTTCGCTGAGGAAGCCATAGCCGGGATGAATAGCCTTGGCGCCCGAGTGTGCTGCAACCTCCAGGATCTTGTCGGCACGCAGATAGCTTTCCGCAGCGACGCCGCTGCCGATACAGTATGCTTCATCGGCTTCTATCACATGCTGCGACAGCGCATCGGCATCCGTATAGACTGCCACGCTTTTCACGCCGATCCGGCGCAACGTGCGGATGATGCGGCAGGCGATGGCGCCGCGATTAGCTATCAATACTTTCTTAAACATGGTCTATTTCCTGTTCAGTCCTATTGCTCGGAAGCTGCCGCATGATGCGCGCAAACTCTCTGTTGCAGCATCGCCCTCGTAATTTGAAAGAATCACAATGGCGATCTGCAAGACCCCCGCAATCCACTCGCAACCAGGAATGATTAATCAAACGACATGTCTTCGGGATCATCCCAGATCAGGAGACGGATCGGCGTAGGGTTGTAGGCGTTGCACGGATTGTTCAGTTGCGGGCAGTTCGAAATCAGCACGATCACATCCATTTCGGCTCTCATTTCCACATATTTGAATGGGGCGGACATGCCATCCGCGAACTCCAGGCCGCCGGCCTCCGACACGGGTACGTTCATGAAGAAATTGATATTGCTGGGCAGATCGCGCTTGCTCATGCCAAGATGCTCACAGACCGGTTCATGGGCCAGCGCATGCAGAAAGTTGTCGCGGCAACTGTGCATTGGAAATTTTTCCAGCCCATACCGGACGGTATTGCTCTCCGCAGCGCACGCCCCGCCTATGGTGTCATGCCGTCCGCATGTATCCGCCACGATATTGAGCATGACATTGCCGATAGTTGGAATACAGCTTGCTGCCGGTGGTCAGATAGAGCTTCTTCTGGCGGCGGATGGTATCGGTTGCGCTGTATCGCTCAAAGGCGTGGGATGCGTTGTAGAACAATGTATCGACAGCCTGGTTACCCTCCAGATCGACAATGCGGAGCACCTGTCTTCTCTGTCAGCAATCTGACCCAAGGCTCGCCTGCCGGGCAGACTTCGTCCACCGTTGCCGTTTCGGGATCGAGCCTGCTTTCCACAAATTGCTTCTTGCTCATGCCGCACCTCCATGACAAGCGTATAAATTCAGGGTATTCAGCAGCGCGCGCGCGTTCTCGGCAATGCGAGTGCAGTCCGCTATCACCGACGGCGGCGTCACAAAAGCTGCCAGATTGACCGCTCCGGGCTGATAGGTTTTTGACGAATCAAGCGGGTGTGGTGCAGCGGATAACACCATCAGCGTATCCATTTCAAAACTCAGATCCACATAATCTCCCGCCTTGCTGCTGCCGGGATGGAACGCCAGTTCACCGGATGAATTGGCGGTCACCTTGCTGAAGAAATTGATATTGGATACGACATCACGTATGCCCAGCCCCCACTTTCCCAATTCGATCAGCATGCCATCCAGCCCGTTGCGAAACATCTCGTTACGGCGCTCCTCGAACCGCGCCGTACCATATTTCTGGCGTATCGATTCGGCATCGCTCATGCCGCACACGGTGTCGTGCCACCCGGCGGTATCTTCGGTAATGCAGCAGAAAATACGGCCCATATCCGAATGGCACGCATGTCCCCTGGTCAAACGGAACGTATGTTGGGTTTTGAGTGTATCGGCCATGTTGTAACGTTCCAGTTTTTCCTCCTGATTAAAAAATAGTACGGCGGCATTGGCTCGTCCTATCACATCCACCAGGCGTAGTGTCGTACCCCGACGCACAATGCCAGACCAGTGGCATCCGCCGGGGATATGTTGTTCCCAAATCAATGCATCCGGTTGGTTCATGTTTTTCTCCTCATCGTAATAAATTTTCGGTTGAATGAATTTCGAGAAGGCTGAATCGCACTTCATTTGGATAACACTTTTTTTCAAAGTCTTTTTTGCTGCGTTCGGGACATCAGGATATGAAGAGTCGTTATCCCCAGGATAACGCCCAGCACCAGAGGCACCGCCCAGAGCTGCCACCAGGGTGCGTTGGGTGCAACCGCGTAGGCACGCGGCCAGGCAATGTTGACGAATTCAAACACCGACCAGGCGAAGGCTACCGAGTTGATCAGCAGCCCCCAGATGCCAAGCTTGAGCTCACCGAGAGCCGGGTTCCAGCGACCGGAGAGGCGGGCATACAACCCAACCCCGGTGGTCACGGAAAACATGGCATAGAGCCCCCCCGTGCCAAACGCAATCACCGTAGCCACGGCGCCATCATTCAACCCGAACAGCAACCCAAGCGCGGACATCGATACCGTGCATATCACTGCATTGCGCGGCGTCTTGTCGGGCGCCAGCCGGCTTAACACGGCGGGCATATTGCCTTCGCGGGCCATCGAATAAATGATGCGCGACGTGTACTTCACCACAGATGCCCCGCAGGCCAGAAAGGCGATCATGACAATACCCAGGAACGGCTTCGCGGCCCATGCACCGAAGCTAGCGATGATCACGGGCGTGATCGGGTCGGACTCGCACTGGCAATCAGCGTATCGCGATCGAAAGCCAGCGTCAGCGCCGCGGAATTGAACAGCACTACTGATCCCACCATGCATAGGGAAAAGAAGACCGCACGCGGCACCATGCGCTTGGGATCATGCGTTTCTTCGGCGATGG
>CAWKMH010000066.1:0-15082 GCA_963850515.1 uncultured beta proteobacterium
GATTATTTGGGGAATCGGCTGCCAAAACCGCATTCACGGTTAACGAAGCCAAGCGTGTATCCCAATGATCTCGTTCACGCTCAAGGCGATGATATAGGAGGAATGGTCCTTCGTATTGTCAGAAGTGATATAAATCCTCTTCCCTTCGGGCATTATGACTGTGTGCTGCAAGGGAACGTTTCCAGGCCAACCGGGGAGCGTGGTCGGGTCTATGATTATCAACTTGTCATTTTCGTAGTTGAAGAGATAGATCATCCCGTTGTGGTAGTCGATCGCGGTGGCGATGGGCTGTATTTGATCGTTATAAACATCAGGATGTTGACCGAGCGACAATGGTTTGGGCCATCTTTTCCGCGCCGGTGGTCACGTCCCTTATCCGCGTAATCGTCATCGTCGGGAAACGCTTTGCCATTTTTTTCACGCAGACTGTCGACCCTTGTCCGCATCTTGCCGGCGTTGGTGCTCGAAAGGTCATTGCTTGGTGAATTGCCCTCTTTTAAGGGAGAGGTATGATCTGTTGCTTGGATTTCGCCGACCGATAGTGTCAATATGCATGAAGCTACCAGTGGAGCTAGAATATTTTTTTTATTGAAGTCATTTGAATCCCTTATACGATTTGATAAATGATGATCTGGAATGACGCTGTTCCCTTCATTAAGGAATCCGGATTGCAAAAACAGCTTCTTCCGTTTTTATGCAGCCCTTAGCAAGGCCGTCATTCAGCAGTTTGTTTTTTTAGATTATGGAATCGCTCGATAGAGCTGAGGATTTCTGGTCTGAAGCCCGTGTCCGATACAATATCGGGCGATCGGTCAACTCCAGATTGGGCTGGAAACCCGGGGTGGATAAGTATTAAAGACCTCCTGTCAGTAAAAAACGGGTCCAAAAGCAGCCAACCAGATACCTCCTGGTGGCGCAGGTCACTCTAATGCATTAAACAAAAAGTTGAGATGGGAGAAGGAGCTGTTTTATGTGTCTTCTTTTTATTGACTACTCAATAAAAATATCGTAGCTCTGGAACCCGCGGCAACAATCTCGGCGTGACAAATGCATCAGGCTTCAACCAGTCGGGCGGCTTTGAAATTTTCAATGACCGACTGACTTTCATAAGCCCGGCGCAGACAAACGATAGTTCCGCAAGCGTGGTCTACATATCTACGATCGGTGGCACTCTCACAACATCAATGAACATCAATGCCCACTCCCCCTATGTGTCGCAGAACTTGGTTCAACGCAGGAATGAACCCTGTCCTGACTGCGTAACGTCGCAGGGAGCAATGGAGGTAATAAGAATTTTTTTCGCGTCTGCGAAAATTTATTATTGTGTCTGTGAAAAGGAAGGTCGACGGAGCGGAACCGTCAGCCTGGGGGATAATAACAATAGGAAAGTTTTGCTGATGCCGACAGGTTTACGGAGAGTGCCCTGTTGGCCGCGTTTGTTATCTGGCTTATTCCATCGCACCGACGTCTACGGGCATGAGTGTCATGGGATCGTTACTGAAGATATCACTTATACCGCCACCGTATAAGGCCTGAAAATGCCTTGCCCGGCAGGTCTATGGAGCCGGAATTTTTCATTTTAGAGGTACCAATTCAGGGAGCGGGTCATTTATTGGACTTTGCTAGAACGCCCCTGGACGACTACCGGGGGTGTGTCACCGGCAAGCTCTTCAGATTTACCAGTTCAAACAACGTTGACTCATTCCCGTCAGCCAGCCAAATTTGCTTATCCTGAATCGTGCAATTCAAACGCATGTTACGTTGCGCCTGCTTCGCGATGGCCTGGCTGGCTTCCCTTGGTAGATTGTTCACGGTCAGGTTCCTGATCTGTTCGAGCTTGCCGCGGCATTGGTTCCACCAAGTGTCGGCGATTCGTCCACCATATGTATAAATGCATACCTGACTGGCACGACCACAGGCTCTGCGAATGAGTTTTTCATCCGGGAGACCCACATCTATCCAGAGCTCGATAGCGCCGGTTAAATCCTTCTGCCAGAGATCGGGTTCATCACACGTGCTCAGTCCATTGCCAAACGATAGTGATTCATGGGCGTGCAGCAGAAAGGCCAGCAATCGCACCATCATGCGTTCATCGGTTTCCGATGGGTGGCGGGCGAGGGTGAGCGCATGGTCATGATAATAATTCCGGTCCAGGTCCGCGATTTGCAGATCGGCCTTAAAAATGGTTGCTCCAAGAGCCATATAGATATAAGTCGTTGTGTGTGATTGGCTGCCTGATGTTTTACCAGCAGAACCATCAGGCGGTCGCGTTAAGCGCCATCTTCGGCATGCTTGCTGGTGTCTCTAATTCTACATACTTGCCAACTGATCTTCGTAACGCCTGGAAGCCTATCATTAATCGTGTAGGGAATCCCTGACAAGGCATTCATTTATTCCTACATCGTATTTCAGCGTTCCCCGACAGACGTCCCCTCATCAGTATGATATTTTTAATCCGATTGCAAGCCAGTCATACCTCAGAACACCAGAGCGAACAATATCTTGGAGCAGGTAAACATGGAACGTCTCACTATATCGCTTAATAATCAGCTCGCGAAGCAGTTTGATTCTGTAATGCACAAGCGCGGTTATTTCAATCGCTCGGAAGCCATGCGTGACCTGATACGGGATCTGCTCGATACCGTCCGCCTGGAAGAACATGTCGAAGATCATTGCATTGCCACGCTCAGCTATATATACAGTCCTCCCGAACTGGCCAGTTGCATTACTGCGACACAACACAGACATCATGACCTTATTGTATCCACCATGGATGTACATATCGATCACGATAATTGCCTGGAAGTAACCATCCTGAGTGGAACTATCAGGAACGTAAAAAAATTCGCCAATCATATTATTTCCATGCAAGGCGTGCGGCATGGCAAGCTGCATCTTTTACCGGTCGAGATCACCCAAGAGAGCTATTCTTCTGATTCCGTACCGCATGTTCATGGCAGTGCTTTTGCGTGATGAATGAGATCGGCCGCATGAGCAAACGCCCTATGAGCAAAGCGGCCGGAAGCGCTCAGATATTGGATTGGCATAGCTCGGTTATTCCAGCAATTTATGTTCGGTTACATAGCGGATTAGCTGGGCATTGTTCTGCATATTCATTTTTTCCAGAATGCGGGCGCGGTAAGTACTTACGGTTTTTGCGCTTAATGCCAGTCTTTGGCGAGATTTCGGCCAAGGATACGCCGGCGGTGATAAGTTTGAGAACGTCATATTCCCGATCGGAAAGCGTGGAATGCAGCGGTATTTTCGATGCCGGACCCAAGTCGAACAGCAGTTTCTCCGCCAGTTCCGGATCTATGTATTTCCCCCCATTTGCCAAGCGTCGGATCACGGATATCAGCAGATCGGTCGGACTGTTCTTTGTGAGATAGGCGGATGCGCCCGCGCGTATTGTCCTGATCGCATATTCATCCTCATGGTACGTACTTAACATCAGCACCTGATACTTTGGCATCATCGGCCATTATCCGTTTTAGTACTTCCAGTCCATTCAGGCCCGGCATGCTGACATCCAGCAATGCTACATCCCATCCGCCGCCGCGCATTTTCTCCAAGGCATCGAGTCCGTCTGTCGCTTCCCCGACGACTTGGATGTCCGTTGTTTCGGCAAGAATCCGTTTCAGCCCATCCCGGAAAAGCCGATGGTCGTCAGCAAGAAAGACTTTGATTGTCATGTGCGTTTCATCGGTCTTACCAACGAGGTCAGCTCTATTTCAACAGCGGTAAATAACAGAAGGCCTCTTCGTCGAAGATCGCAACTTGATGTGAGTTGATCACTTTGGCAGGGCTCCCGCGAGTGGTTTATCATGAAAATTCACCATTTCGTTTTATGGGAATTCGCACACTAACCACGGTTCCCTGCCGCGGGAAGCTGGTAATATCAATATCGCCCCTCAGTACTGCCGCCCGTTCCCGCATTCCAAGCAGGCCAAATGATTTTTTCCGCGGCAACGTCCGCGGAATCAAATCCTTTCCCGTCGTCGCGTACTTCAACAATAAGATCATCCGCATTCTGCGACAAGGTGATTTCGACACGACTTGCTTCGGCATGTCGTGCTACATTGGTCAAGGATTCCTGCACAATTCGAAATATTGCCACCGTCTGATCTTCATCCAGATCGATCGATGCCTCCATCAAACGCAACACGCAGCTTATGCCGCTATGTTTCCTGAATTCATCGGTCAATTTTTTAATGGCCGATATGATTCCCAGCCCCAGCGAAGCCGGCCGCAAATGTTCAGCCACATTGCGCACGCTCTGGCCCGCTTCATCCACCAGCTCGGCCATGTTACGCCTGATGGTTTCCATTTTCCCGCTTCTGTTATCTTCCACGCCATTTAGCAGCGAAATTTCGAGGTGTAACGCCGCCAGAAGCTGACCCAGCTCATCGTGAATTTCGCGGGCGATGTATTTGCGATCTTCTTCCCGCATCTGCTCCACGTGCGCCGCAAATTCTCTTATTGCGGCATCCCGCACCCGAAGCTCCTGCTCTACCAGAATACGTGCTTCCGCCTGCTTGTGTTCCAGCCACTTCCCCAGATCATCCCCAACTACGTCAATAAGATTCTGCTCTTCCGGCAGCAAAAAAGGCTGGTCTTCACCGTAAAATACATCTATCCAGCCATATGCCTCGCCGTAGACCATTACCTGCTTTCGTCGTATACATGTATGGCTCCTGTCATACCGGTCGGAAATAAACTGCTTGCCGTCGAGCTCGATTCTGATACTGGTAACGTGAGGAAATTGCATCGCCGCAATCAATTGCACGAAAATAGTCCTGCAAACCTCCTCCAGCGACCCTGACTCCATCCCGCGACGGATCGCATAAAAACAGTTGATTTCCTTTAATCGCTCGCGTAAGGATTCTTCAACCCGTTTTAGTTTTGTGATTTCATGTTCAATGGCTTCTGCCATCGTATTGAAATCAGACCCGAGCTTGGCGATTTCATTATGCGTGGCGATGTCGCAGCGGGTGGAATAGCTGCCCTTTGCGATACTGCTTGCCTGGCGGCTGAGATAATCAAGCGGACGCAGGATATTGCGGCGCATGTAGACAGTGGCGACCGCGACGGCGAGTAATGCGGTGCAAAGCAGTCCAAGTATCAGCAGGATTTGCTGCTGGAATTTTGACTGCAAATTTGTCAGTGTAGTTTGAGTGCGGTTATCCAGCTCAAGCATGAATTGGCTGATCGGCGCCATTATCCTGGCTTTCTCAACCGTATAACGCTCTCCGAACAACAGGTCGATAGCAAAATTACGGTCAGCCGTGCGGGGTATGGTGAAGTTTCCATATCCGTCGTCGTATAACCCTTTTATGGCAGCAAAGGCCTGTTTTTCCAGGTTAACCAGATTGTCGGAGTTCTTCTGGGATTGCCGCAGCAGATCCAGTTCCCGTTCACTGAAACCTTCACGTCGCATCAAATCCACCAGGGAAATAGCATTCCCGAGGGTGCTGGGCAAGGAGGACCTGCTCACATTCCAATAGGTGACCGGGTGATTTTCCTGAGGGCGCTGCCGTTTGCCGTTACGGATGTCGAGGATCGCAAAAAAAGATTGCTCGTAGACCGGATCACCGGTAATGACATAGCTCCGAGCCATCTTGGTGAGATCTTCGGAGCTCTGGAATAACTCGTTTGCGAGCTGTAGAGATCTGTTTTTCTGGTGCTCTGCTTTGGTGATCTCATCCAGCGTACCCAGCGCCTGTGAAGAAAGTAATATCAGCAGACTGAGACTCAATACAGTGACGATAAGACAAAAATTGATGAAAACACCGATTCGCACGTTTCTCCTTTCATTTTGTTGAATCGCACCCGTTTTTGTTGTCCATAGCCATCATTTTCCAATCGTGATTTAAATCCACTTAATCGGCAAGCGCGGCAGCGTTTGTATTGGTTTGTTTTATTGACGTGCTCCTTCCCGTCAAGGGACTTGGATTGGATCGCTTGTTTTTGGCGTTTCTAATTGATAGCGCAGCCATGTTTCCCTTTTACCTTTAGAGGGCGGCTGGAATTTCCTGAAATAATTCGTGCTCTGCGCCCAGCCCAACCGGGATTTGTGAAGTATAAAAGAAAATCTTCTTACACAAAATTTGTAGTTTGTGGATATTTTTTAATGACTCGTATTAAGAAGTCCTGCATGATCATGCTGATCGGGTTAATAGGCATGAAGGAATTTCAAGAATGAAGAATTCTGAGAAAACGGGGTTATAAAATGACCAGCTATGAGCCATCGGCTGAGAGCGCTTTACGGAAAGACTACTTCCGGAAGGAAGCGAAAAATTTCTTTGCTCAAGTGGCGTTGCTTGCGGTACTGGTGACCGGTTTTTTGCCTTTATCTCCTGAAGCAAACGCTATAGATCTAATGCCGAGCAAGCCGAAGTGGGCTATTGATGAGACGAAATGGGTGACCGTTGGAATGGGGTTCCGCGGTTCGGGGATATGGGCGGAAAATCGTGATTACAGGAATGATTTCAGCATCGACAATGCTCGTGTGTACGTTAACGGGCAGGTTCATCAGTATGTCAAGTTCGAACTTAACACCGACTGCTTTTTCTGTAATAACACGCATTCGGGCGACAGCCCGAAGATGCAATACAATATTCTGGATGCAATAGGAAAAGTCGAGGTTAACCGATATGTCAATATGTGGGGCGGGCGCATGCTGGTGCCCACAGAGCGGGGCGAATTGAGCGGCCCGTTTTTTCAGGCAACCCACGATGCTTTCAAGACGCCGTTTTTCTCGCAAGACTTCAGCACTAAATTTGGTAGCGGCGGGGCGGGACGCTATGGCCGTGATGACGGCGGTACTTTCTGGGGCAGTGTCGAGCCCGGCTTTATCAAAGGAACGCTAGAGCTACGCCGTAGGCGTTTACCGAGGTCTCCAGTCTTCCTCTACCATCGGTCCCAATCAGGGAGATGACGTGCTATGGGCCGGCCGGTTCACCTACAATTTTCTGAACCCCGAAAAGAACCCCGGTTATTACACCAGCAGTACTTACTTTGGCAAAGCCGGGGACATCCTTGCGCTTGCTTTCGGCACGTCATACCAACGAAATGGGGCTGGATCGTTTGCCAATCGCAGCGATTTCCTGGGTCTTGTCGGCGACATCCTCTTTGAAAAAGTTCTACCTAAAAATATGGGCGTATTCACTGTCAACGGAGAATACAAGCAGTTTTATGCGAATTACGCTCCCGCCGCTTTTGCCGATCCAGGTTGCTTTTGCATGTTCGACGGAAAATCCTGGACCGTCACCGGGCTTTACCTGATACCGGTCGAGATAGGAATTGGAAAATTTCAACCCTATGGCAGGTTTACCAGCATTCAGCCTAACCATAGCAGTAATCGCGAGGAAATCGAGGGCGGCGTGAACTACATCATCGATGGTTTCAATGCGCGTATCTCCGCCTATTACCAGCATGGCGATCTCCGCACCAAGGGGCTTAACTACGCGCCCGACGTGGTGGGCGAGAAGGTTGATGTTTTCAAATTATCCTTTCAGCTGCAAATGTAACACTTGAGCCGAATGCTGGGTTCGATAGCGATTCTGTATCGGTCGTTACGCTCGTTAACATGCCCGGTTCAGGCAAAAAAGCGTAATAAAAAAAGCTTAATTTTCATACGCTTATTTGGAGAAATACTTTTGCACGACTATTTACTTTGTACTAAGGCGGGTATATGTTTGTGACACTGCCGGGAATGAAAGTGCTTCAGCGGCTTCCTGGACATGTATCGCGCCTCATCTCGCCAGTCAGCCTACTGGCTAAAGCCGGTGGATTTAACCTTTTAATGGACATTAATCAATAATAACCAAAAAATGCATTCGACTTCTCATGCGGAAGGTCTTCATATTCAGCAAGACCGTGTCCTCTCCTCCAATCGTCCGGCTCTGCAAACGGTTTTGACTCAACCGGCGTCAGGCGTATCTCATGTGCCGTTGCAAGCGCGGTTGTCTCTTGGGTTTGCGGATGATGCGGGCACTACCCGGTTGGCGGATCGGGAGCACTTCGGCCCGTTGCTGGTGCAAAAGCCGCTTTATCCCGAAGGCCGCGAAGTCTGCCAGGTGGTAATCATTCATCCGCCTGGCGGTGTGGTGGGAGGAGATGAGCTGGAGATCATTGCCAAGGTTGGCGCATCCGCGAATGCGCAAATCACCACACCCGGTGCAGCCAAGTGGTACAAGGCTAACGGCCATGTTTCGCACCAGAATATAAGACTCGATGTGGGCGTTGGCGGTTCGCTCGAGTGGGTGCCCCAGGAAACGATCTTTTTCGATAATGCCCATGTAGAGCTTGATCATCGCGTGTTGCTGGAAAAGGATGCGAGCTATATCAGTTGTGAGATCTTATGCTTTGGGCGTACCGCGTTCGGCGAGTCATTCAGTGGCGGCCAGATCAGTCAGCGTACCCGCATTCATCGCGATGGCAAGCTGGTCTGGTTCGAGCAGTTGCGGTTACTGGGCGGCAGCCCGGCCATGAAAGCTTCTCTAATTATTGCTGACAGCACAGTCTGTGCAACATTGATTGCGGTAGGCAAAGCAGTGCCCGACGCCCTGCTGCACGAAGCGCGCGAAGGTGCCAGTGCCATCGCGAATGGTACAGGTTGTTTTGGCATCAGCCAATCAAAACAGATAGTGGTTGCGCGTTACCTCGGGGATTCCAGTGAAACCGCGCGGCGATTAATGCTGCATGCCTGGGGATTGCTTCGCCCGGCGATGCTGGGCCGCCAGCTTGCGGTGCCACGGTTGTGGAATACATGACAATTGCCGTTTCTTGGAAGCGGCTTTTTTTTGCCCCATAAGGTTCAGATTATTTATTGAAATGCTTAGAGAATTCGAGAAACCATTAATTTACCGAGGAGGAAGCAATGGACCTTACACCCAGAGAAAAAGACAAGCTTCAGATATTTACTGCGGGGCTGCTGGCGGAACGGCGCAAGGCGCGTGGTTTGCGGCTCAACTATCCGGAAGCGGTCGCGCTGATCACCTGTGCGGTGCTGGAGGGAGCGCGCGACGGTAATACCGTCGCGGAGCTCATGGCCGCAGGCACTCGCGTACTGACCCGCGCCGATGTGATGGAGGGAGTTCCCGAAATGATCCCCGATATTCAGGTCGAGGCCACGTTCCCTGACGGCACCAAGCTTGTGACTGTTCACAATCCGATTCCTTAAGAAACCAGGAGATTATTATGGCCAGAACGCCAATGGTACCCGGTGAAGTATTTGTGCAACCCGGCGATATCGAACTGAATGTCGGCAGAAAAACCAAAACATTAAAAGCCTCGAACGGGGGAGACCGCCCAATACAAATTGGTTCACATTTTCACTTTTATGAAGTCAATTCTGCAATGAAGTTTGACCGAGAGGCTGCCTACGGCATGCGCCTGAATATCATGGCGGGCACGGCTGTGCGTTTTGAGCCAGGCCAGGAGCGTACGGTTGAGCTGGTTGAACTCGCGGGAGACAGGATCGTCTACGGATTCAACCAGAAAGTGATGGGCAAGCTGAAATAACAGCGCATCGCCAATAATCTACTGAGGAGCATAAAAATGACTTTTAAAATTTCCCGTCAGGCATACGTTGAAATGATGGGCCCCACTACCGGTGATCGTCTTCGCTTGGCTGATACGGAACTTTTTATCGAAATCGAGAAAGATTTCACCACGTATGGTGAGGAAGTGAAGTTCGGTGGCGGCAAGGCGATCCGTGACGGGATGGGTCAATCTCAGCGCAACCACGCCGATGTGATGGATACGGTCATCACCAACGCAGTCATTGTGGACCACTGGGGGATCGTCAAGGCCGATATCGGGCTGAAGAGCGGCAAGATCGCCGCAATCGGCAAGCGGGAAACCCGGATATCCAGCCCAATGTCACGATGTGCATCGGCGCCGCCACGGAAATTATCGCAGGCGAGAATATGATTGTGACAGCGGGCGCTATCGACAGCCACATCCACTTCATCTGTCCGCAGCAGGCGGAAGACGCGATGATGAATGGCACGACCACCATGCTGGGCGGTGGTACCGGCCCGGCGGTGGGCACGGCTGCCACCACCTGTACTCCTGGGCCCTGGCATATCCATTCCATGCTGAAAGCATCCGACGGCCTGGTGATGAATACCGGTTTTTTCGGCAAAGGCAATGTCAGTTTACCGACTCCAATGAAGAGCAGGTACTGGCCGGAGCCTGTGGTCTCAAGTTGCACGAAGACTGGGGTACGACCTATGCGGCCATCGACAACTGCCTTAATGTTGCGGACAAATACGATGTGCAGGTAGCTATTCATACCGACACCATTAACGAAGGCGGCTTTCTGGAAAACACGGTCGCCGCGATGAAGGACAGGACCATTCATACGTTCCATACCGAAGGCGCCGGGGGAGGCCATGCGCCCGACATCATAGCGGTCGTCGGCCAGGAAAATGTGCTGCCGTCATCCACCAATCCTACACGTCCCTATACGGTCAATACACTGGACGAACACCTGGACATGTTGATGGTATGTCATCACCTGCATGCCAACATTGCGGAAGATCTCGCCTTCGCGGAATCCCGCATCCGTAAGGAGACCATCGCGGCCGAAGATATTCTTCACGACATGGGCGCCATTTCGATGATGTCATCGGATTCACAAGCGATGGGCCGCATCGGTGAGGTGGTTTTGCGCACCTGGCAGACCGCGCACAAAATGAAAATACAGCGTGGCACGCTACAGGAGGACAATTCCAGGAGCGATAATTTCCGCGTCAAGCGCTATATCGCGAAGTACACCATCAATCCCGCCATTACGCATGGCGTTTCGCACGTGATCGGCTCGGTGGAGGTGGGCAAATATGCGGATCTCGTCTTATGGAGACCCGCGTTCTTTGGCGTCAAGCCGTCCATGATACTGAAAGGCGGAATGATTGCGGCGTCTCTGATGGGGGATCCGAATGCTTCGATTCCCACCCCGCAGCCGGTACATTACCGATACATGTTCGGCGGATACGGTGGAGGTATCAAGACATCGTGTTTCACCTTTACCTCGCAAGCGGCCATGAACGCGGGGCTGATCGATACCCTGAAGCTGGACAAGAACCTGATTGCGGTCAAGAACACGCGCAATTTACGCAAGAAGGACATGATCCATAACGGTGCAACACCCAAGATGGAAGTCGATCCCGAAACTTATGAAGTGCGGGCCGACGGGCAACTGCTGACGTGTGGGGCAGAAGATGTTCTGCCGATGGCGCAGCGGTACTTTCTGTTTTGATGAGGTGATACCCATTTTTACTGCGGAATTACCGAGCAGACCGGATGGGGCCAGGGCGTAGGATCCACGCTGATCTGCGCTTGCCGGGTGAGCCAACAGGTTTTTGTTACCTCTTGGAGAGTAAGTCTCAGGGTCCATCCCTGCTGTTTAGACACCGACACCAGCGATAGTAACAATACAAGATTTGCTTTTTGAGGCCTGTAAATGCTTACATTGAACACCAGAACAGAGCATGCGGACTCGATTTCCGCTCAACTCGTGCTACCTTATGAATTACGCGAAAACAGCCGCTTGCGCACAAAGCTTGCATCGGGAGAGGAAGTCGCGATTTTTACTGAGCGGGGCACGGTGCTTCGCAATAATGACTTGCTCAAGGGCGATGATGGCCGGGTGGTGCAGATCATCGCGGCGCAGGAACCGACCTACCGGATTACCTGCAGATACTTCGCATAATCTATTGCGCTGCGCTTTCCATTTGGGTAATCGTCATACACAGACCCAGGTGGGCGAGGATTTTTTACGTATCTATCAAGATAGCGTGCTGAGAGAAATGCTGTTGGGGCTGGGCGCGACAGTGGTCGAAGAAAATGCACAATTTGAGCCGGAGTCGGGCGCCTACAGCGGGGGTGGGGGGCATCATCATCACGGCGATGATGGCCACAGTCATTCACATAGTCATGGTCCATTGGCTCCGATCCCAGTGCACCAGAAGATTCACCGCCCGACGGATTCGAAAGTACCTTAGATGACAATGGAAAGCCCGATATTGCTTCGATTGCTGCAACTTGGCGAGCCCGTCGCTACCGATTGGTGCCTATACTTATTCGCAGGGATTGGAGTCGGCCATCGACAACGGCATGGTCAAGGACGAGAGACTCCGCCCGTGCCTGGATCACCGAGTCGCTTGCTATCGTTGCGGACTTTGAAGCGCCGGTACTTTGGCGTTTGTTGAAGGCTTTTTCGGCGCGGGACATGCGGCAGCCACGTATTGGACGGAATGCTTCATTGCCTCGCGTGATACCGCCGAGTTCCGCGCCGAAACAATTCAGATGGGATATTCTCTTGCCAAGCTGGTGGCAGATCTCAAGATCGCGGATGACGACGCTTCTGGAGATATTGACGAGCCAGCCCGAGATCCTCTGCCTACCGCATTTGCCTGTGCAGCGGAGGCACTGGCGGTACCGCATGAAGCTGCCTTGCTTGGAATGTTGTTTTCCATGGTCGGAGAATCAGGTGCTGGCGTGCGTGAAGTCTGTTCCGCTTGGGCAGGTTTCCGGGCAGCGCCTTCTGCTTTCCCTGCATCCCGTTCTGGAAGACGCGTCGAATCACGCGCAGCGACCTGGCGGACAACGAATTATCCAACTGGTCGCCCGGGTTTGTCCTTATTATCCATGCAGCATGAAGTTCAATACAGCCGGATCTACCGGTCCTGAATCATTTACTGGAAACAAAAATGACAAAATCATCAAATCCCCTTCGCGTCGGTATAGGCGGCCCCGTTGGTTCGGGAAAAACGGCCTTATGCGAAGCGCTTAGCAAGAGAATGCGTGATCGCTATGAAATGGCCGTCATCACCAATGATATCTATACCAAAGAAGATATGGAGATTCTGTTGCGTGCCGATGCGCTGCCCGCCGAGCGTTTGATGGGTGTCGAAACCGGCGGTTGCCCCACACAGCGATAAGAGAGGATGCTTCGATCAACCTGGAGGCCATAGCGCGCATGACTGCCGACTTTCCTGACCTCGATCTTATCCTGGTCGAGTCCGGAGGTGACAATCTTGCCTCGACTTTCAGTCCGGAGCTTTCCGATCTCACGATCTATGTGATCGACGTTGCCGCCGGCGAAAAAATACCGCGTAAGGGCGGACCTGGTATTACACGTTCTGCCTTGCTCGTTATCAACAAGATCGATCTTGCGCCTTATGTCGGCGCGAGATCTCGGAGTAATGGCGCGCGATGCAAAGAAAATGCGCGGGAGACGGCCGTTTGTCTTTACCAATTTGCGTACCGGAGAAGGGGTCCAGAAGTCATCGATTTCATCGTAAACAGGGATTGCTGGAAGAAATGAAGTCTCGAAAGTCGGTTCGCAGCGATTAGCTGACGAATTGCGCTTATTTCCTTTACTAGGCGAGCATCGATCAGAATTATCAATAGATGGCCGTGCTTTCCATGCAACCGCAACGCAAAAAAATGCGCGCTACTACACCTTTCATCCAGAGTTTTGCAAGGGTTTCAAAAATCTGGAGGTGAACAATGGATTGGTCATTCAGAATAGATGCGGCGCTTCCCCGGCCGCTGCGCATAATTCTGAGAGGTGTCGGGCAAGTATTTTTTTGTTGTAACGCAGTGACAGGATTTATTTTTCTGCTGGCACTTTTTATCGGCGGCGTGGCCGCGGGGGCTGCGGCTACCGTCGGCGTGATAAGCAGTACCGTGACGGCTTACGTTCTCGGCTTCTCCGAGGAGGATATCGACGCGGGACTATACGGATTCAACGGGACACTGGTAGGCCCATGCCTTTTTCTATTCCTGGAGCATTCTCCGCAGCTCTGGCTGTATGTCGTACTTGCCTCGATATTATCAAGCGTCGTGCTGGCTGCGCTCATGAGAATTCTTCACCCCTATAACGTTCCAGCCTCGACCTCGCCGTTTGTTCTGACCTGCTGGATGTTTCTGGTCGCGGTATATGCGTTTGACAGTTTTACGCGGGGGCCGATTTTACCTTCGCCCGGTATTCCCACCATCGTGACGGGGTCGGGACGCTTCCGCCGAAAAATGGTTCATCGCACTCGCAAAAGGCGTGGGCGAGGTCATGTTTGCGGACAGCGTTATTGTCGGTATTCTGTTTTTGGTCGGCATCGCAATAGTTTCATTGCGGGGAGCGCTGATGGCGGTGGGTGGGGCAGTGGTGGGTTTGATCATACCCATGCTTTTCGGAGCAAACCAGAATGCGATCGAGATGGGATTGTATGCATTCAATCCAGTTTTGACCATGATGGCGATCGGCTGGGTTTTTCTTAAACCTAGCGGCAGAAGTGCCGCATTGGCGATATTGGCGGGCATACTGACGGTGGTGTGCCAGGCTGGGCTGGCCAGTTTTCTCACGCCGATAGGTTTGCCGACGCTCACATTCCCGTTTGTTCTGGTCATGTGGATGTTTCTGTTTGCTGCCGGAATGTCCAAATACTGGTCAGCACCTTCAGCCAAGTAACGATGGGGGAGGGGGAACGGCGGAGTTGGCTCCCCGTATCCCTGAATCTCTTCCTCATACTCTTCCCAACTCACCAGATGATTGCGATAGTCGTCGTACTCGCCACTGTGCTCCACGTACAAGTCGCCCGACTTTAACTCGTCCATCACTGTCGAAAAGACAGCCAGTTCGAAGTATTTACGATGAAAATTCGATTAGCCCTCGGCCTGGCGTTTCCCAAATATCAATGCGCCATTTGTCGGGCATCCATTCCAGAGACAGCTCGGTGATGCCACTTTCGTGGACCGGTAACTGCTCTCGATGGCTGGAACGATAGCGCTGGGCGAACGAAATGGCATCTAATAAAACTTTCGTGGTGGTACTTCGCGGGAAGCGCGCACTTGCGGCGGTGGTGCTGCCTACAACTGAAGCACTAACGATCCTTCCGATTTTCCGCAGCGTCGATTTTCGCGCCCGGATGTCCGGGCGGGCCGGCGATCGGCAGATGCCAGCCGTGTCGGATAGCCGTCAGGCGCAGGCCAAAGCAGAGAGCCGCGCCGGCGCATGTCGTTGCAGCGGACGGAAGTTGTAGCGCATCGCCAACCACCACCACGGCCGCTCCAG
>CAWKMH010000067.1:0-81770 GCA_963850515.1 uncultured beta proteobacterium
GTGACTGTCGATTTGACGTAATTACCCTCATCGGAGTCCTTGAGTACGCAACCTCTTTACGGCGAGCGAAAATGCAGCATTTGCCATGCTCCAGCGCGTTCGACTCTGCTTAAACCTGAGGGTAAATTAATTATCGCAATTGAAAACCAGTTAGGGCTGAAATACTTTGCCGGGGCGCCGGAAGATCACCTTGGCCAATCCATGTATGGCATTGAGGGTCGCTACGCTGAGATCAGCCACAAACTTTTGGTCGGGCAGTACTTGCTGGTTTACTGGAAAAAGCAGGCTTCGCCGTTGCCGATTCCTGGCTCCGTTTCCGGATTACAAGCTGCCCGCATCGATTTTGACTACAGAAGGTCTTTCGAGCCAACGCTTTGATGGCGCTGCGTTGGCATGGCAGAGCGTAAGGCGCGACCCCCAACTCCCGTCGAGCACGAATTTTTCGCTGGAGCTGACCTGGCCGAAATATTTAAGAACGGATTAGCTTTGGATATGGCTAATTCTTTCTTGATCGCGGCATCGCCGTTGCAGCAACAAATCGTTAAGCCAGGAATCCTAGGGTATCACTACAGTACTGATAGAGCTCCACAATATTGTAAAGAAACGGCATTTACAAATGCTGAAAATATGATAGAGGTGAATTATCGTATGTTAAGCGATGTTCATTATAGCGGCGGGATAGCGCCAATTATCAAATTCAGATGCCCAGATAAAGCGGTGTATGCAGAAGGGATATCCCTATCCATGGAGCTCGTGAAAATCATAACTCGAGATGGTTGGTCAATTAAAGAGGTAGGAACATTCATTCAACGCTACGTTAATTTCCTATCCCTGATAGCTGAACAACAGAACAGCTCGCTTAAGATATCAGAACTAACTGATAAGTTACCTGGCAATTTTTTTGACATGATTCCCCAGAATATCATTGTCAACTATATGGAGCAGCCTGTCCCCATTGATGCCGAATGGTCAGTGGACAATGAAATTGAACTTGGGTGGCTCCTGTTTCGTTCGCTACTTCCAATAATAGGATCCGCTGTTCGCTTTGGGAGAAATTCGACAAACCAGACTCTTTCACGACGCGACTTTATCAGATCAGCTCTGGATGCCGCAGGGTTTCCACTGGCAGACCAAGATTTTCGACGGTTCGTCGAGCTAGAGTCTGCCATCAACCTACAGGTCGCTGGGCACGCAGCTCAAGAGTCCCTTAATCTGTGGCTGGAACAACCGTTGCCAACTTATTCCGTGATTAGTTATGATAAACGGGTTACTGGGAGCGACGGGCGCGTTGCCAGTCTCGAGCTGGCGCTGACTGAACGTGATAGCCAAATCGCCAATCTTGACCAAGCGCTGACTGAACGAAATAATCAGATATCAAACCTCAAACAAGCGCATCTTGGTGCCAATGCCCGAATTGCGGCCATTGAGAATAGTACGTTCTGGATGATGACATTTCCCTTGCGCAAAGCGCTGGTTGGTCGACCCAAACTGAGAAAATTTGGTAGACACACTGCCAAGCTGATCTGGCGCGTAAGTACGTCTCAGTTAGGCAACAGGCTATCTACATGGAAAGGACGTGGTATATCTCATGCTGAGATACCACACTTTGCTCCACCTGCCGATGATTATTGCCTGATCGTTCCTCTAGGTTATCCTGTAGAGAAGTGGAAGATCGTGCCTAGCGTAGCTGTAATATGTCATATGTATTATGACGATATGGTCGATGAATTTCAGCGTTACCTTATGAATATCGTGTTTCCTTTCGATATATTTATCACGACTGATTCGCTAGAAAAAAAAACGAAAATTGAAAATCGCTTTTCACGATGGAACCGTGGAAAAGTAGAGGTTCGAATTGCTCCAAACCGAGGTAGGGATATAGCGCCGAAATTGATTACCTGTCGCGATGTATATGATCGATATGAATTCATTCTCCACATACATACGAAAAAATCGCCACAATATAAGTACCTGAGCGGATGGCGATCTTATCTATTAGATACACTTCTTGGTTCCGAAGAAATCGTAGAAAGCATTTTTGAGTCGTTCAGAAGTGATCGCAAGCTCGGAATGATTGCTCCGCAACACTTCGAGCCAGTACGACATTCCATCGGATGGGGCTGGAACTTCAAGAACGCGGAAAAATTTGCTCAGAAATTAGATATAAAGATATCTCTGGACGGACGGCTGGATTTTCCATCTGGTTCAATGTTCTGGGCGAGATCAGCTGCGCTAAAGCCTTTACTGGACTGCGATCTTTCCCTAGACGAATTTCCAATTGAGGCTGACCAAGAAGATGGAACTTTTGGCCACATAATAGAACGGTTATATTTTTTTGTGTGTGAACATGCTGGCTATCGTTGGATAAAAATAGGTCGGCCATTATTAATGGAGCAAGTACGGCGGGTGAAAGAAGTTCAAAATCAGGACGAATTATCAATTTTTATCAGAGACGCCCAATACGAGCTGCTCCAATCCAAGAAGCCGAAACTCCTTAATTCTTTATTTATAAAGCCACATTACAGCTCAATCAATACGAAAAGGAACACGGATCTGCTTGTTTACGAGAAATCTAACTACAAAATGATGGATTTTTCGCGATTCCAGCATGAGCTCAAGTTACATATTGAAAAAAAAGAGAGCTTAATCGATTTTGATGATGATTTTTACCTTAATACCAATCGAGACATAGCGGCGCTCGTAGCAAACGGTGTTTTTTCCTGCGGTTTCACACATTACTGTTTAAGAGGTCAAGACGAAGGACGAATTTGGAGTGACAAGCAGTTGAAGCGGAGATTTTCCATCTCGCCGAGTTTTCCCGATGGATTTTTCGCGCCCACTCATATTCACCCATTACCCAAACCCAACGTCAATCTAAGCCGTTCACCACGAAGTCCCGAGCCCTTTTTATTAATTTTTTTTTCACACTTACAAGATGATCTTTTTTTTGCTGGCTATACGGCATTTTTTCAAGATTTCACTCCACTTTTTGGGAAGTTCTCTAAGATTGTCCTTTCTGTTGAAAGTGAAGAATTCAATTCTCATCTCGCAAAACGCTACTCAGATCAGATCGAGGTAATCCAAGAAAGAGAACTGGGTCGACTCAAATATCAGCCAGATCTTATAGTTGCCTTCAATAACCAGCTTTTCATTAAAGCACTGCAAATTTGCGAGAATCCGAACAGAACAATTTACTATTGCCAGGATTTTGAGTCCGGATTTTATCCATTTGGAGCAGAATATGTAGAAGCTGAGAAAGCGATAGCCTCTTCACATAATATTATTGTATCCACAGTACTTCTCAAGAGTTTCTTCATTGACAAACAATTGCTACGTCATCAGAGAATTTTCATAACTAGCCCTAAAATTGAATCTTTTGATGTGTCGAGAGAAAAGACAAAGCGTCTATTTTTCTATTTCCGTCCAGAGTCTTTTCATCGAAGAAATCTTCCACAAATCATTATGGAAGCCGCTCGAAGTTTCTGCGAGAAACATAGCGGATATGAAATATTCATGGTCGGATCAGTCGAAACTTGCTACTCATATAAGATAAATGGAACGCAAATCTATGTTATTAATAAATTGCCTAAGGAAGATTATATTCAGTTAATTTCTTCATGTGACGTGGTCGTCTCGATGATCTATTCTGCCCATCCTGGCGTTATAGCGTTTCAAGCCGCAGCATCTGGAATACCTACTGTAACGAACGTGTTCGAAAACAGAGATGCAAATTTACTGAAACGAATCTCGGAAAATATACTACCGTATGACCCTGTTCGAGAGAGTCTTTTGGAACTAATCGAAGAAGCATTAAGTATGCCGAAAGGAAAGAAATCGTTTAATGAAGAACTTTATTCGGGTCCCCGCACCCAATCTCTCGACAGTTTTATCGATATTGTGCTTTCATCCAAATGAATAACTACTCAAAAAAGCGGGAAGATCGAATCGAAGTCAATCAGATCGCCGGTGTACGTATGCTGCAATAGCCTCTGAGTTTGCGGATATTGATTTCTCGGAATTTTTTTTGCTAACTCATACTCGCTTCGACTAATTACCGCTACAGGTTGGCATACAGGTTGGATTCTTAGATAAGGAAGCTACTAAATCTTTATGGCGTCTGCTTTATTTATCCATCGAACCCGGCACACAGATTGCAGACCTCCAGCTTCTGTATACATACTCCCTTTCATTTATTCTGCGCCAGAGAAATACATCGTTCGTATTATCAATCTCATCAAGGGCGTAAGGAACCAATAGCTTTGTTATATATTGTATTTTGCTCGTTTTAGCAACGTCCAAAAATTACAGCAGTTACATTAGCGGATTCTGTGCGATTGGCACAATACAACTCGGCATTCTGTAGAACGAATCTATAGGAACTCATAATAAAACGTGATGATCACTTTACCGAGGCGAAGCTAATTAATCATCTTGATGAAAGAATGGAACTTGATGGGATTCACCCGCTCCCTCTGGTTCAACAAGCTGTTGCGCCAAACGTATAAGAGCCTGCCATTGCCTTGGCATATTAAACAACGGCTCAAGGAAATTTACCTGTCCCGGCCTGGCGCCTGGAAAGTAAATCACAAAGACGTCTTCCAGCTTGACAAAAATCGGGATGCACTCCCTCTGGTGGCGGCGAGCGCAAAACAATTTGATCCAACCGACCCTTGGGTATTAGTGATCGATTTACGAATACCCACACCCGATCGGGATTCCGGTTCTGTACGCATGTATGCAATTCTTCGCTTGCTGGTTGAGATGGGGTTTCGTATTACTTTTGTCTCCGATTCCGAGGAACAATTGCCCGATTATAGGGAGGCTCTGGAAAAACAGGGTATCGACATTCTTTATGGATCTGGCGCAGCTCATAGTCATCTGGCAACCGTGGGGGGCAGATATCATTTTGTACTGCTATCTCGGCCAGAGATTGCTTTTCAGTACTTGCCTTATGTCCGCGCATACGCGCTATATTCCAAGGTCATATATGACACTGTTGACCTTCATTGGGTACGATTTGAGCGCGAAATGCTAATTTCGGGCGATCGCGCCTTGGTTGATGTCATCGCGAGCTTTCGGCGCATCGAACTCTTCAATTGTGCTTGTGCGGATCTAGTGCTCGCGATTACTGATGATGAAAAAGATCACTTACTCGCTGAACAACCCGACGCTAAAGTTACTGTCCTGCCGAACATACATGAGATTTTTTTTCCCAAAACGCCTTTCGCGCAACGCAGGGGCTTACTCTTCATTGGCGGCTTCTGGCACAAACCCAATGAAGACGCAGTGATATTTTTCGCCAAGAATATTCTTCCGCGAATCAGGGAAAAGATTCCCGACATGGTCTTTTATATAATCGGAAGCAATATGCCCCCTCGGTGGAATCGCTACGCTCGGCCAATGTGGCGCCTCTCGGGTTTGTGCCGGATATCGCTCCCTACTTTGAATCTTGCCGCATATTTGTAGCGCCATTGCGTTTTGGCGCAGGGATGAAAGGCAAAGTTGGTCACAGCATATCATATGGACTGCCCATCGTCGCCACGCGGATCGGAGCAGAGGGAATGGGCCTTCGGCATGAAAAGCATCTTTTAATTGCGGATGATCCTGACGATTTTGCCGACCTGGTGGTTCGACTTTATAATGATGAAACGCTGTGGCGCCGACTTTCTACCGCAGCACTTACGCACTTGGACACAAATTATTCACTTGCGGCGGCCCGAAAGCGGATGATCCGAAATCTTTCCCAAAACGCGAAATGAGTCGAACCGGGATAGTGTCATGATAGACAACACCGTGATTCCAGACTGCTCAACAAGCTCTACAGCAGCAGGCGCCGTATGTGTAGTGGATTCACAGAAGACGGACGGCGCGTCGAGTATTGGTAGTCGGAATATATCTTGCAGATAAAGAGAATCTTGCGCCCCGTATTACTCAGGAACTTGCTTTAAGCAGCAATTGGGACGTAGAGCAACGATGGTTCTCGCTAGGCAAGAGTCAGCCAGATTCGGATATGGCGCCATTCACCGTGCAAGTTACCGATACGTTTTCGCCAAAATTTTTACTGTTAAATCAGCTACTCGAGAAAATTGATTTATACGACTTTGAGTACGTTATCGTGAGCGATGATGACATCCAGTTGCCGGCTGGTTTTGTGGATCGCTACCTCGCCATGGTCTCCCGCTATGACCTCGCCTTGGCCCAACCCGCACGGACGCATGATAGCTATATAGATCATTGGTTCGTTGAGCAGCTTGACGGCATTGATGCTCGAAGGACGCATTTCGTTGAAATCGGCCTCTATTTTCGCTACATCGGAGCGCATTTGATTATTTTTTGCCATTTGACGAGGCCAGCCCGATGGGTTGGGGTAATGATTTTGTATGGCCGGTCCTGGCAGAAAAACACGGCCTTAGAATGGGCATAGTCGATGCTGTACCGGTCGCTCATAACTTTCGTAAACCTGTAGCGTATTACGACCATGGGGCTAGCGCGAAGCACATGAGCAAGTACCTTGCCGAACGACCGCATCTGTCAAAAAAAGACGCCTTTTTTATATTGGAATCTTATGTCGGATAAGCCGCTGTTCGCCTGCCATGCTTTGGTCAATCAATGCTGAGCGTAGTAATTTGCACGTACAACCGGGCCGCCTTACTGGATAAGGTGCTAGGATAGCCTCTGCAGACAGACGCTGCCTGCGCATGATTTCGAGGTTGTAATAATAAATGATGGGTCTGTCGACGATACTGAGGTGGTGGCGGCGTTTTATGCTGCAAAACTCCCTCTTCGCTATGTTTATCAACGCAACGCCGGGTTAGCCAGCGCCAAAAATCATGGTTTGTTTGCCTGCCGGGGTGATGTGGTGCTTTTTCTGGACGATGATGATATTGCAACGGAAACCTTGTTGGAAGAACATGTCAAAACACACGCTGAATTTCCTGCAGAGCACTTCGCGGTACTTGGATATACCGGGCTTAGCCCGGACATCAGCGAAGACCCCCTCATGCATTTCGTTACGGAGATCGGTTGCTTCTTATTTTCTTATCCGTCGCTGAAGCATGGTGATGCTTTGGATTACACTTATTTCTGGGGTGGGCGTTCTTCCTGTAAACGCTCACTGTTACTGGAGTTCGGCGTGTTCAACCCGGTTTTCCGATTCGGCGCTGAGGATATTGAGTTGGGTTACCGGCTTTCCAGGCTGGGATTGCAGGTTATTTACAACAAGGACGCCATATCCTACACAATAAGGAAGATTGATTTCGATGCTTTCTGTCATCGTCTTGAGCGCCAGGGGGCATCAAGCTATGTTTGTAGTCAACTCCATCCTGAACCTGAAATTCAACAGTGGGCGGGAACGACCGACTCTGAACAAAATTGGGCGGTGATCGGTGGCCACTTTGAAGCCATCATTAGATCAGCCCGCCATCTTGACTCAATGGCCAATCTGAAGCTCGCGACCGGCTTGGGTTTGGATGAAGAAACACGCGGCCTGCTCTACCGTGCGTACTGGGCAGCATTCAAGGCATGCAAGGTAAAAGGAATCGTGAAAAAAAAGAAAGTTTTAACAAGCCGATGGAGGCGCTTATTGGGCAAGAGAAAACGGCTGGCGCAGTCCACGGCTGATTGTCGTCAAATCGCGGGATCTTGTAATTCCAAGAAGATAAAAAATGACCTACAAAATTCTTTGCGCTGTAGGTACCCGCCCCGAAGCCATCAAAATGGCCCCGATCATTCTGGCGCTAAAAAAATATCCCGATATCGAATGCAGAGTTCTGGCAACCGCTCAGCACCGAAATCTCCTGGATCAGGTCTTGCGCATTTTTGATATCAAGCCCGACATCGACCTTGATATCATGCGCCCTAATCAGGCATTGACAACTCTCACTGCACGCCTGTTGCTCAATCTCGACAATGTGCTTCTAGCCGAAAAGCCTGATGCTGTGCTTGCCCAAGGCGATACAACCACGGTAATGACCGTTGCTCTCGCCTGTTTCTATCACAAGATCCCGTTTGGACATGTTGAAGCGGGCTTGCGTACGGGTAACATGGCGAATCCATTTCCTGAGGAGATGAATCGCGTGGTGACAGGAAGGTTGACGAAGTGGCATTTTGCACCTACGGAAAGTGCCAGGCAGAACCTGCTAAAAGAAAGTATCGCAGACAAAGACATATTCGTAACCGGCAACACGGTGATCGATGCGCTGTTGAGCGTGGCTGAACGTGATGGTTCCCTTCCCTTCGTGCTCGATCCCACTCGCCGCCTGATTCTGGTGACGGCACATCGACGGGAAAATTTTGGCGAACCTTTCAGGGAAATTTGCCGCGCCATTCTGGCACTGGTGGAGCGCAATGAGGACGTGCAGGTGTTGTACCCGGTGCATCCAAACCCAAATGTATATAATATAGCTTCTGAAGTTTTAGGTAATCATCCAAGGATTACGCTTTGCGAACCACTGGACTATTTGTCGTTCGTCGCAGCCATGAAACGCGCCTACCTGATTCTGAGTGATTCAGGGGGGATACAGGAAGAAGCCCCTGCTTTGGGTAAGCCAGTACTAGTGCTGCGCCGCGAGACGGAACGACCCGAAGCTGTCCAGGAGGGCGTGGTGCGGTTGGTGGGCCCGGATTTCGAAGAAATCACGGCTGTAACGCAACATTTGCTGGATGACGAGATGGCTTATAAAAAAATGGCTCGCGGCGTCTCGCCTTATGGGGATGGCAAGGCAGCCGGCCGTATCGCAGCGGTGTTGCGTGACTATTTCGTGACATGCGGCTGATTTATCTTTCCCCGGTTCCGTGGAGTAGTTTTTCCCAGCGGCCGCACGAGCTCGTCAGATATTTTCATTCGCTCGCTGGAAGCGAGGTTTTGTGGATCGATCCATACCCGGGCCGATTCCCGGCCTTGTCCGATGTGCTGGTTCGGCGCCCCAAATGCGGCGATATGGCGCGGGGCATTCCGGCCTGGCTGACGGTCGTAAAACCAAAAGCATTACCGATAGAGCCACTGCCATTTTCAGAAGTGGTTAATTGCCTGCTCTGGGGAGATGTTGAATTGGCGGTTGACCGGTTTGCGGACAGCTCGACCGTACTCGGTATCGGCAAGCCCACAGCGCTGGCGTTGCGATTGCTCTCAAAGGGAGGCTTCATCTCGTCTTTTTATGATGCGATGGATGATTATCCGGCTTTCTATAAAGGCTGGTCACGTCATGCAATGGCAAAGCGGGAGCGCAAGATGGCAGGCCGGGTATCCAGGGTACTGACATCATCGTCCGCATTGCGGGATCGACTGGCGTATCTGGCGCGGGATGTCCGCCTCGTTCTGAACGCTTGTGCGGCGGAAAGAATGCCTGAAGTACCGCCAGTGCGGCCGCTGAACGATGAGCAGCCATTGGTAATTGGCTACCTCGGCACCATTGGGCACTGGTTCGACTGGGAGCTTGTTGTCGCCCTGGCAAACTCGCATCCCGAGACAATATTGCGGCTCATCGGCCCCATGTATGTCCGATCGCCAATACCGCTGCCTGATAATGTGCGTCCGGAACCGGCACTTCCCCATCCAGAGGCGCTGCGGGCAATGCGTCAGTTCGATGTTGGCTTGATCCCGTTCAAAAAAGATACGCTCACCGCTTCTGTCGATCCAATCAAATTCTACGAATACCGGGCCTTGGGGCTGCCCGTGTTGAGCTCGGCTTTTGGAGAAATGGCCTCCAGAGGTGAGGATCAAGGCGTGTATCTTATCGACCGCGATTCAAATATGACTGACATCGTCAACCAGGCGTTGGCCCATCACACGAGCCCGGATAATACCGCACGGTTCAGAAAGGAAAATTCATGGGAGAGCCGGTTTAATCAAGCGGGTATTTTTGCCTTCTGACACGGCTGAGCTGTTCTGGCTTCTCCCAAGCTCGTTTGGCCGAGCGTTGATCATCAATTCTGAGCGTTTAAACCTTGCAAAATATTACCTGTGTATTCTGGCGCTATGTTTGTCAATTTCAAAAATTAGGTAAACACTACTTCTGAGTGCAGCTAAAAATGCCGGGAGTACCGATTGGTCTTGGAAAACGAGGGGTCTACTGTGTCGTCTTCTAGTTCGAAGTGTTGTGATGATAAGTAGAGCTAAAGTAGCGATAGTGGCAGTTGCGGCATTAGCTGCTTTGGGTATCACGGCATCAACTGCCCTAGGTAACCCCGATATTGAATTTCGCTCAAACGAGGCGACTGCACGTATCGTCTTCATTTCCGATACTCATGCCGTAGATGATGCCAAGGATAGGGACCTTCAATGGAACATTAATTCTTTTGAGCGCATAAAGCAGGTCTTTGGGCATGAGAGCGTGCGACCAACGCATCTGCTTTGGCTGGGCGACATGATTGATTTCCTACCTTCCGAATGGGGTATAGCGAAATCATGGATAAATTGGATTATTCGCAATCATGCATCCGTGAAACAGTACGCATTGATGGGCAATCATGATTATATATATTACAACTACCCGGAGATCCAAGGGAAATTTTTGGCCTTCATGCCTGAAGTCGAAAGTTTTCTTAGAACCTCCGCGAAAGGAAGGGGGATACCAGACTGTTTGTTAAAGACGCCAAGCAATTCGTGGAGGGGCAACAAATTCTTCTTATAGAAACGCCCGATCGAGACACCTCAAATAGGTCGCATATAGGGGTTGTAAAGGATGTGGACGCCAGACGAAACTTTATCAAGCTAGTAGAACCGCTTCCAGCTTCATTTGCTAAATCTTCCACCGCCGTACGTCAGGGCTTCACGGAGGCGCGCGGTATAGCCAGTTTCTTATCGACGTTTGCGGGCACTGAAACACGAAGCACAAATAACATTTTCTTCGTTGGTAATACATGTTTTCTGCTTTTGTCGATGAATAATTTCTTCAGTTTCGATCCACGGAACTCTAAAGACGCGCGGGATCTCCGAAGATGACTTCCATTGGTTCGAAGAGCAGCTGGCTAAGCATCACCGGACTTATAACATCATCGTTGCAACCCATGAGATGCCCAATAGTGGAAAGTCTTTGGGCAACTTGCATGATCCCAACGACACTATAGATTTTGACGAGAGTACGAGGAAACGACTAACTGAGCTCATCTTCAAGTACCAAATTTCAGCCTGGGTTTCGGGGCACACCCACCCGAATGCGCGCACGGATGTTGTACATTCAACGCAAGCTACTACTCATTTTCTGCTTGTACCATCACTGGGAATGAATCCGGAAGGTCAGGTGTTGACGGTGGAGCTGCATGAAGGAGCAAAATCTTTGGACTTTAAGTACTGGTCTACAGATAAGCAGGCGTTTTTTCGGCAAGTGAGCGTCCCCCTTAGGCATCAGGTAACTTTAACTCAACCGGCGTTTTCCCCTGCTGAATTGTAACGTTGGGATCGATCTGGCTTGTTTCGCGTCGTGGTAGACCCGGGGTCGGCGCTGGAAATGGCGGAAATTATTCGAAACGCTGCTTACCGAACAATCAGATCCGGGGAACGACAAGTGTTGCAGATCTCGCAGACCTGTTATCGGTATCGCGCGAGGCTGTCAGATGACAATACCCGGATTTCGGATTGGTTGTTGCGGCTGACCTACGCAAACCGCACCTGGGGATTCTGGCTGTTTTCCCAATACCAACTCGAAGCTATCACGGCAGACGAACACGTCGCGCAGACCCTGGGGGTCGAGGTCGGAAGCCCGATTTCCCTCATCTAACGCATCTCCTGCAGCGAGGGGCAGCGGCCGGTTGATTACGAAAAGTTTTATTACCGTGGCAAACTGATCAGGTTTGCTACTCGACTGTCCCGGCGTCCGCGCACGCGGACGTAACCCGGAAGTCGCTCCAATGGAAACATCAACCATTCTTTGGCTATTCGTGGCCGCCTTCGGCGCGAGCGCGCTTGGCGGCGTGCTCGGCATGGCAAGCGGCATCTTCATCGTGCCGATTCTCACGCTGCTGTTTGGCGTAGACATTCACGTGGCGATCGGTGCGAGCATCGTATCGGTCATCGCCTGTTCATGCGGTAGCGCAGCGCCGTTCTTGAAAGGTCGGTTAACCAATATCCGGCTCGCTATCGTTCTGGAGACGGCCACCACGCTCGGAGCGCTCACTGGCGTGTTCCTGATCGGCATCGTCTCGACTTCCTTCCTCTATGGCCTGTTCGCCTTCATTTTGGCCGTCTCTGCAAAGCAGATGCTTGCGCGACGCCGTGAAGCGATCGATGCAAGCGCGCCCGATGCCGGAAGCTGGGCCACGGTACTGCGCCTGCATTCGAGCTTTCCCGACCATGTGCTAGGTCGGCACGTGTCTTATCAGGTAGGCCGCGTGCCGCTCGGCCTATCCCTGATGTACGGCGCGGGCCTGATCTCGGCGCTGCTCGGCATCGGCTCTGGCGTGCTCAAAATCCCGGCGATGGACACCGCCTTGCGACTGCCTATCAAGGTTTCGTCCGCCACATCCAATTTCATGATCGGCGTGACGGCTGCCGCGAGCGCCGGAGCCTACTTCGTGCGGGGAGACATCGACATCGGCATTGCTGGCCCCGTCGCGCTGGGATCGGTGGTCGGGGCACTCGTCGGAGCGCGCCTCCTGATGGAGCTTCCCGCCGACAAGCTGCGCATCTTCTTTGTCATTGTCCTTGCGCTGCTCGCTGTCCAAATGTTCCTGAGCGCCTTGGGCGTGCATATCCCCGGAGGTCCGGCATGAAGCCCATGACTGACAATTACGAGCGCCACGAACAGATCATCGCCGCGCTGCTCTGGTACGGCACGTGGCTTGCCTCGGCCGTCATTGCTGCCGGGATGGCCTTGGGCGCTCTACCGCAACTCGAGGATTCGCTTGGCTTCGGCCTCAGCGGCTACGACATCGTGAAAGCCGGTGTGGCGCTGTTCATTCTTTTGCCGGTTGCGCGCGTGGCGCTGATGCTGGCCATCTTCCTGCGCGAGCGTGACTACGCCTACATGATGATTTCTGCGCTTGTCCTGGCGATCATTGGCGCCGGAATTCTGATCGGTCTTTGAAGGCGTCCAGGTAGATGGCCGGCTGAATCTGATATCCACTCACGTGACGATCGGAGCCCGATCTCACATAGTGAATGATGCAAGGGTTACAGTGAATGATCGCAAGGATTACGACTATGCGGATTGCACAAGGTAGGTCGGGCTCCGCCCGACATCGTTTCTGATCGTCGGGCGGAGCCCGACCTACTTGTCAGCCGTTTACCGACAGAAGGACACTGGCGCGTCGAGCATTACCCTCGGCATTCTTGAGCATCTTCATGTGCATTTCAAATTGGCATCGAAGCGAGGTCATGCCGACCAGGACCCTCACTAAATTGACGTTGCTGACCTCCAGCGCCCACTGCTGAGCGTGACCTCGACATCGGCCTCGGACTGCCGCCGGCCGAAACGGCCCATCGAGGCCGCGCGCAAATTGGGCCTCTGGATAATGATTGATCGCAATGTAGGTGAGTTGCGCCTCTGGGGAAAGTTGGGGTGCAATTTATGGGAGGACAGAGTGATCAATTGGCTGGCCGTTGTGCATCGTGGCAATAGCCGATTGCGTCATGCGCTCCATGAGTTCCGGCGTATAGGTGCGCGCCTTCGCCCCGATCAAGCTCTGCGCGTCACCTTTGGCGATCGTGCCTTCCATGCTGTTGCGCGGCTTTCTTCGATCTGCAAACGCCGGATTACGTCGCGGATCACCTCCGTGGCATTGCCATAGAAGCCGCTGGCGACTTTACCCTTGATGTAGTCTTCCATTTCCGGGGATAGATTAACGTGCATGGTCGTAGTAACCTCCAAATTAGGATATCCATTAGCTATCCATACAAAGCGTAATATTATTCTTAATAATACATATAATAAATTAAGATTCAATAGCTTACCGTATTTTGTATATGTAGAACTGTCCTTTTGAGGGTTGGGGAAGAGCCACATGGTTGTTGAGGTAAATACACGTCCGGATCCATTGCCTGTCTCAGTCATCATCGTTAATTACAATGCGGGGCAAATCCTGGCAGAGTGCATCCAGTCGGCATTGCCTCAGGTAAGCGAAGTGCTGGTGGTGGACAATGCCTCTTCGGATTTCAGCCTTGAACTGTGCACGCAACGTTTTCCTCAAGAACCGAAACTCAGGATCATTCGCAACGCTGCGAACCTCGGTTTTGCCGCAGCCTGTAACATAGGTGCCGCACAGGCTACTGCGCCTTATTTTTTATTCCTGAATCCAGATTGTGTTTTGAGGCGGGATTCATTGCCGCGCATGGTTCAGGTACTGGAAACGAATCCTTCTGCAGGAATGATCGGCGGACTGTTGATCAACCAGGATGGCACCGAGCAGGCTGGGGGCCGCCGCGCGATTCCTACGCCCTGGCGTTCGTTTGTTCGTGCCTTTGGCTTGTACCGCTTTGAACGCTATTGGCCGCGGCTGTTTTTTGATTTTCATCTGCACAAGCAAGCATTGCCGAGTGGGCCGCTTGAGGTGGAGGCTATTTCCGGCGCCCTCATGCTGGTTCGCCAGAAGGCGATGGAAGATGTCGGTCCTTGGGACGAGGGTTATTTTCTCCATTGTGAAGATCTGGATTGGTGCATGCGCTTCCGGAAAAAAGGCTGGAGGATTCTTTTCGTACCGGATGCTCCGGTTGTGCACTATAAGGGAACCTGCAGCCGCTCCCGTCCCATATTTGTGGAATGGCACAAGCACAAGGGGATGATGCGGTTCTATCGCAAGTTTTTCCGGCATGAGTATCCTGGCGTCGTGATGTGGCTGGTGGCGCTCGGCGTATGGCTGCGCTTTGGGGCAATCACGGCAATTTATAGCGCTCGACGCGCTGGACGGCTACTGGGTCTGGGACGAGAATAGCGTTACGCCGGATTCCCGTGCAAGCGCCTTAAAAATTTAATGTCCGAGCCCGGTGTTTAACAAGACAATGCCTGACCTTGCTTCTCCACATAAAATTATTGTCACGGGTGCGACCAGCATAATCGGGCACTTCCTGCTACCCAGGCTCGTGGCTGCCGGCTATGAGGTTCACGCCATTAGCCGCAATGGCGAAAAAAACGTGGCCACAACCGGCAAGCAGTTGATTTGGCATGAGTCGGATATCAGTCGTCCAGAGCAGTTTCCACCTATTGACGCGCGAGCACTCATTCATCTGGCGCCGCTCTGGTTATTGCCACCACTGTTGCCGGTTTTGGCCCTGCACCAGATCAAGCGGATGATCGGCTTTGGTTCAACCAGTGTGTTTAGCAAGGCCGACTCTGCTGATGCGGGGGAACGGCACCTTGCTGGTCGCCTGGCTGAAGCGGAAGAGGCAATCGGGCGACTTTGCGTCGCTTCAGAAACAGACTGGACGGTATTTCGTCCAACGCTGGTCTATGATTGTGCTCGGGACAAAAATATAACGCGTATTGCGGGTTTTATTCAGCGTTACGGTTTTTTTCCGCTGCTGGGAAAGGCGTGCGGGGCTACGCCAGCCTGTCCATGCTGATGATCTTGCGGAGACATGCCTTATGGCGCTTGAGCAGCCCGCCACGTTTAACAGGGCATATAACGTGAGTGGTGGCGAGACGTTAAGTTATCGCCAGATGGTCGAGAAGATATTCGATTCGCTTGGAAAACCTGCCCGTTTTTTTACCGTGCCTGCCATGGATGTTCCGCAGCGCGATAAATATCATGACGCTGATATCCGATAAGCAGGGCACGACACTGGAAATGGCAACAAGGATGAATGCTCGATTTGTGTTTTAACCACACGGAGGCAACACTGGATTTTGGTTTCTCGCCAAGGCCGTTTAGGCCTCATTGGCAATGATGTGTGAAAATAAGCATGCATGCTTTCCGTATAGATAGTGTTCGCCATCCATGTCAAACGGCGATGATGCCGGGCATAGCTAGTAGAAAATCGAAGCGCGCGACACCACTGCCCAGGAACAATGATGGAAAATCCCAGCAAAATAGCCGTCGCCATAAGCGCGATCGAGAACGAGATCGAGATAAAGGCGATTCGGGCGCAGGGTTCGGGCGGGCAAAATGTGAACAAGGTCTCCAGCGCGATCCATTTGCGCTTCGACATTGCCGCCTCATCGCTGCCCGACATTTACAAAGAGCGTTTATTGAAACTGAACGATCAGCGGATCACCCGAGAGGGTGTGGTCGTTATCAAAGCGCAGCAATATCGCAGCCAGGAAAAAAACCGCGAAGAAGCACTGAGACGTTTATACGAACTCATCGGGCGCGTAACCGAATTACCTCCGAATCGCAAACCTACCCAACCGACGCGCAGTTCGCAGAAAAAACGGCTCGACAGTAAAACCCAGCGAGGGCCAGATCAAGATCATGAGGAAAAAATTCTTGAGTGAGCAGGTATCGTAACAAGGAGAAAGGACTTCGATCGCTTTCGTGTAAGTCATGCGCCGGGTTCAACCGCTGGCTTTATCACGTAGTGCCGGAATTATTTCTAATGAATAGGTGCGAGATGAGATTCATTTTTCCGGGCTCAGGCAATTCAACAGGTGAATTCGCCGGACGTGCAATAAGGCTCTCAGTTTGCTGCAAGCTCTTTTCCATAGCGGGGGCGCTTTTCGCGTTTGAAAGACTACAGAAAAGGTGGTTCCGACATTCTGCTCGCTGGAAACCCTGATGTTTAGTTTATTGTTCTCCGCCACGGTTTTTACTATTGATAAACCTATTCCGCTTGATGTTCGGTTGTGCAACGCCGCCCTGCGGGGTATAAAAATACTCGTCGAAGATATGCGGAAGATCTTTATCGCCGATGCCGATCCCATGGTCGATAATCGTTACTGTCGCGGATAAGCTGTGCTTATCGAAAGAAGACCCGATCTCCACCGAGCGTCCGTCGTATGAATAGGCGATTGCGTTTGAAATGATATTCTCGAAGAGTATTTCAAGCTGATTGGGGACACATTCCACGATAAAATCTTCAATCGACGGATTGATATCGATGTGATGCGAATTGGCAATAGGTTGTAATTTATCGATACACTTCTGGAGGACACCAGCAATATTGACCCACGTCAAATTTGCGGGATCGCGGGCTGCGGCTTTTAACCGTTCAAGCTTGAGCACATCCAGAATCAGGCCTGCCATGCCGGCGGCTCGATCATCGACCTTCATAATGACATTCATTATTTCCGGCGAGGCTTCTCCGCAATAATTCCCTTTGATCAGACTGATCTTGCTGCGAATCGCATCAAGCGGGCGCTTTAAGCTGATGTGTCATCAGGACGGCATACCGGTCTTTCTCCACTTGCGCCCGACTGATCTGCTCGTAGGCATCCATAAGGTGTCGCTCGTGGACACGCACGACGATCGACAGCCGTGAAACGACATACCAGACAATGACAAAGAGCACGTCAAGCGTAAACATCCATAAAAATGTATTGATTTTAAGCGAGCTGATGCCAGATGCATCCGGGTCTATCAGTACGGATTGAGGCGCCAGAAAAAGAAGCGGATTTTCAAACAATAAAACAATTGAGTACATGACGCAAACCAGAACCGTGACGATCAGACTCTCCACCGTCGAAAAAAAGATGCACGATAAGGCGATGTGCAGCACATAAAAGAATGGCGCTGGGGTCGCGATGCTGCCAACGTAATGCACGACGACCGACAAGCATAAAAGGTCGACGATGATTTGAGCCCAGATGTTTATGGAGGGGGAGTTATATTTTGTCCGCTTGCGAAAATCCAGGGCATAGATGCAGCTGATATTTGCGATACATAACAGCGCTGTTATGACAACAGGCCATCCCTGCTGGTGAGTGATGCCGATTTCGGTCAGCGTATCTGAAGCAACGAGCGCAAATATTTGAAAAATGAGGAGAACAGCGATGACCCCCCATCGAAAAATGATAAACCACCGCGCGTTACCAATCAGTACTTCGTCGCTCAGCTTCGAGCCCGTTAACCCGGCATGCGGGAAAGCGAGCGAAGTTTTGGATGCATCCCAGGAAAATTCGGCAATCGCCATGTTAAATTCTGCAGGAAGAATCTGCTGGAGATTCGAAATTACGCAGCGGCATCCAGCCGATGACGAACAATCGATAAAAAACTGATCGGCGTCAACAGGTTTTTCCACGATTAAAATCCATTCGTCGGATATGCCCGTGAAATAAGGACGGATTTCCTCGCCGAGAGAGGTCATGAATATCATGTGTAGTTCGGGAAAATGTTTTCGGAGTTCCACATAGGCTTCCAGCCCCGAGTCCATCGATTCAACCATTACATCGAGGATCGCCAGATCAGGAGGATTCGCGGATTCTTTAGTAGCGAAGCTATAAAATCGCTCATCGTCTGATAGCTATCGACTGCATATCCATTTGCATCGAGAATACGCCTCACAGTATCGCGAATATCCGGATCGTCATCGACATGCGCAATTCGTTGTGTAGCGCCGTTTTCTTTTGCTAATACCGAACCCGGCAGTTGGCCGGGCAGCTTATCGGTTTCCAGACGTTGAGTGGGTGCATGCATTTGGGTTTCCTCCGGTTTCTGTTTAAACTGCAGACACGTTTACGGGTGCGTTCCCGTAAACAGCATAATATAGTCTACGTGAAGAGAGTGTCACGCACGTGTAAAAGTTTTGTGAAGGCTGCAATTTGTGCAGTCGGAAAGGTGAGGTTGTAAAGATTACGCGCGTTGCATCGTTTTATTCCGGAACTCCAGTGATCGGACGCCACGGAGCGGATTCAGATTAGAATCCGCTTCAGCCATTTCGCCAATATCGGCTATCTCTTCTTTGCAAACAGAGTGCGCCATCCGATACTCATGCCATTCCACTGCATAGCCTAATTCGATCAGTTGCCGTCTTGACGCGGCCGCCAGTGTCATCGGTATGACATTATCGCTTTCGCCGTGCGCCATGAAAATCAGATGCTGGCGAAATTGGCCCGGTGCGCTTCCGCTGCAAGAGTTTGCGGCAAGGCAGATAACATGATAAAGCCATGATGCCGGCAAGTTTTTCCGGATAGCGCAAACCGGTGTGCAGCGCTAGCGCTCCACCTTGAGAAAAGCCGGCCAGAACAATATTCTCCGGCTTTATTCCCCGCTGGTTTTCGCGCGCGAGCAGCGCTTCGACTGCCTGTTGCGACTCGTGCAAGCTTGTCATATTTTCGTGAAGGCCTGCATTCGTATCGATCAGGTCGTAGTCGTACCATGCGCGCATCACCATGCCGCGGTTAATGCTCACCGGGCGCATCGGGGCATGTGGAAACACGAAACGAATGTGTATTGTGAAGGCAGCGCGAGCTCATCCACGATCGGGACAAAATCATTGCCATCCGCGCCGAGACCATGCATCCATATGATAGTATGAGTTGGGCTGGCCCCGGTTTCCAGTTCAATCGCGGGAAGCAGATCGGTAGGAATAGTGGTCATCAGGCGAGAAAAAAATTTGACAAAATTTGATTAATTGACTAGTTGACTTAACGCGAGGGTAGGATTAGATTCGCACTTTCGATTTTCAAGACAAAATTCAAGACGAAACCCCTATAGCAGGAGAAAATATGAAACGCAGGGATTTTATCAAATTGGCGGGAGTAAGCGCCGCATTATTTCCCGTCGCCCCATCCGTGTTTGCTCAACAGGTTATCCCGTCACGGCGGCATACTTATCGCCTGACCTATAAGTTCGATCTTCCCGCCGACGGAAAAAAAGCGCGTTTATGGGTACCCTTACCCGACACCGACGATACACCCCATCAGTTTTCTCAAGGCAGCGTCTGGAGCGGCAATCCGACTGTTGCCAAGTTCGAGACCGTTCCCGGAACATCTTCACCCATGTTTTACGCTGAGTGGCGGGGTACCGGTCCACGCATCGTCTCGGTGAGCAGCATTGTGAAGACGGTTGATCGCTCTGTCGACCTGAAGCATTATTCCGAGCGAGGCACGGGCGCCATCCCTGCGGATGTGAAACGTTTCCTGCTGCCGACAAAGAACATACCGCTAGACGGTATTGTACGCAAGACTGCGCTGTCAATCATCAAAGACGCCAATGCCCAGACGCCTCTGCAAAAAGCGCACGCCGTCTATAACTGGGTGGTAGACAATTCCTATCGCGATCCGGCAACCCGTGGCTGTGGCCGGGGCGATATCAAGCTCATGCTGGAAAGCGGCAATATGGGCGGAAAATGCGCCGACCTTAATGCTTTATTTGTGGGACTGGCGCGCGCAGCAGGCGTTCCCGCGCGGGATCATTACGGAATTCGCATAGATGAATCAGCGACCCACAAAGCCCTTGGGACAATCCGATGATATCACCACTGCCCAGCATGTCCGGGCGGAATTTTATCTCGCCGGCCTGGGCTGGGTGCCAGTGGACCCCGCTGATGTGCGCGAACTGGCGCTGGAGGAGGCATTGTTGATCACCAACCCCCGAGTGGTTGAACTGCGCGATAAATTATTCGGTGCATGGGAGATGAACTGGGTGGCATTTAATCATGGCAAAGATATCACTCTGGCAAAAGACAGCGTTTTTAAAGATCTCCCGTTTTTCATGTATCCCCAGGCCGAGATTGGCGGCCACGAGCGGGACAGCCTTGACCCGGCCGAGTTTGCTTACAAAATTGTCTCATCGGAACTCGTGGGGACGGGCGTCAAGTTTTAGTTCGTGAAAAACACTGAACAAGCCCCGGTTTTGCAAGCAGGGGCGCAGTTCGGCTGATACTTCGCGACACATCCGCTCACTATTCAAATTTCAAATTTATTTCCAACCCGCGTGCTTTCCATGGCATGCGGAAGCGGCGGCTATTCAGGTATGCGTTCCGTGGTTGGTCATTCGTTGTCGGTCCACTCCGAGCCTTCTGGAATAATTTTTTGCAGCTCATGAAATAGCATACGAAAACTTTTGGGTGGCTTGTTCGCAAGCCTTTCCTTTTCCGCGTTGCGCGTCAGCAAACGCAACTGCTGCAGGTCTGCGGAAGGGTATTTTTGCCCAAGCTCACCCAGCGCCAGCTCATCCGCCAGCAGCCGCTCGCGCCAGCGTTCCAGCAGATGCAGCCATGCCGTATGTTGCGAGCTCAGGCCGTTCCAGGCGTCAAGTTTTTCCTGTATTGGCGCCGCATCTACGTCACGCATCAGCTTGCCGATAAATTGCATCTGCCGACGAAGCGCTCCATGCTTGCGTATCCGCTTGGCTTCGAGTATGGCGTCGGCCAGCGTTTCCGGCAGGTCAAGTTCGGCCAGCCGTTTGGGATCAAGCTGTATCAGTTGTTCGCCCATGTCCTGGAGCGCATGCATTTCCTGTTTGCGCCGGGTTTTGCTGACCGGAAGTGGTCCGGAATCGTTTGTTGGGGTTTTTTGCACTGTGCTTCCCAATTCAAGAAACTGCTATCATAGCGTCATTGAACCTAAATCCGGTAGTTGGACGGGGTGAAGTGTACGGTTTTTGGGGTGCAGGGCAAGGCGCAACGACGCGGAATGGTCGTTCCATTCCAAGAAGTTGCAACGCAGCCATGTGCCGCAAAAACTGTGCAATTCGCCCCGTAGCGGCCTCACCCGGAAGGTGAGCGCCAAATAATATGAAATATTGTTATTAATCATGACACTGATCTATTAAATGAGCGGTCAACTGCCGGATTTAGGTTTAATGTAATCTCAGGCTAGTCTATTTGCTGCTTGGCTCGAAGACGAGCTTGCGGGTGCTATTTGCCAGCTAATCAATATAAGGTTCCTCCCCTTAAAATCGCCATGAACGATAATACCCGCCCTTCCCCGCGTTTTTCCTATCCTTTCCCTGTGCTTCAAAAAATTGCGCAGGACGTTCTGGATTATGCCAAAAAAAATGGCGCCAGCGCTTGTGAGACCGACATATCGGATGGTTTCGGCCAGAGTGTCACCGTCCGGCGCGGAGAGGT
Source organism: uncultured beta proteobacterium (assembly GCA_963850515.1). GTDB lineage: Bacteria > Pseudomonadota > Gammaproteobacteria > Burkholderiales > Nitrosomonadaceae > Nitrosospira. The sequence continues at coordinate 21,881 of CAWKMH010000067.1, forward strand.
CGAAACCATAGAGTACAATCGTGATAAGGGGCTTTCGGTAACGGTTTACATCGGCCAGAAGCGCGGCCATGCAAGCACCTCGGATTTCGCGCCCCAGGCAATAAACGACACGGTCGCGGCAGCCCTGTCGATTGCCGGACACACGGCCGCCGACGATTGCGCAGGGCTGGCCGATAGCGACTTGCTGGCGCGAGAATTCCCTGACCTTGATTTGTATTTTCCGTGGGATTTGCCGGTGGAGCAGGCAATACAGCTCGCCCAAACCTGTGAGGCGGCCGCGTTCGCGGTTGATAAGCGCATCACCAATTCTGAAGGGGCGAGCGTTTCGCTGAGCGAGTCCCAGTTTGTGTATGCCAACAGCCTGGGATTCATGGGCGGCTATCCCGGTTCTCGTCACAGTATCAGTTGCGCGGTGATTGCAAGCCAGGATGATACGATGCAGCGCGATTATTGGTATAGCGTCGCACGCGATGCCGCTGATCTGGAGCATGCGGATAGCGTTGGCAGAAAAACGGGAATGCGCAGCGTTGCACGCCTGGGGGCCAGGAAAATTGCGACCTGTGAAGTGCCTGTTCTATTCGAAGCGCCGATAGCAGCCAGCCTGATGGGCCATTTTGTCGGCGCCGTGAGCGGTGGCAGCCTTTACCGCAAGTCGTCATTTTTACTGGATAGTATCGGCAAACAGGTATTTGCACCCGATATTCAGATCCGGGAAGCGCCTCACTTGAAAAAAGGGTTGGCTAGTGGGTCGTTCGATAGCGAGGGTGTCGCCACGCGTGAACGCAAAGTGGTGGAGAATGGCGTGGTGCAGGGGTATTTTCTCGGCAGTTATTCCGCTCGCAAGCTTGGGCTGAGCACGACCGGAAATGCCGGGGGTAACCACAACCTTATTCTGGATAATGGCGCCGGGCTTGAATTCTCCGCCCTGCTCAAGAAAATGAATAAAGGCGTGTTGGTAACTGAATTGCTCGGTCAAGGCGTAAACCCCGTCACAGGAGATTATTCACGCGGCGCAGCGGGCTACTGGGTAGAGGATGGAGAAATCCGCCATGCCGTGGAGGAAATTACTATCGCAGGCAACCTGAAAGATATGTTGCTCGGCATTTCCGCCGTCGGTAACGACGTGATTGCGCGTGGTTCCAAGCAATGCGGCTCCCTGCTGATAGACCGCATGATGGTCGCGGGCGGTTAAACCTAAACCCGGCGCAGTTGACTGAGTGGAGCGAGCGCACCAAAAAGGTGAAGCTCGCAGGATACGAAAAATCCTTTTCGGTTATAGCGCTTGGTTGACGAGTGAGCTGGAAAATGAGCGATCAACTGCCGGATTCAGGTTAAAGCACTCAGAAGGCACTCAGTCTTTCAGCATGCGCTTTTCTGTTTACTCCCCGGGCGAATGCGCTTTGATTCGCCTTCTCTCCCGTCTGCTCGGCTTTGCCAGCCCGGCAATGGTTTCGGCTCACGCTCGAACTCACGATGAATCTACATTTGCTTGTTCCTGCCCTCTTTTGGCCCGATACCGGGCTTCCGGACATTTACCGTGATCTATCGCTGCCCGCACTGGAGAATCTGATTGCAAAATGTTCGAGCGATGACGATGAGTCGGAAGGACTGGAGGCTTGGCTCTGCGGGGCGTTCGGCGTCGCAAAACAGCAGGACTGGCCAGTTGCACCTCTTGCTCTGCTGGTCGATGGGGCGGAGGATATAAAAGCAGGAAACGATTACTGGATTCGCGCCGACCCGGTGCATTTGCATATCGAGCGTGATCAGATCGTGCTGGCTGATAGCCGTGTTTTCCGGATTTCATCGCAGGAGGCCGAGGCGCTTACCGGCATGCTTAACCAGCACTTTGCGGCAAGTAGCCAGGAACTGGTGTTCTTGCCGCTACGGCCCGATCGCTGGTATATGCGCGTAACAAAAACGCCTGCGGCAAAAACACATTTGCTCGGCGAGGTTGCAAACAGAGGCATCAATGAATTGCTGCCGTTCGGCGTGAACCAAACGTTCTGGCGCGGCCTTTTCAATGAAATTCAAATGCTGCTGCATTCGCATCCGCTTAACCAGTCACGAGAGGCGCATGGCGAACCAGTCATTAACAGTACCTGGTTCTGGGGCGGCGGGATCATGCCGGAATCGCCGAATTCTCCGTATACTCGTATATGGAGCAATAATGTCCTTGCCCGCTCCCTGGCGCTTGCGTCTCATACAGATCATATACAGCTTCCCCCAAGCGCGGCGATGTGGCAGCAATCCGCCACGTCCGGGCATCATCTCGTCGTGCTTGACGCCCTCTACGGAAAAGCCCAGTACGCGGATGCATATGGCTGGCGTGAAAGTTTGAAAGAGCTCGAACGGAACTGGTTCACGCCTTTGTGGGCAATGTCCAGGCGGGGTCTGTTCGACCGGATAACCCTCACAGCACTCGGTGAATGCAAAAGCAAAAATTTTACTGCAAGACGCGTCGACTTGAGGAAATTCTGGCGCAGGCCAAAACCAATCTCGATCTATGCCGACTAGCAGCCTGTCGGACTTAAAGAATCTCAGCGAAAAGGTGACCGGGTAAGGGCAGATTTTGAGGATTCTGAAGGCCAATAGTTATTTTATTGGTCGAAAAAGCAGCGAAATATGAACCAGCCAGACGCTTTTGCAGCCCATTTCCTTTAAGTCCGACAGATGCCAGGTGGGTATCGGCAGAAAAGCCATGTTTTTTTCGTCTTTTTCAGCACATTAAAAATGTTCAATATCATTCATAATGGGCTCTACCCGGCAAATGTGATGGGGCAAGAAAACCGGATATCTATTACGCCGTAAATCAATAAAACTCCGGATGATCTCGCGTAGCAAATAACGCTTTGTATAAGTAACTTGTTGGTAAAATGTCCTACGACTCGTAACCGATGGTAAGAATTTTGCAATAAAAGGGGGATATCATGAGGAGAAAATCATGACTAATTTATATCTATTCGAGTCGTTGCTGAACTGCAATACCGTGGAAGAGCTGCACAGGGATGCCACAGCCATTGTTGGCCAGATGGGGTTCGAGCATTTTCTATACGGCGTGCAGGTAAATACGTCGCTTACCCGTCCATATCGGTTCATCCTCAGTTGTTATCCGGAAGCATGGCGAAAACATTATGACGAGGAAGGTTACGCCAGTATTGATCCTACTGTTTCCCACTGCGCCAGAACGTCAATTCCAGTCATCTGGAGGAACGAGATTTTCAAGGGACGCAAGGAGGCAAGGATAAGAAGCGAGGCAAAGGATTGCGGCCTGGCGAGCGGAGCCAGCTTCTCGGTTCACGGCGGGCGTAGCGAAGCTGCAATGCTGAGCCTTGCGACCTCCCGCGACTCTCGTGAAGCTCAGGATGACATTATCGCGACGATGGACAAAGCCCAGCTATTGACCTGTTATCTACACGAGGCAGTGCAGCGTGTCGTTCTGAGTAAAGGTCCACTCCCTTTGAAACGGATCAGCCTGACAGAAAGGGAAAAGGAATGTTTACTATGGGCAGCCGAAGGAAAAACCGGCTGGGAAATAGGCAACATCGTCAACATATCGGAACGCACGGTCACTTTTCATCTTCAGAACGCGGCCCAAAAAATGGGTGTGGTCAACCGCCAGCAAGCCATTTCCCGCGCCCTTTCCATGGGACTTATCGAGCCCTGCACTATTATATAAATGCCTTGTTGGACATGCTCCGCGCTGTCCTCAGGGACGGAAAGTGCTTTTGTAACTTCGCTGATAACAAGCTGTAACAAGCTATAACCGAACCTTCAAATCCCGGACTCATTCCGATATGCCTGGGTTTTGCAATATGAGGGAACCCAGCTGCGTTCGATCATGTGCGCAGGCAACTCATTGAAATCAAAAGAAACGCCGTCCTTGATCATCTGGTCAACATCCAGCAATTGCTCGATTTCGGGTATATCTTTAAAAAACATCGTATAGAAAGGTTTAACCAGTGCTTTGGAAATTCCCATCCCTATAGGACCGACAAAATTCCTTCGTTGACCCACATGCGCCACTTCATCAATTGTAATCTCGTCCAGCAGTTCTTTTAAACGGCAGCAGACTTCGGGTTCTTCAGCCAATATCTCATCAAACAAGCGGTATAAGTGGCAATAAAAAGTCACCCCCATCAGTTCGGTAATAAAAGCGGGCGAGTCCTTCAAGAATCCCGGAACTTTCGGAAATTGCTCGTAGATTTTTTCCTTGATCGGCCCTAAAGGTACCCACTCCACCTTATCCAGACCACACGTGCGTAACATTTCGTTAAAAAGGCGTACATGGCAAAATTCTTCGGCTAAATGCATGCGGCTGATTTTGTCTGTTACCGTATATGAGTGCGCCATATCAGGAATGACATCCCACGCGCCTTTTATTCCCACCCATTCGTGTCTCGCGAATTTATAAATGCACGTCAACATCAGCGTCATGCGATCCATTGATCCGGGGATCATCCTGCATCTCGACATAATTGCGGTAAAAGGCTTCGGGATTGGCGAGCGGGCGGCGCAATCTAACTGGATGCTCCTGAAAATGCTTAAGCCTGGCACGTTTTTTTTCCAGATCCTTCGCACCTTCAAAAAGTTGACCGCCATGCTGCTGAGTAAACTCCCAGTAATTTTCAAAATTTTCTTCCCTTTCAAGCTTGGTCGCCGGTGTGAAAATGGACAAATATTTAGCCGTCGTCATACGCTTTACGCTCCAGTTGGTTACGCACGAGATTCACTCATGCAGATAATTGGAAAACCGAATGATGGGTAAGTGTTATAGCCGCGCCATGGCTCCGTACTCTTCGGACCATGTGTCCTATTGCCCTGTAATTCAACGTTGCAAACAGGGATATTAGCGCAAATTTTCAGGACCGCTGCTTTCGCAGAAGTTACTCGGCCAGCGCCAGGAACTCGGCTCGTTGAGCAGCGTTTGTCTTAAGATCGCCAAGCATTGCCGAAGTGACGGTCTCTTCGCCGGCGACGGCGATTCCCCGCGATTCCATGCACATGTGGCGGCAGCGAATAATTACACCGACAGCCTTGGGCTGAAGATGCTCAATCAGGGACTGCGCAATTTGCTGGGTCAGGCGTTCCTGAACCTGTAAACGTGCAGCAAAACAATTGACCAGCCGTGTCAGCTTCGATAACCCAACGATGTGTCCGCTGGGAAGATACCCAACGGTTGCGTGACCGAAGAAGGGGGCAAGATGGTGCTCACAATGCGAGTAAACCGGTATTTGCCTGACAACGATCAGCTCGTCATAACTTTCGCCGCCATCGGCAAATGTCTTGAGAATCGCTGCCGGGTCCTGTTTATAGCCGCGCGTCCAATGAGCCCAAGCCCGCGTGATGCGGCTTGGCGTTTCAACCAGGCCCTGGCGTGATGGGTCTTCACCTATCGAACGCAATAGCCGCCGCCAATCGGCTACACCAAATTCCGAGTCATCTGAAGTATTCATAATAGCCACGGCTTTGTTGGAAAGGGAAACAGTGCGCTATAAGCGCCAATATCGACCGTATTCCTGCTAAACATCGGCACCAACTCCCGTTAAAGAGACACGCATAAGTGCGGCCGAAAGAGCACCACGAGTAAATACTGAATGTAGCGGGCGAGACATGCGATAGTCCCCTAGGATCTCAGTGAGGGCCGGCGCAAGTGCTCACGAGTAGCCGCACTCAGCCCAACATGCCTAATTCCATAATAGCACAACATAATTGGAAAACTTTGAAATAAATCTGCGGCGGAGCGCGTGGCGATCAAGCCAGCAAATCCAATGATCTATTCGGAAATCATCAACGCATCGTGCGATGATTTGCGTGAGGGCTATTTGTTGCGGGCCGCACGTCGTAAATTTGATAAAATGGACGCATGAAAATTGCGACATGGAACGTAAACTCTCTCAAGGTCCGCCTGCCGCATGTTCTTGACTGGCTGGCATTGTATCAACCCGATGTGCTGTGCCTGCAAGAGACGAAGCTGCAAGACGAGAATTTCCCGATAGAAGCCATTGCGGCGGCTGGTTACCAAACGCTCTATAGTGGCCAGAAAACTTATAATGGCGTCGCTTTACTCAGCAAACAGCCGGGAAGCGAAATTATCACAGCCATACCCGGTTTTGACGATCCTCAAAAGCGCGTTCTGGGTGCGGTTTACGGCGATGTGCGGGTAATCTGCATCTACGTCCCCAACGGGGAGAACGTCGAGTCCGAAAAATACCAATATAAGCTGAGGTGGCTGGCCGCCCTCAAGGATTGGATTCGAGACATGTTAAGCCAGCATCCGAAACTGGTGTTGCTGGGCGATTTCAATATCGCACCGGAAGAGCGCGACGTACACGACCCAAAGTTATGGGAAGGGCAGGTTCTGTTCAGCCTGCCGGAGCGTGAGGCATTTCGTGACGTGCTCAATCTGGGCCTCATGGATAGCTTCCGCCTATTCGAACAACCGGAAAAATCCTACACCTGGTGGGACTACCGCATGATGGCCTTCCGCCGCAACATGGGTTTGCGGATAGACCATATTCTATTAAGTAAAGACCTTGCGGAAGTATGTACCGCGTGTGTTATCGACAGAGCAACACGCAAACTCGAAAGGCCTTCCGATCATGCACCGGTAATGGTGGAACTAGGGAATTTGGTTCAATCAGCCGGTGCCTTCTGCCCCGGCGGCTAGCAACATTTCGGCGGCGTGCTTGCGCGTAGTATCAGTTATTTTTGCACCGCCCAGCATTCGCGCAATTTCCTCGACCCGCTCCTGCTTTTCAAGCACAGCGATGCGGCTCGATACGTTTCCTGGGTTCGCGGGATCGGCTGATTTGGTGACCTGCCATTGGTGGTCTCCCGCCGACGCAACCTGGGCCAGATGGGTTATACACAATACCTGGCGCTCCGCGCCGAGTTTTTTCAGCATCCCCCCTACCATTTCTGCGACTCGGCCACCAATACCTGCGTCTACCTCATCGAATATGAGCGTGGGCGTCATGCCGAGCTTGCTGGTGATGACATGTATCGCCAGGCCGATCCGCGACAATTCTCCGCCTGACGCGACTTTTGCCAATGGCCGCAACGGCAGGCCCTGATGGGCGGAAACCTGGAACTCGATTTGCTCCATACCGTTCGCATTGCCTTGCTCGAGCGGGGTCAGCGTTACCGAGAACTCTCCGCCTGCCATCGCCAGGGTTTGCATGGCAACGGTAACCTGCCGGGCAAGCGTGGCCGCTGCGCCTGCTCCGCCCTGCACTCAATTTTTTTGCAAGCTCGAGATATTCATCTCTGGCTGTCGCCTCTTGCCTCGCCAGCGACTCGCCATCTTCCTTGTGACCCAGTTCTTCCAGCCGCTCGGTGACCGTCCTCAACAGCTCCTGCAACTGATCGGGAACAACCCGGTATTTTCTGGCCGTAGCGTGAACCGCCGCCAAGCGGGCCTCTATTTCCTGCAGACGTTGGGGATCCAGATCAAGACGCTGCTGATAACGCCCAAGTTCATACACACCTTCCTGTAACTGGATTTGCGCAGGCTCAAGCAAATCAAGCACTACTTTGAGGCTGCTATCGCACTCAAGTACCTGACCCAGGCGCAGAATGACCGCGTTTAGCTGCGAAAGCGCAGGCGGATTGGCCTTCCGACAGGGTTTCGAGCCCCATCTGCGTCGCCTCCAGCAAAGCGACCGCATGGGATAACCGGCTGTGCTCGGTTTGCAACGCTTGCCACTCATCAAGCGAAAAATTCAGTGCGGAGATCTCGCTTGCTTGCCACTCCAGTTGCTCGCGCTCCTGATCGAAAGCGGCCGCGTTTTGCTCCCGGGACAGGCGCAGCCGATGAAGCCCCTGCCAATGCCGGTAAGCTTCTGCGACAGACTGCGCCAATTGCCGGTTGCCTGAATAGGCATCGAGCAGCTCGCGTTGCGCTTCCTTGCGCAACAACGACTGATGTGCATGCTGCCCCTGGATATCCACAAGGTTCTCACCAACGGCATGCAATTGCTGCAAGGTGGCAGCGCGACCATTGATAAAACTGCGGGAACGTCCCCCGGCATCCACCAACCGGCGCAACAGGCATACATCGCGGTCGTCATCCTGATTTTCGAATCCGTTTTCGCGCAACCATTCCGCGAGCTTCGGCAGTCCGCCAATATCGAACTCCGCGCTGATTTCAGCACGCTCGCAGCCATTGCGAACGACACTCGTTTCGCTGCGTTCGCCCAGTACAAGCGAGAGCGCATCAATCAGAATGGATTTTCCGGCGCCGGTTTCGCCAGTAAGCACAGTAAAACCGGGAACAAACTCCAGTTCCATACAGTCAACAATGACAAAATTCCGTATGCTCAGAAATTTTAGCATGCTGAAAGACTCATACCTGGTTTCTGGGTATGCCGCTCCAGCCAAGCTTCTCGCGGAGCATGCGGTAGTAACTGTGATCCGAAGCATGCAGCAATGTTACGGTATGGGGAGAGCGCCGCACGACAACCTTGTCATGTTGCCTTAAATCGTAATGGGAATGGCTATCGGAATGCACACGTGCGACTGCGGTACGATGCATCAGGATTTCCACGACGGCGTCCGGCCCGACAACGATCGGGCGGTTGCTCAGCGTATGGGGGCTGACCGGAACCAGCGCAATCAAATCAAGACTGGGGTGAAGAATGGGGCCGCCCGATGACAATGCATAAGCGGTAGAACCAGTCGGGGTCGCGACAATCAAGCCATCCGAACGCAGGGAGTATACGTATTCACCATTGATATGCACCTCGAACTCGATCATGTTACCGCCAACGCCGCGGTTTACCGCCACATCATTTAATGCCAGGGCACTAATATGCCGGTGACATTATCGCGCGACGACCTCAACGTACAGCAGCATGCGCCGCTCTTTGAAATATTGGCCATCCAGCATCGAGCCCAGCGTTTCGAGCATGGAGTCGATCGAAAGATCGGTAAGAAATCCGAGCCGGCCCTGATTGATGCCAACCAACGGAACATTGAAAGGCGCGAGCTTTCGTGCGATATTGAGCATCGTGCCATCGCCACCCAGGACTATCGCCAAATCAGCACGTACACCGATCTCCTCCATGGTCATGGCGGGGTATCTTGCCTCTGCCACGACAGCAGCCGTAGCTTGATCCAGCAGAACTTCCAGATTGCGCTTCTCCATATACCTTCCCAGGCTCAACAGCGGAGCCACGATATCGGGATTTTTATGCTTGCCGATCAAAGCTATTGTTTTAAACGAAGAACTCATCGTTGGATTAAACTGAAGAATAGGTGGAACCGCTGATGAAGCCGACCTTTGATATGAAACATTTCTTGAGATTAAACCATATCGGCCCCGAGGTGACAAAGTATTCCAGCCCCGTTATTGATATATTCAGCGCGGCGATCACGGCGAATATTGGCTGAAAGACGCTTTGCGGGAAGAGGTTATGCCGGTCGCCGCAAGCGGGCCTGAACGAAATTTCTTGCAATTGAGCAAAAAGAGATATCTATCAATTAGTGGAACTACCAAGTAATGTTAGACGTGTTGGCGTCCTTCAGGATTATCCATTGCCTTTTCTGTTCGCTCGGAAGCGGTAAGACTCAATTCAGCCGGTAGAATGAATCCTGGTGTAAAATAATAGAATGCTAAATCAGCGCGCCAAAATCCTGCTAAAGACTCTGGTCGAACGGTATATCACCGAAGGTCAGCCGGTAGGTTCTCGCTCGCTCTCCAAGTTCTCTGGCCTTGATCTGAGCCCCGCCACTATTCGAAACGTGATGGCGGACCTTGAGGAAATGGGTTTTGTCGCCAGTCCCCATACTTCCGCCGGCCGCATACCTACTCACAAGGCTATCGTTTTTTTGTGGATACGCTGCTGGTGGTAAAGCCTCTGGATGTCATTGAGATCCATCAGCTTCAAGACCAGCTCCATCCGGACAATCCTTCACGATTGATCAACGCGGCTTCGCAATTGCTGGCGGAATTGACACGCTTTGCCGGGGTGGTGGTGGCTCCCAAGCGTAGTACCGCTATATTTCGCTATATCGAATTCATGACCTTGTCGGAAAAGCGCATTCTGCTCATTATCGTGACGCCGGAAGGGGATGTTCAGAACCGCGTGCTTTTTACGGACCGAACATACAGCCAGGCTGAATTGACGGAAGCGGCCAATTTCATCAATCGGAATTATGCGGGTTGCGCCATCGATGAAATCCGCACTCGCCTTCAGAGCGAACTGAAACAATTGCGTCATGATACGACCCATCTCATGACCGCCGCTATTGAAGCGGGAGGGGCGGCAATCAAGGAAAACAGCGAAAACGTGGTCGTGGCGGGCGAGCACAAGCTGCTTGATGTGCATGATTTGTCGAGTAATACAACCAGCCTGAAGAAGCTGTTTGATCTCTTTGAACGGAAAACCGCGTTGTTGCAGTTGCTGGAATTCAGCCGTAAGGCGGAAGGTGTGCAGATCTTTATCGGCGGGGAGTCCGGTGGCGTGACTTGGATGAGTTCAGCATGGTTACCGCACCTTATGAGGTGGACGGAAAAATCGTGGGCACGGTCGCGGTGATCGGGCCCACGCGGATGGCTTATGAACGAGTCATTCCGATTGTGGATGTGACTGCCAGGCTGCTTTCCAGCGCGCTATCGCAACATTAGCGCTGACTTCACCCACTTGACCCATTAGTGGAAGCCGACCAAAGCATACCTGACATCGCCTGTACCGTCCGAATCAAAGCCGCTTCCTGCAGATACGCATTGCCTAGCCAACAGGCGCCATAGTACCGACAACCAGTATAGCCGATGAGAAGCCGAAAATCGAAGCAACGCAGTTATTGTTTCTGATGAGAATTGGAATCATCTTGATCGCTCCCGAACCCGCCTACCAGCACGGCAAGCCGAGCCAGACAGGCATTTTACTAGTCAATCTCGGTACGCCTGATGCGCCCACCGCACAGGCCCTGCGGCCGTATCTCAAGCAGTTCCTGAGCAGTCCGCGCGTAGTGGAATTTCCGCAGTGGGCATGGTGGCCGATCCTGAACGGCGTCATACTGAACACGCGTCCCAAAAAATCGGCTGAAAAATATGCGCTGATCTGGATGCCGGAGGGTTCGCCGCTGAAAGTTCACACTGCTCGCCAGACCGGTCTGCTGCGCGATATGCTGGCAAAACGCACCGAGCCGGCGCCGATAGTCGAATATGCGATGAGTATTGGCAGTCCCTCCATCGCCGAGGTGCTGGGGGGGATGAGGCAGAATGGCTGCGAGCGCATTCTGGTGCTGCCGCTCTACCCCCAATATGCCGCAAGCAGCACAGCCTCCGCGTTCGATGAGGTATTCGCGCAACTGGGGAAGATGCGCAACACGCCCGCACTGCGCACTGTGAAACATTATCATGATCATCCCGGCTATATTGCCGCGCTGGCACAGAATATACGCGATTATTGGGCTGAAAAACGGCCGCCCGACAAGCTGGTAATGAGCTTTCACGGAGTACCGCGCTCAACGCTGGATAAAGGTGACCCCTACCATTGCGAGTGCCAGAAAACCGGGCGATTGCTGGCCGAGGCGCTGGAATTGCATGCAGACGCGTACCAGGTTTGTTTTCAATCCCGTTTTGGCCGGGCTGAATGGCTAAGACCCTACACTGCGGCTACGCTGGAGCAACTCGGTAAGCAAAATACCGGGCGCGTGGATGTCGTCTGTCCCGGTTTTGTTTCCGATTGCCTCGAGACACTTGAAGAAATCGCGATAGAGGGGAAAGCCATTTTCACCCAGGCTGGAGGCCATGAGTATCATTACATTCCCTGCCTGAATGAACGCGATGACTGGATAGACGCATTAGCCGACATCGCTCTCGCTAATCTACAGGGTTGGCTGGGGCTGGAGAACGCAAAAGAAGAAAACGCGGAAGAGAAGCGGGCCCAGTCGCGGCAGCGCGCACTCGAACTGGGGGCGAGTGATTAAAGAAACTCTCATGCGGCACAATGCGCTTCGCTTGTCGGTCTTGCATCTGCCTAAGCTTGAATTAGCTTGAATCCGGCAGTCAGCAGCTTATTTTTCAGCTCACTTGCCTGCAAGGCGCCAGAACCGAAAGCCCGAAAGATTTTTGGTGCCCCTGAACCTCACCTTCCTGGTGACCTCACTACGACTGCCGGCTTCCGGTTGAACCTCGCTACTCCAATCGCTTGACTGGCGCTTCTGATGCCCTGCGATTTCCAAGCCAATTACGCACGAATTGAACAATACCTGGAAGAACGGAAATAATGATGATGCCGAATATGAAAAAGGTCAGGTTGTTTTTCACTATGGGCACGTTGCCGAAGTAAAATCCGCCGAATACGAAAAAACTGATCCAGAAGACGCTGCCAAATGCGCTGTAAGCCATGAAACGAGGGTAGATCATGCGCCCGATACCGGCCACGAAAGGCGCAAAAGTGCGAATGATCGGTAGAAAACGCGCAAAAATGATGGTTTTGCCACCATGCTTCATATAGAATCTGATTGGTTTTTTCCAGATGCGCACGATTCAATAAGCGCGAGTCTGCTCGGGAAAATATCCTGGGGCCGAAATAACGCCCTATCCAGTAATTGGTATTGTCACCGCAAAATGCAGCAAGGATGAGAAGCGCGGCCAGCCATTGAACATCCATTGCGCCGGTTGCGGCAATCGCACCCGCCACGAACAGCAGCGAATCACCCGGCAGAAAAGGCGTCACGACCAGTCCTGTCTCACAGAAAATGATCAGGAACAGAATAAGATAAATCCAGTTGCCGTAATTCTGAACCAGCCAGATGAGATGCTTGTCCAGATGCAGGATGATATCGATGAAGGTAGCGAGAATTTCCAAGAGAAGCCTTAAGTAGGTCCGGGATGAAGCTGACTGGCGGACAATGGGATGAGGCTGGTAACTTGCGATTGAATTAGGGTAGCGCTTGTACCTCTTCCTTCTTTTCAGGTCTCACAATATCCTTGCGCGACACCCCCAGCAACATGAGGATAGGGCTTGCCACCAATACCGAGGAATAAATACCGAACAGAATGCCGATAGTAAGCGCCAGTGCAAAATTATGCAGTGGTTCGCCGCCGAAAACAGGAACATTGAGATCACGACCATCTGGGTACTGCCATGCGTGATAATGGTGCGCGACATCGTGCGGGTGATCGCGTTGTCGATGACTGTGTTTACCGTAGCCTTGCGCATTTTACGGAAATTTTCCCGTATGCGATCGAATATCACCACCGATTCATTGACGGAATAGCCAAGAATGGCCAGGATAGCGGCCAATACCGTGAGGGAGAATTCCCATTGGAAGAAGGCGAAAAATCCGAGAATGATCACCACGTCGTGCAGGTTCGCAATGATACCGGCAACCCCGAACTTCCATTCAAAACGCACCGCCAGATAAGCGACGATGCCGAGCGAAACCAGTAACAACGCCAGCGCACCGTTTTCCACCAGTTCCTTACCCACTTGCGGGCCCACAAACTCCACGCGCCGCAACTCCGCTGCTTCGTCATCCTGGCGCAACGCTGCTATCACCGTTTCGGACAGCTTGGCACTGGACATCTCCGGCTTGGCCGGCAGGCGTATCAATACGTCCCGCGATGTGCCGAAGTTCTGCACGCTGGCGTCGGGCATCCCCATTTTAACCAGTGTATCCCGTATCCTGGTGGTGTCCGCAGGATGGGAATAGGCCACCTCCATCACGGTGCCGCCGGTAAAATCCACGCCCAGATTCAGCCCCTTGGTGACGAGAAAAAATACCGCCACGACAAAAGTGAGTAACGAAATGGTGGTGGTATATTTCCCCCAGCTCATGAAGGGAATGTCGCGCTTGATTCTGAAAAATTCCATGCTGACCCTTATCTCCCCGAAGGAATGTATGTTCCCGCTCTGCTCATATGTGTATTAGCGCTTATCGGTAGTCGGCTTCCAGATCTGTCCGATAGAGACCCGCTCCAGCTTGCGGCGGCTGCCATATACCAGATTGACTATCCCGCGCGATACCATCACCGCGCTGAACATTGAAGTGGCGATGCCTAGACACAGCACCACGGCAAAGCCCTTCACCGGGCCCGAGCCAAATGCGAACAGCGCGATTCCCGCAATCAAGGTCGTAATATTGGAATCGAGAATAGTGCCGAACGCCCGCTCGTATCCCGCATTGATTGCGGCTTGCGGTGACAAACCCTCCCTCAGCTCGTCGCGGACACGTTCATTGATCAGCACGTTCGCATCGATTGCCATGCCAAGGGTGAGCGCGATTGCCGCCATGCCCGGCAGCGTCAGCGTGGCCTGCAGGATCGAAAGGAGACCTACCAGCAGAAGCAGGTTCACGCCCAGCGCCGTCACCGAAATAAAGCCAAACACCAGGTAATAAACTGTCATGAAGACGGCAATCGCGAGAAAGCCGTATAGCGTTGAATTAAACCCACGCGAAATATTGTCGGCGCCAAGGCTGGGGCCTACCGTTCGTTCCTCGATGATGTCCATCGGTGCGGCCAAGGCACCGGCACGCAGCAACAACGCCACATCCCTGGCCTCTTCGGTGGTCATGCGCCCGCTGATCTGCACTCGCCCACCGCCGATTTCTTCGCGTATCACGGGTGCGGTAATGACTTCAGCCTGATTCTTCTCGATCAGTAAAATGGCCATGCGCTTGCCGACATTATCGTGGGTCAATTGCCTGAATATACGCGCCCCATTGCTGTCGAGATCGATGTGCACTGCGGGTTGACTGTTGTTGTCGAACCCGGGTTGGGCGTCAGTGATGCGATCACCCGTCAGCACCACCTGCTTTTTCACCAGTACCGGACCGCCGCCGCGCTCAGTTGTAAAGCTCGGAACCGAAGGGAACCTGCCCGCGCAGTGCCGCTTCCAGGTCGCGGCCCTCATCCACCATGCGGACCTCCAGTGTGGCGGTACGTCCCAGAATATCCTTGGCTTTGGCAGTATCCTGCACGCCCGGCAGTTGCACAACCACGCGGTCCACACCAGCCTGCTGAATGATGGGTTCGGCTACCCCCAGCTCATTGACGCGATTGCGCAGCGTCGTGATGTTTTGTTGTACAGCTGAACTCTGGATGCGCACCTGCGCTTCTTGCTTTATATTGGCTATCAAATAAAACTCGGCGCCTACATTCTCTTCGCGCAAATCCAGATCTGCGTAGGTTTTGTTGATTTCCGCTTTTCCTTGAGCGCGCGATTCGGTATTACGGAACTTGACAGTGATTTGAGAACCCTGCTTGTCAAGTCCGGCATAGGAAATCTTTTTCTCCCGCAGGCTGCCGCGTATATCCGCGCTATAGCGGTCAAGCGCCTTGGAAAGTGCGCCCCTCATGTCCACCTGCAGCAGGAAATGGACGCCGCCGCGCAAATCAAGCCCCAGATACATCGGCAATGCGCCGATGCTGTTCAACCATTGCGGGGAATTGGAGAGCAGATTCAGCGCGACCATGTAACCGTTACCCAGCAAAGACTGGAGCGTATCCCTGGCCTTGATCTGCGTGTCGGTATCGGCAAATCGCACTTTGACGCCGCCTGCTTCAAGAAACATTCCATCCACGGGAAGGTTCGCTTTCTTCAGCGCATCTTCAATCCGTTGCAGTAGCGCGGTATCCGCCTTGGGCGCGGTACGTAGCGGCGAAATTTGCACCGCTGGCGATTCGCCGTAAAAATTCGGCAGGGTATAGACCAGCCCAGCAGTATCGAAACCGCGATAATCAGGTATTTCCAGGAAGGGTAGCGGTTCATTTTTTTGAGTGAAAGGCGGGAAACAGGAAATAAGGGAACTAAGAATTGGTACTGAAAACCTATGCCACAGCCTTCGCGCCTGGGCCTTTACAAGGATGACTATTCTTTCTCGATACTATTCAAGGTTCCCTTGGGCAGTAGGGTCTGAACGGCTGTTTTTTGTATGGTGACTTGCACATTTTCGGCAATTTGCAGTATGACGTAATTTCCGACAACCTTGACCACGCGCCCTAATACACCGGATGCGGTTGCCAGCTCATCACCTTTTTGCAGTGCCTCTATCATCAATTTCTGTTCTTTGGCACGCTTCGCCTGAGGACGAATCAGCAGCAGGTAAAAGACAACGAATATACCGATCAGCGGCAGCAGGCTCATAAAATCCACTCCCGCTGCTTGCGCAGGCGCAGCGGCCTGGGCATAGGCTTCACTAATCAACATGGCTTCTCCGATAATGGGATAAAAAAGGATGCGATTTTAGCACGATGCGACGCGGGCTTGAAATTCTTGCGCATATTCCTCGAACTGCCCGGTTTCGATAGCGGCGCGGATTTCGCTCATCAATTGCTGGTAATAATACAGGTTGTGCAGCGTGTTGAGCCGTGCGCCCGAGAATTTCACCGGTCCGCTGCAAGTGATGCAGATAAGCAAGGGTGAAATTTCGGCAGGTATAGCAGTTGCATTGTTCATCCGGCGGCGCTGTATCCAGGCGGTACCGGCTGTTGCGCAGCTTGACCACCCCGTTGCGCGTGAACAGCCACCCATTCCGGGCATTACGTGTCGGAAGCACGCAGTCAAACATGTCTATGCCCTGGGACACGGCATTGACAATATCCGCCGGGGTACCCACACCCATGAGATAACGCGGCTTTTCGTCGGGCAACTGCGGCGTGATGTGCTTGAGGATGCGCTGCATGTCGTCCTTGGGCTCGCCTACCGATAGTCCGCCGACTGCATAACCGTCGAAGCCGATATCCACCAGTCTGGATAACGAATCATCACGGAGATTCTCATGCATTCCGCCCTGGATGATGCCAAACAATGCATTGGGATTCCGCTCATCATCATGCCCGCGCCTGGACCGTTCCGCCCAGCGCACGCTCAATTCCATGGATTCACGCGCAGCCGGCTCGTCCGCGGGGTAAGGCGTGCATTCGTCGAATATCATCACGATGTCGGAATTGAGTATGCGTTGTATACGCATCGATTCCTCCGGCGTGAGAAAACAAACGTCGCCATTTACCGGCGATCTGAACTTGACGCCCTCTTCGGTAATCTTTCTCAGGGCTCCCAGGCTGAACACCTGGAAACCGCCCGAATCCGTCAATATCGGTCCGTCCCAGCCCATGAAATGGTGCAGTCCGCCATGCGCGCTCGATCACTTCGAGGCCGGGGCGCAGCCATAAATGGAACGTGTTGCCAAGCACGATATGGGCGTCAATTTCCCGTAAATCCGCAGGCGACATCGTTTTTACCGCGCCGTAAGTGCCTACCGGCATGAAAGCGGGCGTCTCGACCGTGCCATGGGCCAGCGATAACGTAGCCCGACGGGCGCGGCCGTCGGTACGATGCAGTTGAAATTTCATGCTACCGGTTGCTTGCTGGATGGGAGTAGTTTCAAAGTGCCCTGGAGACGGTTGAGACAGTTCAAAGTGTCTTGGAATGATGTATTCAGAACGCGTGGATGCAGAAGCTTTCGGAACTGTATCTCAAATTATAGGGCAGGCGGCCAATCAGCGGTTAATTAGCGGGCTAAGCAGGGAACGGCGTTCTATGATTGTCTTTCGATCAACATGGCGTCACCATAACTGAAAAACCGATACCGCTCATTTACAGCATGCTGGTAAGCACGACGAATGTTCTCCGTTCCTCCAAATGCGGACACGAGCATCAGCAAGGTTGAGCGAGGCAAATGAAAATTGGTCAGCAGACGCTCTACCACGCGAAAACGATACCCTGGCGTGATAAAGATATCGGTCTCGCCATGACCCGATTTCAATTCGTCCATGCTTTCCAATGTCTCCGCCTCTGCCGTTCGTGCTGCCGCCCCTTCCAAAGCTCGCAGCGATGTTGTGCCGACTGCGAGCACCCTGCCCCCGCCGGCTTTTGCGCGCCGGATTACGTCAATCGTTTCCTGCGGCACATGAAAAATTTCTCCATGCATTTTGTGATCGGCAATGTTGTCCACCCGGACCGGCTGGAACGTACCCGACCCCACATGCAGCGTCACATAAGCAATCTGCACGCCCATTTCTCGTAATGCAGCAAGCATGCTTTCATCAAAGTGCAGGCCCGCAGTCGGCGCAGCGACAGCGCCTGCCTGCTTCGCGTAAATGGTCTGGTAGCGCGCCTCGTCCATTTTTCCCGGCAGCCGGGAAATATAAGGCGGCAGCGGCAGGTTACCGTAACGCTCCAATAAATCGATAACCGTGTTTTCGTGATCGAAACGCAACGTATAAAAATCATGCTCGCGGGCCAACACCGTCACGTTAATGGCGCCAGCAAGGAAAAGCTTCGAGCCCGGCTTCGGCATATGACTCGCGCGCATGATCGCCAACACGCAATGGGCATCCAGCACCCGTTCCACCATCACCTCCACCCTGCCACCCGTGTCCCTCACGCCATGCAGACGCGCCTTGATCACGCGGGTGTCATTAAACACCATGACGTCGCCAGGGCGCACATAGCGGGGCAAATCGGCAAACATTGCATCACCCAGGGCACCATCCGAACCTTTCAGATGCAGCATGCGGCTGCTGGCGCGCTGCTCAACCGGGAACTGCGCGATGAGCTCGGGAGGCAAATCGAAATCGAAATCCTGAATTTTCATCGCGCGTATTATACCGATACACCCGGCATCGCTTATCGAGTTGCCGCGATCTGGATTTTCAGTAATAATGCCCCGGCAGGCTGTGCCGGGATGGCGGAATTGGTAGACGCACGGGACTCAAAATCCCGCGACCGCGAGGTCATGGGGGTTCGATTCCCCCTCCCGGCACCAGCAAGCAGTCCAAAGAAATCCAAAGAAGTATAAATCGCCATATAAAACAAGCGTCTTATATGGATTGGTGTCCGGGGACATCTTCTTACTTTCTTTGACGTCCAGGTAAAAAACAAAAAACGGGTAAAAGTACAGGTAAATAATTTATCCTGAAATATTTTACCCGTCATGGCCTCTGAGCTCTTATCCGCTATTGAAGTCCGCAACGCGAAACCAGGGGACAAGCCGCGCAAGCTGCGCGATGGAAATGGCCTGAACCTGCTGGCGCACCCGATACTTTATTTATCGTGGAGATTGGCCCTCGGAAAGCAAGGATAGATGCTTTTTGTGCTACTTATCCATAGGGCGAATTTATCACATCTTCGACTGTTATGCTGAGTACGTCAATCGGATTTCTGGCCCATACCCGATACATTTAGAGCTCCCTTCTTCTTACCTTATTAGCGGATTGAATAAGGCCATGCGAGGTTGAGCTGGTGCCAGGTTTATGCGTTTGAATTATCAAACGGCTCATACTGCTCGGTACTGCACAGTCGAGCTTGGCTAAAGCAGAAACGGTAAAGCTCCCCTTGCTGGCATTAGACGCGATTCGAGTGATCTTTAACGCGATCGAACAAGGTATAACCCACCTTTGTGTTTTTTGCGCGATACATGGCAGCATCAGCGTTCGCCACCAATTCCAAGCTGGTCTCTCCATCATTTGGATATAGAGCAATACCGATGCTCGGTTCCACAGTTAGCGTCAGATCACCAATTATTACGGGTTGCGCAACACGCTCGAACATCTCTTCTGCAACTCGTTGAATGCTCTCAAGGTCTTGCGGGTTGACCAACAAATAAAGAAACTCATCGCCGCCATAGCGGCAAAGAGTATCCTCAAAACGGACGCGCTCTTGCATACGTTGCGCCACTGCCTGTAATACCTCGTCACCGATGGCATGCCCAGTAGGTGTCGTTAATCAGCTTAAAGCGATCGAGATCGATAAACATCACCGCCAAAACCCAATCGTTCCGCCTAGCCAGAGCAATTGCCTGCTCAATGCGAACGTTGAATAAATCCCGATTGGGTATACCTGTCGCGGCATCTCGTAACGAACGTTGTTTTGCTTCCTCCATTGCCTGATTCGCGCTCGCCAATACGTCTTCAGTATCGGACAAGGTGCGTTCTGCTACAGACAGCTTTTCCGTAATTTTCCTAAGTTCGGAGTCGCGCTTGTTGTGGTCGTCAATTTCCTGTTCCAGGGTTTTATTGACTTCATCAAGCTTAACAGCGCAGTCCTGTACCTGATTTTCCACGCGTTCGCTTTGTACCAGTGCTTTTTTTCCCTGCCGCAGAGTAATGCCTGCCTTCATATCTTTCTTGACCGTTGCATTGACGGTAGAAAGCTCAGCGGCACAATCCTCCATGTTTTTCTTAATACCCTGGTTTTTTTTAAGAGCCTTCTTCAAAGGAGGAGCAGGCATGCGCGGTGATCGTGCCGTTGAACTGTTTTCAGTGGTCATTTCGTGGAGAGCGGTTGAAGAGGAGGAAGGATTTTAGCCGATACGAGAGGTTGTGCCTAACTCAGTAGAAATATGATCTTTTAGGCTACCCAGCCTCCTTACGGCAATATGACAAATCAACTACCGAAAGGGCACCGGACTTAACTCGCCGGTCCTCATTGTTCTGTTCGCAAGCGAATCGGCCTGACAAAATGAGTGCCGCTGTTTCTTTTCGAAACACCCAATCATGCTTGATTAAGGGATTTCATGTATCACGGTTTGGCTGATGGCAGACGCGTTCGCTGTCTGAATGTGGTTGATGACTGCACGGAGGAAAGTATCGTCACCTCATTTAACGAACCGTGCGGTTCCGCACGGATGCTTGTGAAACCGGAGTCCATAGTGAGTCCCCGATAAGCAGATAGGGTTTATCAAAGGAGCATGGTTGTATAGACATTTGCTCCGGGATGAAGTGGCGTTGGTCTAAAAAACCACTTCTGGTCAGCCTAACGGTCCATTCAACACAATTACTTCCGTCAGCAAACTTAATTACAAGGGGCACTTCATTATGCAAGCCAATTTAAATCAAGCCAATACCTTTGAACTCAGAGGAAAATCGATTCATGTGAGTTACGCAAGCACGAGTTTCACGGGTGTTCCGACCCTCAGTTATCGCGATGATCGGTTAAGCCGTTCCTTCAGCGGAGAAGAGATTCGTGTTGTTGCGGATACTGAGCTTGGCCAGTTGATTACCGTAACATTGGAAGCAAGTCCAGACTTTAGAGTTGTGACCTTTACGTTGGCTTTACCTATAGTCACTGTGCCTCAGATTAATACTCCAATAGGTATCAAGGTCCCCGGAATTACTGTTACAAATCCCACAACAATTGGTGGCCCAAAGCTGCTAGGACCAGGACCGCAAAAACTCTATTCGATCGTCAATATGAAAGGAACTGCCCAATTTTTTAGTTTTAGCATGATAAGCGGTTCTCTGATTCATGGTATTGCGATGTAACTCACGTATTTAAATCCCTTTCATCTAGCCTTCCCCGCTAAGGAGGAATTAGCAAATGAATGAACAATCCATAGAACAATTTATACAGGCCCCCGCCTCACAGTCAGTTCGACTCATAGATTTTGAGGTTGCAAAGGTCATCCCCAGGGGACCTGGCGTCTATTTCCTGGTCGTTTCCGGAATCACGCCCTATCTCAAATAAAGGTACGACTCAGCCCGCTGGTGTATGTGCGACAACCTGAATACTGGGGAATTGAGGTTCTTGGCTCACTGTCAGGCATGGCTCTCCCGGGTACTGCGCCATATACCGTCGTAATACCGCTTAACGGGATCCTTGGGACGATCGGTGTAGAGGTCATAGGCGCTCGTTCAAGTCAGAAAATTGAGATATCAGGAGGAACAGGGGCCCAGCAGGAATAGGCATATCGGTAGCTCGCAAAACCAGTGCAATAGTTGGGAGCATTTATAAAGAATCCAGCCGCAAGCAACGATGCTTTATAAACCCATCAGGAGCTCATTAAAAGCTTTTCAATATCAACTCATAAGGCGGGAACACAATGTGTAAACGAATCTGCTCAGGTATCCTCATTGCAATGATGTACTTGTTAGGACAAGGTTTTGCCGCTGCGGCGCTTGCCGAGGCTGTAGCACCTGAGGTTGAAACGCAACCGAATCTGTATAAGGTCAGTGGTCAGGATGTGCAAATCGTTTATTCGACCACGAGTTTGAGCGGCGAATCGCGGTTGTATTATCGAGATAAGCGACTGAGCCTGCGTTTCGCGGGGGATGAGATTCGCGTGCTGGCCACCGAGATTGGTCAGCAGGTTACCGTTACACTGGAAGTAGTCCCTGACTTTAAAAGCGTTACGCTGACGCTGCTGATACCGGACATCAATCTGAAAAACGACCCGATCAAGTTCAAAACCTCGGCAATCACTACCACCCATCATGACAGCATCGGCGGCCCTCGCCTCGTTTCCGGTCAGCTCCAAAGCTACACCATTAGCAAATTGTCCGGTGAAGCAAGCCATGTCGCCTTCTTGCAATCGGGACAATCCAGCGTCATCGGAGAAGTAACACTCTCACCAACGTGTCCGGGTCCACAACGTCCGGGACAGAAGTGTGTGCAACCGTTTGCCAACGCAGCGGTTCAATTGCTCGATGCCTCCAACAACCTCGCAGGAAGCACCACGACAAACGCCGCCGGGCTTTTTGCCTTTTCCGTCTTACCCCCCAGCGACTACACTGTGCACGTTAGTACTCGCGGCCGATTACCAAACTGCCCCGATACGCCTGTTACCGTTATCGAGAACAAAAGCGCGTCTGTACAGATAGGCTGTGATACGGGGATACGTTAGGGTAGCGGATGCTGGTTGCTTGGGTATGTGTAATAGCTGCAAGAACCGCCACATAATTACCGGGATGCCGATACAGCCCCGGGGAGACTGTGAACACCGGGCGGCCAAACTCAACCGCTGTCTGGTCTTCAGCCATCGGGGGCGGGGTAGGAGAAGCCCTGAATTCGAGACCAGTTTATTGCCGCAGTGAATCCCCATTCTTAAGGAGCAATAATATGACCGACCAAGCAGAAACGATGGACCAGCCGGTTAATGTGAATGGCGTGCGAGCGGCCGCCCCTTATCCCGAGGCTCGCTCAAACAGGGCGATCTCACCGCAGATGGGGGGTGTGGTTGTGGGGAGCGCAAGAATGTTTCCGTTCCTGGTTAACAAAATGTCGCCGTACTATGACCGTTAAACCAACCAATCGAAAGGAGATTGAAATGAACATCCTGAACATGCCGCGATTTACAGCAGATGCATCACTTTATAAGACCAGCGAGCGCTACCAGCCGGTTACAGACTGGAGTGTAGGTACAAGCGGACAAGGGATAACTCCACAGCAGGGCTTAACCCCGACCTCCTCGGCACCTTTTTACCGTTGTGGTCCATGTATACGTGGCCAGCAATTCTGCTGTCCGCCGCCTGGCGTTGGTGCGCCCTGTTATATCCAGCGATGCAGGAGGCGATACATCGATTATCAAGGATAATGAGCGCAGGAAAATGCAGGAAAATGGAGAGCAGGCAAAACCGGGGGATTATCGAAACGCTCATAGCCGAACAACTGCCGGACATGCGTCCAATTCTTTTGCTCGACATGCGCATTGTCGTTCTTCTTGTAGGGACGCGAACGGGTAAAGGCGGGTTTGACCGGATGCTAGCAAAAATAGCGCAGCAAGTGATGATTGAGAAACTCGCTCCCATTATCACAATCGAATCCCCGTAGCTGAAAAGGCAAAGCCTGCTCAATGTCCTTGATCTGCTCCAGTACGCCGCTGGAGCCCTTGTTCCAGGTGGCGCGACACTCTGTCCATCCGGTGAGGATATCAGTCAGGGTCAGACTCCAGACAAAATCACCCGCCAGCGAATTGCCACAGTGCGCCACGGTATCTGCCTCCATAAAGCCCGGCAGCGTGATGTCCCAATGCGTCGTGCGAATCGGGATTTGGTTCTTCAGCAGCGTGCCCGGCTTGGTGCCGGACAAGCCCTTGGGATGCTGTACTCGAATCGGTTTAAGCAGGCGGTCAATGCTGGCGGGCGAAATACCCGTGAGCATCGATCGGAGTCGACTCATCCAGCACACCAAAGCGCATTTCATAGTGTGGCAGCCACAGCGGCATGGCAGCCACCGCGCTTGCTGCACATCTGATCGGTTGCAAGCCATAGCCTGCGCAATACCGTGAGCAACGCCGGTTGGTTGTATTGCGAAGGACGTCCAGGACGCCGTGGTGACTTGCCAGGTTTGCTTCCCAGCAACGGATGGCGTACTTGCGCTGATAACCGCACACTGAACAGAACTCGTCCAGAATCTTGCCCTTGTCAGCGCGCATGGCCCGGCGATAGCGCTTGCCTATTGCCTCAAGATAGACCCGTTTCTCATGCTTGCCCATGTCGATAACCCTCACTTAGTTCGGTTACCAACAATTTGAGGCAACGTATCCTCTTAATGCACTCCTTCGGTTACTTTTTTATTGAGGCAACGCGCAATTCGATCACGCCTTGTAATTTCCTGCATCTAAGCTATCAATATATGAAAGCTTCAAAAAGTATCGCCTGTCGCTGCAGGTTTTGAATTAAAGCTCGATCCCTCAAGGGGTTTTTCTACAGCACCTCCAGTACTGTTGGACAGAACAGCCAGGATAAAACCTTATGGACCCTTTGGAATTAGTCAAGCTCACGGCGTTGATGGAACGCACCAGCGGTATCCCGGAAATCAAGATCGGGCTCATCGATGGCCCCGTCGTTACTCAACATCCCGATCTGGCGGGCGAGCATCTCCGCGAGATTCCCGGACATAACGGGGCCGCCTGCACGCAGGCCAATAGCACAGCATGCCTGCACGGCACCTTTATCGCCGGGATCTTATCCGCAAAGCGGAATTCCCCGGCACCCGCCATTTGCCCCAACTGTACCCTCCTCATACGTCCCATTTTTGCCGAGACGACCTCCGGGCGCGAACACATGCCCAGCGCAACGCCCCAGGAGCTGGCAGCGGCGATCCTCGAGTGCATCAACGCAGGTGCGCGAGTCATCAACCTGAGCCTGGCCCTGGCACAACCTTCCACCAAAGGGGAACAGGCGCTGGAAGAGGCGCTCAATCAGGCGCTCAGACGCGGTGTGATCTGATCGTTGCGGCGGCGGGCAATCAAGGCACGCTCGGAAGTTCCGCCATTACCCGTCATCCGTGGGTCATCCCGGTCGTGGCCTGTGATCTGCGTGGCCGGCCGATAAACGAATCGAATCTGGGCGGCTCGATTGGCAGCGGGGCTTGAGCGCACCCGGCGACGGCATTACCAGCCTGGGCTCTGAAGGCCAATCGCTCACGCTTGGCGGTACGAGCGTTGCCGTGCCTTTTGTGACCGGCGCCATTGCGCTGCTGTGGTCGGAATTTCCTGCCGCAACCGCGGCGCAAATCAAACTCGCCGTCATTATGCCCGGGCCGCGGCGAGCCTCGGTCGTTCCCCCTTTGCTGAATGCCGCCGCGGCCTATCAA
This sequence comes from uncultured beta proteobacterium, assembly GCA_963850515.1. Taxonomy (GTDB): domain Bacteria; phylum Pseudomonadota; class Gammaproteobacteria; order Burkholderiales; family Nitrosomonadaceae; genus Nitrosospira. Next base: position 47,152 of record CAWKMH010000067.1, read on the forward strand.
ATCCTGTTGACAGCGAATGACGAAGAGGCAAATAGCATGACTAACGAAAGCGCAAAGACTTAAGCGGCAGAAGCGAGGCGAAAGAAACGCCCGACCAGATCGAAGCGACCAGCCGCTCATCGAGTGCGCCTGCCCGGATTTATCACCGGCGAGGAGATCGGGCTTGGCGATGTGATCAAGCGAACGACCTCCTATCTTGGGATCCAACCTTGCGGAGGCTGTGAACGCCGGGCGGCTGCGCTCAACCGCTGGCTGGTTTTCACCATCGGCGGTCGAGGTAGGAGAAATCTCTTGAATTCGGATTTTCCAGATTTGTTTAGACACCGTTAACTACGCATTACTTAAGGAGCAACAATATGAACGAACAAACTGAAACGATGGAACAGCCGCTGGACCAACCGGTTAAAGGAATGATGCGCCAACTGTCTCGCCCTATTCCGAGGCTCGTCCAGTACAGTCGATCTCACCGCAGGCGGGAGGGGGAACCTGTAGCGTTGCGGAGGGGCTGCAGGCATGAATCCCAATGGCACTGGAACGACCTCGTATGTCTATGCCATCGGCCGGGTCGAAGCGCGTTTCCCGAACCTCGCCGCGGAAAAGGAATTTGCCCAGGCGACCGGGCGGACGGAAACCGCCGGAAAAACCGATCAACAGACCTTCCATGCGGTTCTGTCCAAGCGCGAGAACCGCTACCTGGTGCGCCAATTGTGCTGGGTGCTGACCATCCAGGGGCTGGAAACCTACCTGCTGCATGCCGCGCGATCCGGCGGATATCGATCTGCTGGTGGAGGCGATCCGTCCCGCGCCCGCCCCAATGACATCGATGTCGTCATCGGTATGCGCGGCCCCATCGCCCCGCCGGAGATGTGCAATGGCTTGATGGTGCCGATCGTCGTCTTCGACCAGATCTATTCGTTCGACCGCGATGCACTCATCAAGGCCATCCCCAAGCCGGAGAAGACGACCGACAAGCAATTCGGCCCGGCCGCCGAGGAACTGTTCGACAGGATCATGCAAATGACGGACAACGCCGGAGCGACCGACGAACACCGCGCCTTGAATTATCTGGCCATGCGTTATCCCGCCATTTATGCCAAGGCGGCGGAAGAGTTCGCGCAGGACTGTTCGCTGACGGGGGTGGAAGTGCGTCCCTCGCCGTTGAGCAGCACGCGCAACATCGTCGATGTTATCTTCTCCTATACCAACCGCAATACCGATTTCACGGAGAAGTACTTTGTGCGGTGCGACATGACCGAGGAGTTTCCGTTTCTGGTCACCAAGATGTCGCCGTACTATGACCGTTAATCCTCATCAATCAAGGAGAAGTGAAATGAATACTATGAATATGCCAGGGTTTACTGCAGAGACTTCGCTCTATAAGACAGTCAATCGGTACGTGCAGTCTGCCTATGGTGTTGCGCTAAGTGATGGAAGCCCAACTGTGATTCCTCAGGGGGATTGCCCTTGGTGGAAGTTTGGGGGTTGTATATTTGCTGTTGGAGCTTGTACTGCAGGTTGTGTCGCAACCGGTCCCGGTTTCGCCGTATGTCTGGGTCTATGCCTAGGTGCAGCCGGTGCTATCGGATGTATAGCCTGTGCTGGTTTAAGTGCCGCAGATGAGGCTGCGGCACGCCAAGCGGCGAATGGCGTCGGCGGAGGCGGAGGCGGAGGTGGCGGGTGTTGTCCACCGGGCCGGAGGTGCTGCGGTAGTTGTGCGAGCGGGCAGTGCGATGACATATGCATCGGTCCGGGCCAATCCTGCCCGTGATCGGGACCACTTGGCCAACGTAGCCAGGGCGGAACTGAATGTAATCCGAGAAATGTGCCTTCCGATTACGCTTCGCTGCATCATGGCTACTTCCTAAACCAACCGCAAAGCGGTCTTACCGAGAAATTCTTTGTGGGTGTCGATGTTACAGAGAAGTTTCCATTCTTCGTCACGAAAATACCACCGTACTACAAACGGTGAATCTAACCATCTGATAGGAGGTAACTGAAATGAACATACCAGGATTTACCGCAGCAGGATCACTGTACAGGACAAACGGGCACTACCGGCGCACAGGCGTCAGGTTCAACTCTGGTGTCTTTGTCGTTCCCGCAACCTGCAGCCAAGACTTTTGTGGGGAATGCATCAACGGGCGGCAGAGATGTTGCGAAAAAGGAGGATATCCACATTGGGAGCCCTGCGAGGATTTACCACCCGTTACCTGCGATCCATGTTTTCCCCCACCTGTAATTCGGATTGCAGTCAAAATCCCAGAATACAGCTATGCCATAATCCTAATGGCACAACTTTTACACAACCTTGTTGACTTTGCTAGCCTGCCATTGTACGGCGGTCATAAACTGAGGATGATGCTTAGCGTGTAGCCTGGCTGGTGGACATATGCTGTTATGTCCCACCTGTCATGGTGGTGGATCGAGAATATAGTTTCAAGAACTATTTGTGAGAATGAAAGCGCCTTGATGCTGTGTGTCACATCGGTGACGCGACAAGGCTTATCAAAAACCTTAGTTTTTGAGAGACCTTGCCTGAAAGCCTTGTCCCGTAAGCCTTTCAGCGTGTTTTTGCCTCAGGTGTCGCTTATTGCAGCTTCGCTCCCAATGGGCCTAGTGGGAGAAAACATAACCGAGGCTCGAGAGAAAATGGAAATTAGGGGCGGACCTTTTGCACACCATGTATGTGCCATACCGTACGGACACTGGTCTCTCTCAGTGTTATTAATATCAAAGGCATTCTAAAATCAATAGGAGATTTCATGCCTGTTCAATATTCTGTGAGTTTTCTCATAGAGTATTGTCCCTAACCTATATACCTTAAGGAAAAAGTAATGACAAAGCTTGGTTCAACACCTGTCGGCGGCGTTTCCATCCCTGCCGGCGCTACGGAGCTATTGGGTGCCGTTGACGTCGCTGCATTTTCCAAAATCAGGGTGGTAGCCGATGAACGTCGTGGCTCACCCACTGCCGTCAGTATCCGACTGACAGTAACGGAAGGAGAGCGAAATTAGTGGCCCAGCTGGACACACTTCACCTGAAGGCACTTTCTCAAGTAACTCGCGTATATGATGTACCTGGAACCAAGCTGACAATCTTGGCAGATGCTGTTGGAGGTACAGGTTCGGATAGCATTGACCTACTAATATACGGGACTTGACCTGTTACTAGCCTGCCGGACTCGGTGTAAAAAATGCTCTGACTTGTTGCTTTTTTTGGTGTCACTTACCAAGTTAAGTCCAAAAGTTGCTGTAAATTCTTTCTGGTTGGTTTAATGACCATTATTGCTCTTACCAGACCCTTCACATCTCCTGCTTGAGCAAATGTCTGTCTGCAAATTGGCCCCGTAAGAGTAGCCGCAAGGCAAGCAAAACGAAGCAAAGCAAGCGAGGAACCAGTTAAAAATTGATCGCAATACTGGCCCAAGTAACAGCTAACCCCTATATGCGTGTTTCCAAGGCAGATGGATCCCAGGTTCTGGATCTGCAATGTGATGCGTTGCTGGCTGCTGGTATCAATGCCGAGCACATTTATGAAGACATGGCATCGGGGAGCCTGGACGCACGGCCTGGCCTAACCGCCTGCCTGAAGGCGCTACGGAGGGAGATACGCTCCTGGTGTGGAAACTCGACCGCCTCGGCCGTAACTTGCTCCACCTCATCAATACGGTGCATGACCTGACGGCCAGAGGCATCAGCTTCAAGGTACTGACTGAACAGGCCGCCGAGAAGCTGCAAAAACTTGGGGTAGATCTCGAAATGCTCAAGAAGTGCCTGGAGAAGCACTGTCCGAGGCCGCGAGAGCACACACGGGCGAACTTGGCCAAGTCGGGGGCGTTGCCTGAATCCGCAGGGGTCGAACCCGGCATCAATATCAAGTTGATTCCTGAGAACAAACCAGTTGAACTTCCGATGGTCAAGCCGATGAGCATGGCCACTCAGGCTGCCCTTCCGAGCCCCAGGATAATCCATATGTTCACCCGCCCGGAAGAAGCCGAACCTGGAATGAAGATGGGCGCAGAAGCGGTCCCACAAACGCCAACGCATGTCTTCCCACGTATTGTTCGGATGTTCACGCACCCCGACGAGGTCGCCAGGAAAGCGCATGAAACTGACAAGTAGCTGCCCTGCCTATAGGCGTTGAATCAATGCTCTGGGATGGGTAATACGGGAACCGATGGCAGGATAAATCCCCCTAGTTTTCTGGACTGGCATATTTGCTCGTCCGAAATATGCCTTTTGTAGTTAATGCGACAGAACCAAGGAGAAAACTTATGTCTGAGAATACTTACCATCGTCCCGATAAACTCGAGGACATACCCGACGAGCTGAAAGTACCTGAGGGACATGTGCTGCTCTGCGACATACGCAAAAGGAGTGCAAATTTGTGACTGTCCCTTTGTTGAGCCTCCCAAGGCGGTACCGCACGCGATTCTCCTCACGGGCTACGAGGACGAACCAATATCGTTGCTATTCACTTCAGAGTCCCCAGTTGGCAGGCCACGGACGGCAGCATCATCGTGGGTGACGCTGCCAACGTGAAACAAGTCCGCAGCTCCAGACCCCGACGATGCCTGGCTCTTCTCCCTGACAAATCGACCACTGCAATGGCTTGTTTAGCAAAGTGACCTACATTCAACGACTGTTTACGCATGGTGGTAAAGCGACGCTAGCTGGCTGCCATCAAGTGCAAGACCAGCATCAGGAATTGGTGGAGTATCGGGCACAGTACCTGTTCTACGTCGCTTCAACGTCCTTCTTTTTTGCAACAGAGCCTTAAGTTAGGAGGTTAACCATGAACACACGCAAGCATACCGAATCAACAACGACTAAACCTGCCGAAGATGCCGGTTGCAGGATCGATATTCAAATCAAGAGCCAGGGTGACGTAAATATTTACAACTGCACCGCGCCGGCCCCGCGCGGCGAACCTTGCCCGCCGCCGAAAGATGACCACGTCTGCCCTCCGATTGCACCGGGGGCGTGCGTGCCGGTTTCGCTCGGTTCAAAACCAAAGCAAAGCCGCCGGCGCAAACTAGACAAACTGCTTGCGAATACGCGTGTGCCGAGCGCGCTCGGCGCCTCGTTCTTTCATCTGACGCGCCGTTATCTCGCCAGCAAGACGGCGGCCAACGTGCTGGAAGAGCGCGCCTTTGCCACGCTGCGCCGGCTTTCGCCGGACTTGCAGCTAGTGCTGGCCTGCGCACGCGACTCGTTCGACTCGTTGTCCACAAGCGAGCGCGACCGTTTGTTCGTGTCTGATTTACTCGGCGACATCGACAAACCGATCGAGATTGCACAATTGACACAGGCCTTCGCTCGGGAAATTGTCCAGAACGTCGGCATCCAGGTGTTCGGCGATTCGCGCTGTCCGACCGAGGAACATGCGGGCCAGGTGCGCACACCGCCGTTTCCAGGCGGCGAGACCTTTGATACCGCAGTACACATTTGTCGCATCAATGGCCTGCGCACGGGATCCTTCCTTCCCCCGCTCGCGCCGGGAGAGTACACCCCGGAAGAACTGCAACAGCGCTGCCATGTCGTTCTGGAAGGCAACCAGCCGAAATTGGTGTGCGAAGTGCAAACTACCGATTGCCCAGGAGGCAGCGTGAGTGGCGCCTGCCTGCGCGTGCAGGAGATTGAAGCAGGCAAGGCGGTGCTGCTTGAAGGCGTGAACTTCTCCAGCGTCGACACGAAGGTGCGACTGACCGACGTGGCGACGTTCACTATCGTTCGGGAGATCGACGCCCGAGGTTTGCGGCGACGATGAGACGCCGCTTAGGGAGATCGTCAACGGGGCGGAGGTTCTGATCACCGACTGCCGCGTGCATCATCGCCTCACGTTCCGTGTGCCGGACGACCTGCCGCCCGGCCTCTACGAATTCCAGGTCTTGGTGCCGAACGTGAGCGGCATCCCAGGTCGGGCGACGTCCTGTTCTCAGACGGGCAACGCATCACCGTCGTGGTCTCGTCGACCGCGCGCTTTCAGATCGCCAGCGAGACGCTGCATTGCGTCGACGAGACGTCGCCTGCGTTCTTCGGTTCGGATGAGGTCGGCATCAAAATCCTCGCAGTGCCACTGTTTCCAGATTTGACGAGTGGTGAGGCGCAGGCACCCAACGGCGGGGACCCGATCCGCTTCGACGATGTGGACAGCGGCGATACGCGCGCGCTGGACCATCTGCTTTTCTCGCACCAGCAGCTGATTGCGGGCGCGGCATTGTCGATCATGGGGTTCGAAGTCGATGGCGAAGACGCGTTCAAGAACCAGATCAACTCCTTCACCGACGCCTTCGTCGAAATCCTGAAGGACGAAATCGCGTTCCTAAAGGATCACCTGAAAGAGGTCGAAAGCGATCGTTGGACAACTCGCCGAGAAAGGACTGGCGGGTGCGATCGCTGGCGCCATTGCGATCGCGGTAGTGGTCGCGATCGATGTGTTCGTCGCGCTGTGGGCTCCAGCCGATCTTATCATCGAGGACGCTATCGGTCCAACCGCCCTTGATCTGGTGGAGTTGACCAGCGTCAACTTCCCGCTGCCGTTACCCACCGAGCATGTCACCCCCCAAGGGATCAAGGTTAAGGTGACTCCGCTCGAGAAGATTCCGCAGCAGTATCGCGAGAAGCGGGAGTATATCAGTGACGACGAAGAAAGCCGCTACGAGATCATACTGCGCTACAACCGGGTGGCGTAGTCATGACGACAACCAACGTGGGCTACCCAGAATTTGAAGAGGGAAGAATATGCCAAGTAATCCCAAGAAGCTCATGCCTCGTCTTTTAAGAAACACCACCTGATCGGTTTATTTTCTGTGAGTTTATTAGGCAGTCTGTTCCGATGCAACGAGTTTCATTCCCATTTTCTGGGCGCGCTGACCTTTGAATCAAAGGGACCAGGGTCTCATGACACTCGGTTATTTTATGGAGACTTTACTCAGTGAAAAATATGTGTCCTACCTTCTTCTGGTCAATGGAAATTAGTAAAATACGATGGTTCCAGTGGTATCAAGTAGGCAATGGACTACTGCACTATCTCCACGTGCGGGTGGAGGGTTGGAGACTTTATCGGTCAAAGTTTTACTGCGGGGCACAATCCGAGCTCTGAGTCGATCAGTATGTAGTACAACTGGAAACAGGCAACAGAACAATCACTCAGACAAAATCGGGATGGATATTGCCATCAAGCTCTGTCGTATAACAAATCAATTGCGTCTGCAAACGGAAAATCTGATTTCCAGGCCATACGATGTATCTGAGTTGGCATGATCCGGCCATGCCAGATCGACGAACTCCCACAGATCATCGACAGACAGAACATCAGCGGATAATTGACACGTGTTTTTATACGCATCAATTCGGCCCCGACGGAACTCTGTACCTAGGCACTCAGAGTACTAATAGACTACCCAAAAAGATTGGGCTGTCGATGCAACTGAACGAATTGCCCACGGGTAACCGTAAAGGGGCGGTCGGAAAAAACGAAATCCGATTGTCCCTACGAACTATTGTTATGATTGCACCCGATACAAATACAGTCGAGAAATGGATCTATGTTTGCGTTGGGAAGAATCCGTGGAAACTGGCCGCATTAAATCTATCTAGGGCGCGATGACGATCCTGGGCGACTGTGCCTACAGAAGGTAAGATCACATTTGAAGCCAACCCGAGGGCTGCATTGTTACGATCGATACAAACTTGCATAATCCGGACAATGACGCACGCAGTATTGGTGTATCGATGGCGCAATCGCGCATGCATATTCGCCTGGATTTTATCCATTAACTCTACCTTTTACTGCGCGATCGGTAACGGGTACTTCAAATCCATTTACATCACCCCCTCAAGTTGATGCGTCCGCAGGTGTTAATTAGTGAAATGGCGAGCAAATGGATCTACGGGCGCATGGACGAACGATCCATTATTCTGTAACCAACGCCCATCCACAAAATATTGAGTCCCTAACTACACTGACGGATGAGACGATCCTAGGAAACGCCGAACAATATCTCGGATTTTTTCGTTATACACCAGAGACTAACATTGTCGAGTGGTACGGTAACTGGGCAAATGGACTTAGTAAGCCGAATGTGCTCGTCCATAATAACGGAATCGTATACCTGGCAGGTTACCCTAGTTGCGCTCTATATGCATATACGCCATCGCCATCGCAGCCATGGAACCCACCAACCAATCCGGCACTTCTCGGTTATTATCACGCGACAAACGACGCAACATATAACTCTTTTTTAGTCGCATCAGGGAATGGCCGGATCTATCGCGGGGCGCTGCGAGCGCGATTTCACTGGGTCTGGAGTAGGATATTTTACGATCAACGAGGGAACATTTACTGGTAACCGTGCGAATATCGCAAATCTAACTCACTTTAATCCCCAGGGATTGATAGTTGATGATGCGATTGATCGTGTAGTGCTTAGTACAATCATAGATAAGAATGTTCCCTCCCCGCCCGCGCAAGCACAATTAATTGTCTACAATCGAGAACTCCTAGAACTAACTAGATACACGGTTCTCCCAGGTTTACAAGATACGGGTGCTTTATTCATATCAGATACACCCGGGGTAGTGATTGGTCTATCAAGATTTAGTAAGTTACTTTATCGGTTTGATATTATAAGCGGCACTCTGCTTACGCATAAAGATTTAGCTGATGTCGTAAGCAACTCGTGGCAAGATCCATTGACTGGCTGTATCTATGTGGTAGTTGGTCCAACCCTTTATACAATTAATAAAGATACGCTCGATGTGCTGCCTTTGACTGAGCTATCGCAAATATCAGGCGCTAATCATTTTTGTGTGTCTGGTACAAAACTCATTATCGCTAATACATCAAACCTCTTTACATTCGAGTTGGAAAACCCGACGCAGCACCTGGTGGATCGCTCGGCGGAGTTCGGGACGCCGCCCGCCGCCGGTGCGCCGACGGCATGCGTGATCCCCGGGCTTGGCGTCCACAACATCGCCTACCGCGACACATCAGGACGGCTGCACGAGCTGTGGCGTGACGCCCAAGGGGCCACCGGCACCACGAACCTCACCGCGAACGCCGGCGCTCCGACGGCCGCGGGCAACCCATTCGCCTACGTCGACACGAGCAGGAACACCGAGATCCTGCTGTTCCGCGGCGGCGACGGAACCGTGCGCAGCCTCTACTGGTCGACAGGCCCAGTGGGTCACGACAATCTCAGCGGCACGGCGGGGGCGCCGAAGGTCCGCCGGCGACCCGGTCGGCTACTACACGGCCGCTGCCGATACCCATCACGTGATCTACCGCACCGGCAACGGGCATCTCCACGAGCTGAACTGGACCGGCGTCGCTCCCGTCATCTACGGCGGCAATCTCACGGGGGCGATCTCGGCGCCTCTTGCCGCGGGCGATCCACGGCGTTCGTCAACGCGGCGGGCATCAACATCGTCGTCTACCGCAGCGTGAACGGCCACATTCTCAGCCTCTACTGGGCGGACGGCCCGGCGGTCTCGACGACCTGTCCGGCTTCGCCGGCACACCTCCGGCCACAGGCGACCCGTTGGCCTACTACACGCGCATGACGACACCCATCAGGTCGTCTATCTCGGCGGTGACGGGCACCTGTAGGAGCTCTACTGGCCCGGCATCGCGCCGGTCACCGGCTGGGATCTCACGTGCCCTCGGGCGCCCCCGCGGCGACCGGCAACCTCGCCGCCTACTACAGCGCGGGCACGAACACCAAGCACGTCATCTACCGCTCCGCCGAGGCCGGCTGCACGAGATCTGGTGGGTGCCGGGGGCGGGACACCCGCGCATATCGATCTTACCGCAGCCTATGCGGCGCCCCGGCCGCGGACCGCCCCGCGGCGTTCACGGTCGAAGGAGCCGACTCGCAGCACGTTGCGTACCGGGGAACCGACAATCACATCTAGAGGTGCTCTGGTAGCCGCCAAGGCCAGTAACTTTACTAGGGCGCCGAATGCCTAATTTGTGGATGGCGGCCCCGGATAGGGCCCGGTTAAACCGTATCTAATCTAGGCGTCCAGCCCTTGATTGTCTAATCTTGCGCGCAACCAAGTCTTCCAGCAGCAGATGCGCATGTACCGGCGGGTAGTCATAGCCACGGTCTGCGCTGACTCGTTCTTCCTCGCTATGCATCAACCATATTGAAGGTTACCGAAAAGGAGACCTTGATATGGTAAAGAGTGCCCGGCGGGAATGACCTGCCCCTTTCATTAGCTTCATGATGTAGTAGAGTCCGATTCTTCATTGACCTGACCCCGAAATCAGTACCGGTCTAAAGTAGAAAATTCCGGCTCCGTAGGCCTGCCGGACAAGGCATTTTCCCTTGCCTGGCGGGCGAATTCAGCGGGCGTTGCCCACTGTAATGCAGAGTGGGGACGCGTCTCATTATAGTACTGCCGCCACTCGTCAATCTTGCGCCTGGCGTCCTCTAAAGACAAGAACCAGTGCGCATTCAGGCACTCCTGCCGCAATCGTCCATTGAAGCTTTCCACCTTGGCGTTGTCGGTGGGCTTGCCCGGACGGCTGAAGTCGAGTTCGATGCCGCGCTCATAGGCCCACTTGTCCATGACCTTGGAAATGAATTCGCTGCCGTAGTAACTGCAGAATAGGTGTCAGCCATTGAAGGTAATGGCATCCTTGGGTTTCTCTAGACCGAAGGAGATCACTATCATGGCTGACATTACCGATATTAGGACTGTTTATCACTGGATTGCAATTGATGTGGCACGGTACTGGAACGCTGTCTTGATTGAAACAGCCACCGGGCAGCGCCACCGCTTCAAGATGAGCAACACCGCACAAGACTTTGAGCGTCTGATCACCTTCATTCAGGGTCTAGGAGGCCGGTCGCGCGCCGGCCTTGAACCGACGGGTGATTATCACCGCGCTCTGGCTTATCGCCTGGCCCAAGCTGGAGTCGAGGTAGTCAGCATTTCTTCGGTAGCGCAATCGCGCTACCGTGAAGCGATGTTCAACTCGTGGGACAAGAACGATCCCAAGGATGCCGGAGTCATTCTTGAAATGCTCAAGCAGGGCCGGACACAGCAGTATGTGGATCCCATGCTCGCGGGCCACCATGATCTGCAGGAACTCTCCAAGACGTATTACCAGATCTCGCGGGCACGAACCCGGGTTCAGCACTCCATCGTCAACCACCATATTCCCCTATATTTCCCGGAGATGCACAAATACTGGTGCAGCACTCGCTCTGACTGGTGGATAAGATTCATGATCGAATTTCCCACACCGGCACATGTTCGCCGGTTGTCGCAGGAGGCGTTCGTCGCAGCAGCTTGGAGCATCGTCGGCCGCAAGGTCAACAAGCAGAGCAAGCTTGAGGAGATCTGGTCCATGGCCGAGCATTCTGCTGCGCTGCCACATATGCCCGAGAGTCTGGCTGTCGAGACATTTCGCATGACCCTGCGCCACTTCCAGCAACTCACCGCATTGCGTGCCGAACTTGAGCAGCGGGCCGAAGCCGTGCTATGTGATAACCCCGACTATGCATACCTCAAGAGTCTTCCCGGCATCGGGCCGATCATAGCGCTTACCATCCTGGCGGAAGCTGGGGATTTACGCCGCTTTGGGCATCACCGCCAGTTTCTCAAGTATTGCGGTTTTGATCTTGCGAAGAACCAGTCCGGAATGCAGCGGGGTCGTGCGCAGTTGTCCAAGCGCGGCAATGCACGCCTGCGCCTTGCTTTCTGGATGGCCGGTCAAGTCGCCATCCGGCTGCGCGAGAATGCTTTCAAAGACAAATACGAACGGTATATTAGCGCCAACCCTGGTGATGCCGATTTGCGCCGCAAGGCGTTGACGGCGGTCGCCGCTAAGATGGCACGAGTCGCCTATGGAATAATCAAGAAGCATCAGCCGTATCGGCAATTCTTCGAGCAAAGTTTGCCCAGTGGATCGATCCCTCTCAGTAGGGCCGTTGGGGCGCCGGCTTAACCGGGGACCCTGTAGATAATGCTTGGACTTCCGCTGGGCGCCCATATTGTTTGAAGTACGGTAAAGACTGCGCTAGCAATATCTCGCGGATCTTGTTTCTATTATGGTCAGTTAGGGCTGCCTATATAATGCGGAATACCGCTGGTCAGTTGTTTGTTCTTTGTCATTTCCGGGTTCTCAAAAATGACCCGGCTGCGGATGCTTTTGCCTATCGGCTCCTCACCTCTTGCATTTAGTACGTTATCCGTCGACTTTGATAATGTTGGGCAACCCCCGCCTGGTTGCAATGCGGTTGAGCGTGTTCACGACATCTTCTCCTTTCAGGCTCTGGCCTACCTCGATGGCCAGACTCTCTCTCTCGTATAGTTATCCATGGACAGTCAGTGCTCGCAGCCGCCTGCCATCGAACAGTGCATCGGCAACGAAATCCATGCTCCAGATCTGATTGATTGCCGTAACAAAGTGTTTAGGCTGGCGCAGCCGCGCCGACTTGTTGCGCTTGGGACGCTTGAGCCGTAATGACAGCCCTTCCTCCCGGTAGAGTCGGTAAACACGCTTGTGATTATCCTTAAAGCCTTCCCGCTGTAACAGGACATGTACGCGCCGGTAACCGTAGTGCACGCGGGCGGCGGCAATTTCCTTGATGCGCATGAGCAGCAATGATGAATCACGGGCGCGAGACTTGTAGACGTACACCGTGCGCGACAGCTTGAGCAATGCGCAGGTCTGCCTCAAGCTGGCGCGGTAACGGTTGCGCAATTCATCAATCAGGATGCGCTTGCAGGAAGGCTTCAGAGCTTTTTTGACAACACATCCTGCAGCATGGTCTTGTCCAGGCTCAAGTCCGCGACCAGCCGCTTGAGCTTGGTATTCTCTTCTTCCAGTTGCTTCAGCCGTCTCAGTTCGGACGGCCCCAGCCCACCGTACTTCTTCTTCCAGCTGTAAAACGTGGCATCACTGATGCCCATCTTCCTGCAGACCTCTTCAACCGGCGTGCCAAGCTCGGCCTGCTTCAGGGCAAACGCAATCTGCTGCTCGGTAAATTTGCTTCTCTTCACGTCATGACTCCTTTCCTTTAAGGTCAAAATCATGCCGGAAATTCTACTTTTAAATGGTACGGTTTTGTGGGGTAGGGTCACAGTCAGTTCAAACTTGGGCGTGACCGAGTAGACAAACGCGCCGCAGAACTCGGGATTGAGCTTATACGATTCCAGTTCAGGGATCTTCGGGCCAAGAGCGCATCGGATATGGAGAGTATGGCCTCTGCCAGGAAGCTGCTGGGTCACTCAACGGAGCCGATGACTACCGAATATGTTAGAGCGAGAGTCGGAGAAAAGATCTCTTCGGTTTCGATCTCCAGGTTATGTCAAACGAGAAAAGCGTAATGATGGCGAAACGTTTCGCCATTTCTCTATTCAATGATTTGTAAGCCATTGATTATATGGAGGCAGTCGAATGAGCCGGCGTCCACGGCTTTGCAGGCCTCGAACGAAATACATGCTATCAATAGCTTACGTTAATTTCTGTTTCGCCACTACCTAGAAAACGGCCCTTATTTCATGCGGGTTTCAGAGGCATGGCGAAAGTAAAATTTCGTTTTTCGTGATATTCCATTCGGGAAAGCATGACATATAATTCTCCGATGGCCCTGCTCATCCTCTTCTTCATCGCATTCGTCGCCCTGATAGCAATCGCCCCCACACCAGTTCATGCAAATACTGCTGGCTCACATGGTTCGGCATGGGGCTATCAGTCATCTATACGCTAGTGGCGGGCCTGTTCTCGTAATTCCTTCACCCAAACATTGAACCCCGCCGTGAGCTTCGTAATGCGTTCCTCGACTGCTTTCACTTGTTCCTTAGGAGCGTCTTCGGACATCTCCACTCCTAAAGAAAATTCCTCTTCCCTCTTTCCTTCCTGGGAACCGGGACAATATTCTTTGCAAAGTGACATCACGCGGTCCGATTAACCAAGCAAAATAAGAGGAGAAATAAAATGGCGACAACCAGAAGCTACAAAATCATCTTCGCCAACAGGGGCGGTTTCCGGTAAACGCGCTCGCCCTTGCATGCGACGGCTCGTGGCGAGATGCGGTCCAGCGCCTACAACGGGCGACGCATGATCTCGCGGTTATCGCACGTGGAAGAAGAGAACGCGGCACACCTCGAGGAGATGCTGAGATCAGGACGACAATGTTCTCTCCTACTTCCATGTACTGATCATTAAAATGAGATCATCCCCGCCGGAATCCGTGAAGCCCGGCGATTGCTCGGGCTGACGCAGCCCCAGTTTGGGAAACTCCTGCACGCCACAGAACGCACTGTGAGCATGTGGGAGAGCGGGCAACGAAACATCAAACATGTTAGCGCCGCTGTAATACTGACCCACTGCGCCGGAGTAAAACTGACCCACTTGGGCGAAGATGGCGGCTTTTGGCTGCCGATGATGTTGACTCAGGAGCAAGCAGTGGAAATCAAGGTATTGATGCGGCGAGGTGCTGGAATTCGGGAGATGGCGCGCGAGCTTGGATGCTCGCGCAATACGATCCGGCGGTATCTGCGGGAGGCGGCCGCCGCAGCGGTACGGGCCGAGGCTGGCGCGCCCAACCAAGCTTGATCCGTACAAAGATTATGTGCTGGAGCGTATCGATGCGGCGCGGCCGCACTGGATTCCGGCGGTGGTGTTGCTTCGAGAGATCAGAGAGCGTGGCTACCCTGGCGGTATAACACAGCTTAAGGAATTTCTCAGCGCCCATGCGGCAGGCAAAGCTGGAGCCGGTGGTTCGATTCGAGACGGCGCCGGGCAAGCAGATGCAGGCCGACTTCACCCACATCCGCCGCGGTCGCGATCCGTTGCTGGCGTTTGTCGCCACATTGGGTTACAGCCGGGCCAGCTGGGTGTGCTTTACCGGCGATGAACGCGCCGATACGCTGTGCGCCTGTCTTGCGCGAGGCATTTGGGTATTTCGGTGGCGTTCCCGAGCACGTCTTGTTTGATAACGCCGGAACGGTTGTCATCGAGCGGGACGCCTATGGAGAAGGTCGGCACCGCTGGCATGGCAAGATGCTGGCACTGGCCGATACCTATGGGTTTACCCCGCGCCTATGCCGGCCGTATCGGGCCAAGACCAAGGGCAAGGTTGAACGCTTCAACGGCTATCTGAAGGGCAGCTTCTGCGTGCCGCTGGCCGCGACGCTGCGCCAGGCGGGACTGCATCTGGATGTAGAAGCGGCCAATGCCCATGTCGGGCGCTGGTTAACCGAAGTGGCCAACAGCCGCATCCATGGCACGACGGGAGAGCGTCCAGACCGGCGCATGGCTGTGGAGCGCGCTGCGCTGCTGCCATTGCCCCAGCCAAACCAACCCGTTGCCCCTGCTAGCCCCAGGCATTCGCAGCCGATGCCGATCGAGAGCCTGCAGCATCCGCTGTCGGTCTATAACGCGTTGCTGGAGGTCGGAGCATGAATCTGCAGCAAGAACGAATTGCCATGCTGTGCGAGTACTCAAGCTCGATCGTATGGCAGCGAATGGCCAGCCATCGCGCAATGGGCGGCGCGCTCAGGATACGAGCTACGGGGATTTCCTGGAGAAGATGCTAACGTTGAGAACGATGCTCGCCTTGAGCGCCAGCGTACTGCATTGATGAAGCTGGCAACCTTGCCGTCGATCAAGACGCTCGAACAGTATGACTTTGCTTTCGCCAGTGGCGCACCACGTGCGCAGATCCAGGAGCTGGCGGCGCTGGCTTTCATTGAGCGCGCCGAGAACGTCGTGCTGCTGGGTCCAAGCGGCGTTGGCAAGAGCCATCTGGCGCAAGCCCTGGCCTACCGTGCTGTCATGGCGGGCATCAAGACGCGATTCATCACCGCGGCCGACCTGATGCTGCAGCTTGCCACCGCGCGCAAGCAGGACCGGTTGAAAGAGTATTTCAATCGCGCAGTCATCGGCCCGCGGCTGTTGATCATCGATGAGATCGGCTATTTGCCCTTCGGCCGCGATGAGGCCAATTTATTCTTCAACGTCGTGGCCAAGCGCTACGAGCGCGGCAGCATGATTCTGACCAGCAATCTGCCGTTTGCGCAATGGTCAGCGGCCTTCGCCGACGACCAGACCTTGACGGCGGCCATGCTGGATCGGCTGCTGCATCACGCGCACATCGTGCAGATCGCCGGCGAAAGCTACCGGCTCAAGGATAAACGCAAAGCCGGTCAGGTAAAGGTGAAGGCTTAGTAAAATTAAATGTCCGAGTGGGTCAGTTTTATTCCGGCCAAAAAGTGAAAAAGTGGGTCAGTTTTAAACCGGCGTTGACACCAAAGAATCCGTGGTCTGTCCCTGGTTATGCTCATACAACCATACCCTTATTTCGATCGTAACCCGCCTTTTGTAAATCAGTAGCTATTGAATCACGGCTCCGAGCATTCATTAGACCCATAGCACCTACTGTCTTCCTCGGTTTTAGTAATTATACGTACCGCGAGCAGAAAGGGCAGTCGCCACCGAAGACTACTACGAGTTCAGGGAATTCTCCATTTATTGACGTTGGTCTTGGCCCTATCGTTTTTTTAATTCTAATAGAGCTAGATTCCCAGATTATTTTGAGAGCGTAAAAGCAAAGGGTGCAAAGCTGCTTTTCCCCTATGTGGAAGCCTATTAATCGCAGGGCGAGTGGGGAAGCGGAGAAATGGTGTCGTAAATTTCTACGCAAAACGAAATTGCGAGATGAAACGCCAAAAGAAACAATCCTCGGGATGCATGTTTTTCGCCATACCCTATTAACTTATGGCGCTATGCAAAACCCCCCGTTTAAATCTTTATTGCATCACTGGGCACGTGCAAGGTGCATCGCCCATTCATGCAACAGGTGCCGGTAAGGGATATTTAACACTTTCGCTGCTTAGCCCTTTAGACGACCGAGCCGAGGTATTGGATCAGCTGAACTATGGGTTATCGTTCTTCACTCCAAAATCGATTTAGAAGGAATGTGCGATCGTCTTGTGTAAAGGCAAATCTACAATCATTCGCACAATTCCTTTGTCACTTTCACAACGGATTTTTCCTTGATGGCCGGTGACAACCTCCCTAGCCAAAAACAAACCAAATCCCCCCCCTTCCACGCCCTGTGAAAACCGAACTCCGCGGTCGAAGCATCTGTCCGGGTCAATTGATCCTTCAGTTTGGTTCTCTACGCAGAGCGTGGCCAGTCCGTTAGCAGTGCTTATTTCTGCTCGAATAGCCGTATTTTTTTTTCCATACTTGATCGCATTTTCCAGCAATACTGCGGGAATGATTTGAAAAGATTTCCAGCTTCCAATGATGATTGGCCTCTCTCCAGAAAGGTATATTGACATACCATTTGCATCCGTCTTTTCCTGAAAAATCTTTTTAAGTTTGAAAACTAAATCAAACAGATTGATTGTAGAGTCATTAGGAAGTGCCTTCATTCCTCGATGTTCGATAGCGCCTCAAGAATATCAAAGTTATTCCGCATAAACTCTGCCGCAGCTCTAATGCTTTTTAGGTTTCGGGACTCGCCTCGCTCATTAATTTCACTTTCGGCGTGCTGTAAGATAGCGCCGTTTAGTTTTCGTAATTCGTGAAAGGCTTGGGGAAGAACTTTGGAGGCTTCTTCTATAACATCCGCCCTATGTTGCTCTAATAGAGCAAAAAATTTGATGCTGTCTTCAATTGTCCCCCTGGCCACTTTAAGATCCGGATACATCTTAGCCAACCTTCGTTCCTCTGACGTGCCAAAACGGGGAAATGCAATTACTCCAGTCGTTACTAGCTTCCGATTCTCAAACTCGAAGCTCCTACTCGTTAGCCCAAAGGGACAATTGTAATATCCGGAGGGCGAAGAAGCTAACGCCTCATAATGCTGTGCGCATTCTTTTTTAGTAAAAAAAGCATTTTTACAAAATTTACTAATAGGCACCAATGAACCATCACGAAGTATTGAGTCTTGAGGATCATCAATAGGAAATAATGAAGGCAGCATCTGAAGTTCCGCTAAAACATTCTGTTTATAATATATTCCACACCTTTCACAGCGGCCTGCCCAGCAATCCTCATTAGAACATATAAACCAGTTTCATCTTCCTTTTGAAGAGCATTAATCAAAAAAGACTTTAGTTTCTTTTTTTCTTCAGGGGTAGTTATGTTGCGTT
Organism: uncultured beta proteobacterium; assembly: GCA_963850515.1. GTDB lineage: Bacteria > Pseudomonadota > Gammaproteobacteria > Burkholderiales > Nitrosomonadaceae > Nitrosospira. Next base: position 65,277 of record CAWKMH010000067.1, read on the forward strand.
TGTCTAATAACGCCTCAAAGAGGTGTTCTTTTCGAGAATGCCAGCCGTAACTGCTCCTCCACGATGGCCGATCATAGAATCACCCAACCCTAGATCCTTCGGAAGAACGATATGACTTAATCGAAAAAATTCTGATTCCGCGGCGCTTAGGCTCCGAGATGTATATGCGATCAACCTTGTTCTAGGTGAAACTCGACGAATATGTTTGAGAAGATCAAGACCTTGACTTGACCCGAGACGTTGTCCGACACCATGAAAATCAATTATGGCAACGTCGTAAAGTTGGCTATCCAATTTGGTAAGGTCATTTCCCGTTTTGTCATGATCCACCGAAAATCCGTATTTCTGTAACTCACTGATTAAACAGGGGTTTCATCGTCGATAACAGTTATGCGACCGTTCTGAATACAGCTTTTCCCTTCCTATTACCGCATCAAAGGAAGACAAGCTCATTCAAATCCAAAAGAAAACCCAAAAATACTAAACATCATCGGTTCCCATACTTTATGGCCGCGGTCTATATTCTCTCCCCAACATGGCAACTACAGGGAGTCATAGAAATACATATCATTCAGTAGATACGGTCTTAAACGATGATTTATTGATGAGCTGATAAGGGAAGAGATTAAGTGGAAAACCTTCAAGGCTTCGAAACAGATTCGGCGCAGAAGATCAATTTGAATTCGGGCTATTGAGGCGGTTTACGCGCGCGACCACCCGCTGTAATTGAATTAGCGACCCTTTTCCCCCGGTTGAAGAGGGCATTCCGATCTGATTGAGTTGTTTCACTATTTGCCACTGAGACAGGATGCTCGTTGAATCCCTGAGTTAGTCCCCGTAAGCTTCGCAGCAAAAGTATTAGCAGCATTCGTTCGTTCTTCAATATTTGCTTTTAAATTGTTCTTACATACTATGCCGAGCTTTACGCCCTGGGCTTTAGCGGCGGCGGCACGAGCGCATTTCGTGCGAGCGTTGATCTGGTCCCATTCCTGCCGGAAGGATTTTTCCACACTTTCTCATCCTCACGCCGACGAATCTTGATAAGCAGCAAATCATCGGGTCCCCATTTTATTATCTATCCTTTGATATTCTGGAGGCGGCGCGGCGTGTGCGTGCCGAAAATAGAGTTGGAGCATTTCATCGATTGAACCTATTCCCCTTACCTTTCCTTGCTCCATCAAGAGTGCTTTATTGCAAAAGTTTCTTATGATTGCCTCCGTATGCGAGGCAAGCACGAGTATCTTGCTGCGGTGTATAAAGTCCTTTAAACGATGCTCTGCCTTATCCATAAAACGTGCATCGCCCGTTCCAATCACCTCATCCATTAGCAGGATGTCCGCCTCCATAGCGGTAACAGTAGCAAAGGCCAAGCGAGTTGCCATTCCCGAAGAGTAGATTCTTAGCGGCATATGTAAGTACTCCCCGAGCTCGGTGAATTCCGCAATACTATCCAGTTTCTTGCGTATTCGGCTTTTTTCATCCCCAGGAGCAAGCCACGAATATAGATGTTTTCGATACCTGTTGCCTCTGATTCCATGCCCAAGGCAAGATTTAGTGTAGAGACGACCCTTCCTCTGGTCAAAGCTGTTCCAGATGTTGGCTTATAGATCCCGGCAAGAACTTTTAGCAAGGTAGATTTCCCGGCCCCGTTATGCCCGATTAAACCAAGCCGGTCGCCTTCCTTAAGAGAGAAATTCACATCTTGCAGGGCTTTAACCACAGGGATTGCGTCCCCGCCCGTAATCAGTCCGCCGGTGGCTGTGCTGAGAACGTGATTTTTTACGGAGCGGCTCCCTATACCGATAATCGGATACTCGAGCGTTACATGTTTTACCTGTACCAGGCTCATTGTTAAACCCAAAGAGCAATCTTGCTGCTTTTCTTCAAATATAAAACCGAGCTGGCAGTGGTGAACAACATCAGCATTGCAGTTGCCGCATACCATGACGACATGGATGGGAAAGAGCCAAGAAGTGGGGATCGAACCAGGTCAAGAAAATATGCTATGGGGTTTAGCTGTAAAAACAAACTATCAGGTGAGACGAGACGCGGGAACCACATTATTGGGGAAAGAAAAAAGAGGATCTGAACCAGACTTTGATTGATTAGGGCGATGTCACGGAATCTGGCGCCTATTATGCTCAAGGACACCCCTATAGCTAAAAGATTTAGCAGTACAAGTATCAGGCCCGGGATCGCGAGCAGAAAGACAACGCCGGGCCAAAGATCGAAATAGGCGTAAATCCCCAGAATAATAAGAACATTATGAGCAAACACCAAAGTGTTCCTCGTTATCCCCCGCAGTAAAATTGTTAGCGCATTGATCCGGATATCCTTGATGTAAGGGGAATTATCTACATATAAATTAGGAAATTCGAGCAAGAGGCTCGAAATCAGCCCCCAGATAACGAAGCTTATCGATAGAAAGGGTAAGTACTCCGCAATCTCTACGTTCAACAATCTGCTATACACTGTTCCCAGGGTCAGACAGAAGATCGCCATGCTGAGGGTGATCCAGAGCGGGCCAATTTTCGAGAACGCCTATAACGCAATCTTACGTCAAGCCAGGCAAGAAACAGCCAAACGTCATAAGCTTTCAGCGCTTCGAGTAAGTCGCCCTCCAAAAAACGTTTCTTAAAGCTGGCGTAAAAGCTTATTTTGAAATTTCGTATTGGCACGCTGCTGACCCCCTCGGTTCGTTTGCCGCTGATAACGCCAATAAATTCCATGTGGACTGGGAGTGAGGTTTTCAATTCATCTATTGAAAACAGGTCCGGATGCACGTCCGCTATTAGCCCCTTGAGCCGGGTATTCCCTTCTTCCAGTTGCTTCACGTGGCGCAATTTGGAAGAACTAAGCCCCTCTACTTGTTTAGCAAACGTACTTGCGATAACGGCGGTAAAGCGCAAAAACGGCTCTTGGCGACATAAGCGGTGGGGATATGGAAACGGGAAAACGGAAACGCGATCAAGCCTATTTCTGTAAATAGGAATACCTTCAGTTTGGCTAAGGTGGGTTGCTGGCGCTGCTTCCTACCACTTCCGCTCTCATCATCGGGAAGATACGCCCGAAATGGGGCGGCTGGCCACCTGTAAAATACTACAGCTATTCCGAGACCTACGCGCATGATGTAATAGAACTAGTATCTCCAATTTATAAATTTATCCCTCCTCAGGCTAAATGGAGCAACAGTCAGCACATAATGAACCATATTTATCTTCCCCTTATTATCGAGTCCCTGTTGGGCGGCACGGACTCACTCTGCCATACAGCATCGCATACGGCATTATGCGTAGTGGGGTGATCGCAAGCGAAGTCGAGCAGGCGGGCATAGAAACTCCCATAGTAGCTTATCTAACTGAGCTACCTGCCGCCGGGAGATGACTATCTCGCTAATCTTGAGGCACCCTTCGAGAAATCGGTGTCGACACAACATTCATTGGACCTCTGGAAAATAGTTTGACTGTGCAACCCGGCTTGGTAGAGGCCGGGGATGTCCTTTTCTTCTCGGTACATCCCAGATCAGCGGATCTGGCTCGGCAAATTGCTCACCATACGGGTACTCATGAAAATACTCATCACCAACAATAGTCTTGCGAATCTGGGCGGTAGCGAGTGGGTTGCGATTGAACTCGCCAAGACGTTAATTTCTCGAGGACATGAAGTTGCCGCGTGCAGTTCGCAGATAGGTGAAGCAGGATCATTGCTAAGAGGCATGTCTGTGGCGACGATTCCTGATCCGCTGGTCTCTCCGTTCAAGCCTGACGTCATTCATGGGCAGCATCATCTGGATACGATGCGGGCTTTATGTGCATTTCCTGATGTCCCCGCTATCTATCATTGCCATGGATTTGTGCCGTGGGTTGAAGACCCCCCAGCACATCCACGAATCCTGCACTACGTGGGAATGTGTTCGTCAATTTCCAGGCGCATTTGCTTGTTACTGGGCTTGCCGGACCAGAAAGTCACGACTGTTCCAAATTGGGTTGATCTGCGACGATTTCGTTTTGTGCGTAATCCGGTGCAAAAACCTCAAAAGGCATTACTTTATTTAAGAAGTTTTGATCGCAACGGCTGGCATGCATCCCAGCTCTGCCAGGCTTTCGAAACAATGGGCATCAAGCTGGATCTCTGGTTGCCGCAGGGAGATACGCTGGCACCCGAGGTGGTGCTGCCCGAGTATGATATTGTACTTGCCTCCGGCCGATCAGCAGTCGAGGCAATGGCGTCTGGCTGTGCTGTCTTGCCGATCAGTCCTTCCTCGTGTCTTGACCTTGTCGATCTGAGCAATTTTGATTTATTCCAAAGTCAGAATTTTTCACCAAAGCTGAGCGCAGGCCACTTTAATGCCCAAGCCATAATGAATGCCATTTCCTCATATGATCCTGCCCGGGTTGCGGCCGTAACCGCGTTCGTCAGGAGCAAATGCGCGCTTGACGCGGCCGTCGACGTTCTGGAATCTCTATATATGAAGACGGTCAAGGAGTTCAGTGAACAATGCTCTCCTCCTTCAACCGGGCATATAGATGAGCTACGTGCTTTGACGAACTATATTCAGTCCATCATGCCAATGGTGCGGGACCGCGAGAGATTGCTTGTAGAAAATCACGATGTCCGGCAGATAATTAAAATGAAGGAGGAGACAATAGCAGCACTCCTTGGATCCAACTCAATGCGCATAACCAAACCAATACGAGTGATAAGTAACTTGCTAAGACGTCTTGGTAGTTCTAAGCCCAAACCAGCGAAATCGTTAACCGCGTTAAGTCATAACCTGAGGCGATGGAAAAAAGTGATGAGGCCATCTCGCAGGGAAAGAGCGTCCCGGTTCCAGGTTGCGTAAAAAACTTTTGTGGTGACTAACGGTGACACAGACCGATCCAACTTGACGGGGAGCATGCAAGTTGGTTCAGCTGCGCAACCATTGCACGTTGAGACAAGCCGCCAGCTTTAAAGCCCTGAATCACACCTGTCAACCTTGCCGCAAAAATATAAGCAATATTCTTCTGCTCTTCAATATTTTGTTCTAGATTCGACAGGCCAGTAAACCCAAGCTTTACCCGCGGAGCTACGCACCCGCCCTGCCAAACGCTACTTTCTTGTTTTTACTACTTCACAACAGTTTAAAAACAAAAGCGGCTACAAGTCCGCCAATTATTGGGCCGATCACTGGAACGTACGCATAACCCCAGTCACTATCCCTTTTATTGGATATGGGGAGTATGGCATGCATGATGCGTGGCCCCAGATCGCGCGCAGGGTTCACAGCAAAGCCTGTTGGCCCACCCAGCGATAAACCAATACCGAAAAGCAACAAAGCTACCGGCAGTGCATCCAGTGCGCCGAGACTGGCCTGTGGCGAAGCGATGCTCATAATGCCGAATACCAGTACAAATGTGCCAACAGCTTCGGCAACAAGATTATCAAATGGGCTTCTTATCGCTGGGCCTGTACAAAATGCAGCCAGTTGCGCGTCTGCGTCCTGTGTTTGTTCGAAATGTTGGCGATATGTGATCCATACGATAAGTGCACCCAGCATGGCACCCACCATTTGTCCAATAATATAAACCATTACATCACCCCATGAAAATTTGCCGGCGGCCGCTAGCCCAATGCTTACCGCGGGGTTTAAATGCGCGCCACTGGCCGCTGAGACTGCATAAACGCTCACGAATAGTGCAATGCCCCAACCTGCTGCGATCGTCAGCCAGCCACTATTGTTGCCCTTTGATTTATTCAATACCACATTGGCTACTACACCATTGCCCAATAAGACTAACAGGCAGGTTCCAATCAATTCACCGAGAACAGGAGCCATCATCATAATCACCCCCTAAATTAAGTGCGAAATACCCGTCTTCTGGTTAACATGAAAAATTTTGTTCATCGAATACCCCCTTCCATGATGTCCGCGCCAAGTAAAACCCGCGTCGTTGCACGAAATACCGGCTTTGGAGACAACACCTGGTTGATCAACTACCTTCAGAGCGATCTTTCCGCGGTCGAGCTTCGGTGAAGTTGTTGTGCCGTGCCTCGCGCGCTTAAGCTCAATGAGCAAGCTGATGCGTCAGAGATCAATAAGCTGCTGGGCAAGACCTTGGAATAGTTATTGGATGTTCGCGTCATTCACCTTAACCGATTGTCCAGCGGTTGTTCCTCGTTTCAGTTTGTTTCGTGTCATATCTTTTTTCCTTGAATTAAGAATAGTAAGCGCTCTTTGCTTCTGCTTGCTTTTATCAAGGTAAGCTCTTCCTCGCATTCGAGGTCAACAGGATTTCTAAAAGCTATAGGGTCAGACGTCAGACTCGATTGGCTCTTTTTTGCTATATCCGATCCCAAAAATAAAGCCTCCGCTTTTGACGGAGGCTTTATTTGAAGCCTGGAAGAGAGAATTAAATTTACTTTCGGGAGGCCTTTCTACGGCGCGCCAGCAAACTTAATGTGCCCAGGCCGGCGAGCATCAGAGCGTAAGTTTCGGGCTCGGAAACAGGAGAAATCATTTGCGCCGTATAGGTGGCGCCGACAGCAGCCAGGTCGGCATCGCTGACAGCGAAGACATAGAACTTGTTGTCGCCCGCGACGCCGGGAATAAAGTCGTTGTCGTTAGTAATGAACAGCGTGTGCCTGGTGACACCATCAATAACCACATCGTCGCCAAAGGCCAGACCTTCTATCTTGGCGGGAATCTGGTCGAACGCAATACCGTTGCTGTGCAGCTTGTCCACGACATCGAGGAACAGAGTCTTGCTGACCGCCTTGGACGACAGGTCTCCGCTCATGCTTGAAACATCCTGCGCGCCATCAATATCAATTTTGAATAATTGCTTGACCACGGCTGAGGTGCCATCGCCGAGGCCTTTGCCGTCGCGCTCGTCGACCAGGAACTGGTGATTGTTAAGAGCGACAATTTCGCTGACGCCGGAACCCGTGGTCAGTTTATAAGCATACTCGTGCGTGGTTCCGCTTGCGATATCAATGGTAACGATCCGGACATTTTTGTTTGTATCCTGGAGCAGGGGAGCCTGCATGATGCCAACCAGTGTCGTGCCATCAGGCGTGATGGCTAGCCCTTCCATGCCCTTATTCGCCACCCGTCCGGTCGTATTGAAAGGGCTGCCCTCCGAAGCGGTGGTGGGGCCGGGTGTGGCGACATCGAGATTCACGGGCAAGGCGAAAGCTTTTGTGCGTTGGCCGGTCGCACGGTCGAACTGATAGACGTAAGGACCATATTCGTCAGAGATGAATACGCTCTTGCCATCGTTTGAGACGCGTACGCCTTCCGGATCGAAGCGAGCATTATTGGGATTGCCTGAGGAACCGGCGGTAAAGCCGTCAGAGCGTCCGGTGAAATAATTGGTGCCGCTGATAGCATTCAGTGCGGGTACGCCGCTGCCGAGCGTGTGAGTGGCATCCGTTCCGAGCGCGCCAGTGCCATAGGTCAGCGGAGTGGAACTGGATAAAAGAGTGGTTGCCGTCAGCGCCGGGGTGAGCGTATACGGTAGCGGCCCTGATCCCGTGGCTGCCAAGCTCATCTGGATGGTTTGGAAGCGTGTTATATAGGACGTGGTGTCGTCAACCAGGGAATTGTAACTGGTCGCATTGGGTCCGCGGTCCGGGATCGCGATAAAGGTATTGCCACCTGCCCACGCGAAACCGGAGCCAAGGCCGCCAAGAACGTTGCCGGCTATGCCATTTTCCAGTGGACCCGATGTCTGGCTTGAGAGATCCGAGAAGGTGCCGCTCAGTGAACCGATGGCGATGAGATCGATGCTGGCATGGGCAACAGGAATGGCAAACAGTGATGCCCCTATGATCGGAATAAATTTCTTAATGTTCATTTTGATGTGGCTCCGGAGGTGCAGAGGGAAAGCCGTTATTGTTGTGGTTTGCTGTTACAAGCCGATGTCATTCGTATAGTCTATTGTGGCCATTTTATTTTGAAGCTACGACTGGGTTAGCTCAGATCACGATTTTCCATTAGCCTGTCTTTAAACTGATACTGGACCTCGTTGTCCTTGAATCCAAGGGCTGGGAAGTGGAAACAGGGGACAGACCACGATTTTCTGTTAGACTATCTTTAAATTAGTAATGGAAATATTCATGCCGCGCCGTGCCCGTCTTACGCTACCAAACGTACCCTTACATATCATCCAGCGCGGCAACAATCGCCAGGCTTGCTTCTTTGCCGACGAAGATTATTGCGTCTACCTTGATTGGCTGGTGGAATGTGCTAGCAAGGCAGGCTGCCGGGTTCACTCTTATGTGCTAATGACGAACCATGTCCATCTTTTAATTTCGGCTGATCGAATAGATGCCTCTGGATTGCTGATGAAAGCGCTGGGACAGCGTTATGTGCAGTATGTAAATCGTACCTACCGGCGCAGCGGAACACTATGGGAAGGGCGGTACCGTTCATCTCTCATACAGGAGGATGTCTATCTGCTGGCTTGCCAACGCTACATCGAGCTAAATCCCGTACGGGCAGGCATAGTGAGTCATCCGGCTGATTATCATTGGTCTAGCTACCGGGTAAATGCACTGGGCGGACACGATGCGCTGATAAAGCCTCACTCACTTTATGAGGCATTGGGTTTGGACGCTGCAGCCAGGCAGGCGGCGTATCGTGGCCTATTTCACCATGAGTTGGAGCCAACTGTTATTGAGGAGATACGCCGAGCCGCCAACGGCAACTTTGTACTTGGCAACACGAGTTTTGCAATGCAGAGTATCGTCGGCCTTGGGTAAACGGGTGGTTCCCGGAAAAGCAGGGCGACCTCGAAAGTGCCGGGCCAGGACTCCGTGAAAATTACTTTAAAATCAAACGAACAACCGTGGTCTTCCAATTGTTATTCCAATTATTACTTTCTTCCCAATTATTCCCGATTATTCCCAGCACCACACTTATGAAAACTCCGAAAAGAATTGAACCGCTGGTCCAGGATGGGCTTGTCGATGAGGTTATCCGCCAGCTGATGAGCGGTAAGGAAGCCACGGTCTACGTAGTGCGCTGCGGAGAAGAGATACGCTGCGCGAAAGTTTATAAAGAGGCCAACAAGCGCAGTTTCCGCCAGAGTGTGGATTACACCGAAGGCCGCAAAGTAAAAAACAGCCGTCGCGCGCGAGCCATGGAAAAAGGTACCAGCTATGGACGCAAAGCGCAGGAAGAAGCCTGGCAAAATGCCGAGGTGGACGCCTTGTATCGTCTCGCCGCCGCAAGTGTGCGCGTGCCCAAGCCGTATAACTTCCATGAGGGCGTGCTGCTGATGGAACTGGTGACCGACAGCGAGGGCAACGCCGCCCCGACGGCTCAACGATCTGGTGCTCACTGCAGAGCTATCCCGCGAATACCACCGCACATTGATCACGCAGGTAGTGCGCATGCTCTGCGCCGGAATCATCCACGGCGATCTCTCCGAATACAATGTGCTGGTCGACAGCACAGGGCCCGTCATCATCGATCTGCCCCAAGCTATCGGGGCGGCCGCCAACAATCAGGCCTGCAAAATGCTGTTGCGGGATGTCGAGAATCTTGCCACTTACTTCGGCCGCTTTGCGCCCGAGTTGCTGGCCACTAACTATGGCATGGAGATATGGTCGCTCTATCAAAGCAGCCAGCTTCACCCTGAGAGTGTGCTGACCGGGTGCTTCGAGCGTATTGAGAACCCGGTCGACATGAACAGTGTCATGCGTGAAATCAACGATACACTCAAGGAAGAAGAGGCGCGGCAACTTTATCGGGCATCACGTTTACGTCAAGGGCACGTTTAGGAAAAACCGTGGTCTGTCCCCGATTACGATTACTAGAATATGGAAAACAATGAGACAAAAGAAAGGGGAACATGTCTGTTCCCCTTTTCAAGGTTCCTTCGCTCCCGCCTATAAATCTTACAAAGTTTTGCCGGGATTCCCGTTCCAATCTTCCGGGTTTGCCTCGATCCTGGCTTTGCTTTCCTTATTGCTTAGCTGGGCGGCATGATCGCCCTTCGCGAGTTCCGCCGCTATTTTATGGTGAAAGGCTGCCTGTTTGATAGTTTCCGCCGCGGCTTGCTGGTATTTGTTCAGCAAAGCTGAAGTATGCGACTGATGATCTTGTGCCTGCCTGCCATAGAGATAGCTTTTTTCCTCATAATGCTGAAGCAGTTTCTTTTGTTCCTCTGCCTTTACCAGCAATTCCTTGGCCGTACTTTCATATTGCTTTGCCAATCTGTCATGGTCGGCGTAAGTCCTGGCATGCTCTGCGGCTGTGCGGATGTTGGCATTCTGGGCTTCGAGGGGACCCATCTGTGCGCAGGAAGCCAGCAAGGTTATGGCTAACGCGGCAAAGAGTTTTCCTATTTTCGATTTCATAATAATGAACCCCAAATAGAATGAAGTGATCGCATCCTACCCGAGTCAATACTATGAGTATATTGGGGAAACCCTTGTTTTATACTAAGGGAAACCCTTAGGACATATTTTTATGGCAGAAGTATCAATATCAATTACCCGCGGATCGTGTAATGCCGGGGATGTGGATACTGGTTATCCCTTGAGCGCCTTAGCTTAAATCCCTAATCATAAGCGAGGCCTTCCTAACGTTCTTCCGAAATCCAATGGGTGGCATAACGTATCAGGTCGGCGCCGTCTTTCAAATTCAGTTTCGCGCGGATGTTGAAGCGATGCGTTTCGATGGTTTTAATGCTCCGACTGAGCAACCGGGCGATTTCCTGGCTGCTGTGCCCTGATCCGATCAAGTGCAGCACTTCAAACTCGCTGGGAGTCAAGCTGTTTATCAACGGTTCCGGTTGTGTAGTTCCAGTCGCTACCCGATTCAGCAGCCTGGCGTGCATTTGCTTGCTCAGGTAAACATTTCCCTTCAATACCTCGCGGATGGCAGTAACCAGTACTTCGCCCGGCTCCTGCTTCATCACATACCCCCGAGCGCCAGCCCGCAACGCGCGCTGGGCGTAAACGCCTTCATCATGCATCGAGACAACGAGCACGGGTAGCGCGGGAATCAGACCATGCATGGTTTTAATGACTTCAAAGCCGGAGAGGGTCTTGAGAGATACGTCCATCAAGACTATATCGGGATGAGGTTCTTTCTTGAGCCTGTCCAGCGCTTCATCACCGTCTCCCGCCTCGGCAATTACTTCCATGTCGGGCTCGAGATTGATGAGCATCGCCATGCCATGCCGCAGCATGGCATGATCGTCTACCAGCATTACCTGTGCTTTCTTGATTGATGAAGCCGGCATATCAGGCCATTCGCATTTCCAGTCGCACTTCCATACCTCCTTCTGCCCGCCTGAGGAATTCAAGCGTCGCACCGAGTTGCCTGGCGCGGTACTGCATGATTTTAATGCCCATTCCCGGGGTTGCGGCATGCTTTGTGCCAACCCCCGCAAAGCCCCGTCCATTGTCGCATATCGAGAGCCGGAGCATTCCTTCTTCCAAGGCCAGCGAAATGATCAGATGTTGCGCGCCGCCGTGGCGTATGCCGTTATTGACCGCTTCCTGGGCTATACGGTACAGGTTAAGCGCAACATTTTTGTTATTGATGAAAATCTCATTCCTGCATATAAAATCGCACTTGATCTTATAAGCTGTCGCGATCCTCGAAGAAAATGCATGCAGCGCAGCTACCAGGCCATTGGTCTCCAGCTCGAACGGAAGCAGGCCTTGTGCGAGCTGTTTGCATTGCATCACAGCGGTTTGCGCCTGTGCCGCGATGGAAGCAGCGATGCTGACTGCATCCGCACTTCCCGACGCGGCTATTTTTCTCTCCAGGGCTTTTGCTTGATAACTGATTGCTGCAATCTGCTGCCCAAGATTATCATGCAATTCCTGCCCGAGCACACGCTGGTGCTCTTCCGCAACGGAAACCAGAGTCTGCTCCAGCAGCTTGCGCTCGAGCCATCTTTCCAGATCGCTTGCAATGGCATCGATGAGCCTCTGCTCTTCAGGAATCAGGAAGGGCTTGTCTTCGGGATAAAACACGCGCAACTGGCCGTAAAGTTTATTGTTGGCGTTGATATTCGTTTGAAGCTCATGCGTAAGGCCATTGCGGTGATTATCGGAAGTAAAGCGCCGGCCGTCGAGCTCGATCATCGCAGTGGCAATTTCCGGAAACTGCATGGCCGGTATAAGGTGGGTAAAAATCTGCTGGCAGGCGCCGTCCATCGATAATTCCTGCCCCAGACCGTGGCGAATCTCATAAAGGCAACTAATTTCCTTCAGGCGTTCGCGCAGCGCTTCATCGATGTGTTTACGCTCCAGCCACAATTCCAGGTCGCTTGCGATGGCATCGATGAGCCTCTGCTCCTCAGGAATCAGGAAGGGCTTGTCTTCGGGATAAAACACGCGTAACTGCCCGCGGGACTTGTTGTTGGCGCTGATATTCGATTGCAGCTCATGCGTCAACCCCTGTCCGTGGTTCTCAGACGTGAAGCGCCTGCCATCGAGCTCGATCATGGCGGTGGCAATGTCCGGAAACTGCATGGCGGGTATCAGATGCTTGAAAATCTGCTGGCAGGCGCCCTCAATCGATAGTTCCAGGCCCATGTCGCGGCGAATTTCGTAGAGGCAGGTGATTTCCTTCAGGCGCTCGCGCAGTGTTTCATCGATCTGTTTCCGTCCCAGCCACATCTCCAGGTCACTCGCGACGGCATCGATGAGCCTCTGCTCCTCTGGAATCAGGAAGGGCTTGTCTTCGGGATAGAACACGCGCAGCTGGCCGCAGGGTTTGTTGTTGGCGCTGATCTTCGACTGCAGCTCATGCGTAAGCCCCTGGCCATGATTCTCCGAGGTGAAGCGCCTGCCATCGAGTTCGATCATGGCGGTGGCAATGTCCGGAAACTGCATGGCGGGTATCAGATGCTTGAAAATCTGCTGGCAGACATTTTCCACCGATAATTCCAGCCCCATGTCACGGCGGATTTCGTAGAGGCAGGTGATTTCCTTCAAACGCTCGTGCAGAACCTGCCCTGCACTTGCATGGCCTTCCGCCATGGAAAGGGCTGCATCTGAGGGGCTTGAGCCTGAGTGACTGTTACCCTCGCTGGTCATTGAAGTTTTTTCTCTTTCCACCAACTTGATGTTTTCGTCTGTTCCGCGGCCAAGCTGATACATATGTCCGGCCTCATCAGTATGTGCATCTACTGATAAATTCAGCAAATTGATCTTCGAATTATGCAGAGTTTTTTGGCCTCTGCGCAATGCTGTTCAACTTTTGTAAACAGCATTCTTCTAAAGGATGTTTCTTTATCACTCCGCGGCAAAATAATACCAATCGCTCAGTAGAGAGCGAGCTTATAGATAAGGAGGATAAGAACGCAGGGATGACCGTTGGGTATTGCGTGGCACTTCAAGTGAATCGGTAAAAAAATAAAATAAATTGCCCAGACTCAAGCTTTTATAGTCTCTGCCTGGTAAGGCGAGATCGATTTCGTCAAGGCGGACGGATCATTAGCCTTGGCCGTTCCAGTTAGAGTATCGGATGGACGGCGGCCACACCTTTAGTGCCGGAACCATAAAGATATCAAGTTACGCGTGCTTTCGCCCGCGTAACTCCTCCTATAATTGCGCTGGATTCTTGCCCCGCGCCATCCATCCTATTAAAGCCAGACCGGCAAGCATCAGCGCATAGGATTCCGGTTCGGGAATAGGCGCTCCGATCGAACAATCTGGTCCGCACGACAACCGCGCAACCTGTTCGTTTTGCGAAAGAAACAATGTACCGTTGGTCAGATCGGGTGAGACAAAATCACCGCGAGTTCCCCCCGTGGCGATGAGGACGAATTGGTTCGGGTCGCCATCCGGTTTGGTCGGGTCCAGCAGGCCTACAGTGCCGTCATTATTATTGACAACAATATCACCATTTAGCGCACCGCCGCTGATGACTCCGGTACCGTCAGGGCTGTGTCCAAAATTGGGAAAACTCCGGATAAGCGCACCGGTGCCGATATCATATGCCTGTATGACGCCATTTTCGACATAAGCGGTCTTGCCATCCGGTGACACGGATACGCCATCCGGGAACAGATGTGAATTGATTACTCTGGATGTGCCGGCAACCGGATCGATATCGACCAGTCCTGAGTTGCTTGCAGCGATGAGGTGCCCATTGAGTGGATTGGTCCACATGCCCAGATAACCGCGAAGACCTGCGGCTGCTAAGTTAGGGATCTGAGTGCGTGATCCATCGCTGGCAAAGCGCTCGTAAAAACCTCCAAAGGCTTGGGCACCGTACACCTCTCCCCCGGCGGTTGCCATCGCATAATTACAGTTGCCGGTCTGGCATATATATGGGGTTGCGCTCAACGAGCTGCTCAAGGTCTGGCCATCTGTATCGTTGAAAACGTATATCTTTCGGTCAAGCGCACTGCCTGTAATGATATTCCCGTTCGAAAGATTTCCGAGGGACAATGGCCCATATTGTCCGTTATAACCACTTACGAAAGTGGTAAGGGTGAAGCCGTCCGCAATTCCCGCCGCCGTAAGCTTAAGCGAAGCATGAGCAGGACTGCCCGATAATGATAAACAGACCACAAAACTTGCTGACGAAAGTATGATGTTGAGTCTCATAGTGTTCAGCTCCTGGAATGATTGAAAAGCCCCTTTTGGTCGACAGGGGTATAAATTATCAAGCAAGATTCATGCTAATATTTAAAAGAATGCTTTATATCAAAGATTTATATATTAATTATCAAGCGCTGAAGCTGCGACTGTAAAGTAGACCGACAAGGATGTCTCATCTGCTCCTTGTGGACTTTCCCTCGCTGAAGGCCTTGCTCGCTTCCCGGCAGGCCGGCCGGAAATTGCGGACGGCTTCACCCTTTACCACTTCGTAAGTGGTTATAACGGGCAATATGGGCCATTGTCCTTCGGAATATTTTCGAACGGGAATATCATTTACAGGAAGTGCCCTTGACCGAAAGATATACGTTTTGCGAACGGATCCAGATGGCCAGACCTTGAGGCAGCTACGTTGAGCGCAACCTCGTGTGTATTGCCAGACCGGCAACTGTAATTATGCGATGGCAACCGCCGAGGAGCCATGTTTCAGGTGCTCAAGCCTTTCAGGGGAGCTGCGAGCGCTTGTGCGGTGATGGATCACGCACTGGGATAAGCTAACTTAGCAGCCGCGGGTCTTCGCGGTTATCTGGGCATGTGGACCAATCCACTCAATGGGCACCTCATCGCTGCAAGCAACTCAGGACTGGTCGATATGGATCCGGTTGCCGGCACATCCAGAGTAATCAACTCACATTTATTCCCGGATGGGGTATCCATGCAGCCGGATGGCAAGATCGCTTATGTCGAAAATCCGCGTGGTCCAGGCATATAATATCGGCACCGGTGCACTTATCCGGAGTTTTCCCAATTTTGGACACAGCCCTGACGCGTACCGGAGTCATCAGCGGCGGTGCGCTAAATGGTGATATTGTTGTCAATAATAATGACGGCACTGTAGGCCTGCTGGACCCGACCAAACCGGATGGCGACCCGAACCAATTCGTCCTCATCGCGACGGGGGGAACTCGCGGTGATTTTGTCTCACCCGATCTGACCAACGGTACATTGTTTCTTTCGCAAAACGAACAGGTTGCGCGGTTGTCATGCAGGAACAGATTGTTCGATGCGGAGCGCCTGTCCCGAACAGGAATCCTATCCGCTGTAATATTAACATCTGGTTTCTGATCGGATGGATGTCTCCCAGGGCAGGAATCCAGCGCGCAATTATAGGAGGAGTACGCGGGCGAAAGCACGCGTAACTTGATATCTTCTATCGTTCCGGCATTAAAGGTGTGGGGCCGCCGTCCATCCGATCTCTAACAGGGAACGGCCAAGGCTAATGATTAGTACCGCGCTGACGAATCGATCTCGCCTTACGGGCAGAGACGATAGAAGCTTGAGTCTGGGCAATTTATTTTATTTTTTTACCCATTACACTGAAGTGCCACGCAATATCCAACGCTCATCCCTGCGTTCTTATCCTCCTCATACTAAATCGCTCTCTACTGAGCAATTGGTGTTATTTTGCCGCGGAGTGATAAAGCAACGTCCTTTAGAAGAATGCTGTTTACAAAAGTTGAACAGCATTGCGCTTGGGCCAAAAAACTCTCCATAATTCGAAGATCAATTTGCTGAATTTATCAGTAGATGCACATACCGATGAGGCCTGACATATGTATCAGCTTGGCCGCGGAACAGACGGAAACATCAGATTGGTGGAAAGAGGAAAAACTTCAATGACCAGCAGGGTGAGGTGGGTCCCTTCAGGCTCAAGCCCCTCAGATGCAGCCCCTTCCCATGGCGGAAGGCCGATCAAGTGAAGGGCAGGTTCTGCAGGAGCGTTTGAAGGAAATCGCCTGCTTACGAAATCCGCGTGATATGGGACTGGAATTATCGATGGAAAATGCTGCAGCAGATTTTTCAAGCATCTGATACCCGCCATGCAGTTTCCGGACTTAGTAACGGCCATGATCGAGCTCGATGGCAGGCGCTTCACGT